>NZ_JBQFYL010000018.1:0-67911 GCF_056541465.1 Ruegeria sp. AH12 | reverse complement strand
CGATCATCGACGCGAGGCTTACCGTGAGACTTCGGGAAGAAAGGCTCAAGACGCGCCATTTGCGTGTCCGTTAGCCAGAAAAGATCAGACACGGTCACCGCTCGGCTTTCCGACCGTGAATCACGCAGCCAAGCGGAAATCAATGGGTCCTGACCCTAGGGCCTGTTCCGCCACAACTTCCTTCAGATCGCGGGCTTCACGACGCAGGTCTTTGACCTCGGTCGAGGTAGCGGCACGTGCCGTGTCACCCGCCAGCCGCTTCTTACCCGCCTCAAGGAATTCCTTGGACCAGTTATAATACAGGCTTTGTGCAATCCCTTCGCGGCGGCACAGCTCTGCAATGCTGTCCTCGCCTTTTAGGCCATCCAGAACGATCCGGATCTTCTCTTCTGCGGAATACTGTTTGCGGGTCGCGCGGCGGATGTCTTTTACGACCTTCTCACCGTGGCTCTGCTTGGTTCCGGGTTTCTTTCTCATCTCCACTTCTTGGCGGTTGCGATGAGAAAAAACCCTCTCTTATCAAATCGACCTAAACTGTCCCATTGGTGCTGACGTCAGACACTGTCAAACGGATCAACTCCACTAGGATCGACGCGAGTTTCTGCGCGTCAAGAGTGCGTGCTTATCGGCGCCCAGAGCCAATGGGCACTGCAACATGCGCCGAACCCGCAGATTGTCATGGCCACGTTGCTCAAAGATATGGAATAAACCCCGATGCTCAGCGTTGTTTTCTTAGGTCACCCAAAGTTGTATTGGATACTCAGATGAAAAAGTTAGCGAAGCAGTTTTCTAAGGTCGGCTTAGTACTCATCTTGATGTTGCCTCTACACCTTGCATTACCAACGGAGTGGCAAGTGTCATTCCTGTCCGTCGCTTGGGCGGATGACGATGATGATGATGACGATGATGACAGAGACGACGATGGGAATAGTCGACGTGGAAACGGTGCCGAAAACGGGCAGAATTCCTTCGGTGACAACCCATTCGAAAACCTAATCAGGAGGTTAACGAACCGAGAGCCGCAACAACCGGTGGTGACGCCAACACCCGTTTTACTCCCCGCGCAGGCTCCATTTGAAATAGTTGTCGCAGATGCATCCGCCGAAGACCTGGAACAGCTTCTGTCTGAGGGTTTTGAGATTTCCGAAACGGAGGCCCTTGAAGCTTCTGATCGAGTCTTGACTCGGCTGACCACACCCAGCGGGCTGGATCTGGATGCCGCCCGAGATCGCGTTCGCTCACTGCCTTCTGGTGGTACGGCTGATTTCAATCACTACTACCGCTCTGAACAAAGCGAAACACACGTTGCGTCATCAGACGCTTGTTTGCATGAAAACTGCCCGGCCTGGGAGATGATCAAATGGCCAAGTGCTGACTACGTTCAGGCGACCTGCCCTGTACGGGTTCCAGTGGGGATGATCGATACCGGGATAAATGCTGAACACGAAATCATGGCGGGTGCGCAGCTAGAGCTGATTCAACTTGCCGATCAAAGCCTTTCGTCTTCCAAAGCCATCCACGGGACCGCAGTTGCATCGCTTTTGATCGGTGATCCGGACAGCCGGGTTCCCGGACTGATTCATGGTGCAGAAGTCATAGCGGTGGATGCGTTTGCGCGAAATGGATCGGATGAACGCGCTGACGTAATCTCGGTGTTGCGTGGGTTAGATGCGTTGAAAGCTCGTGGCGTACGCGTCGTCAACCTGTCTCTGACCGGCCCCAGCAACAGTCTTTTGGAGGACATCGTCAATCAGATGGTGGAACAAGATGGGATCGTTCTGGTTGCGGCGGCGGGCAATGAAGGCCCGTCCGGCGAGCCGAGATATCCCGCAGCCTTTGACACAGTACTTGCCGTGACAGCCGTGGATGCGCGCGCACGTATCTACCGGAAAGCGCAGCGCGGGCCTCATATCGATATAACCGCACCGGGCGTCAACATGCTGTCAGCAACATCCATTCGTGGCGCGCGCCTAAAATCGGGAACATCTTTTGCAGTTCCCTTTGTCACTGCGGCGGTCGCGATCATGCTGTCGCAAGACGGAACGTTATCGCCGGATCAGGTGCGCGAGCGTCTGAGAAACGCCGCACAAGACCTGGGCGCGCCCGGGGTCGACGACGTGTTTGGTCATGGGCTGCTGAATGCTGCTACGCTGTGCTAGCAAAGAACCTTAGCGGATCCAGCCGTTTGTGATCAGGTCCGCCTCAGCGGCAGGCGCGAGTGAGTTACCTGCCCCCAGCCGATCCAGAAACGGCATCAACCCCTGCACTTCAGCACCGCTTGCCGTGACAAACCCATCGTCGGTACCTGACGCGGACAGCGGTTCTGACATCGTCACTTCCACCACCCAGTTGTCGTTGGTTATGCATGCAATGCCGAGGTCGATGCGTTGCTCTGCGCGGTTGATGATTTCAAACTCCCGGCAAAAGCCGTCTGAAATCGGCAACGTCGCGAGGATCATCAACTCCTGATCCAGCCCTGACGGCTCGGGCACGCCGGACGGCAGCTGGTTCAATGCCGCTGCTAGGTTCGAGCCGCTGTCGATCGGCCCTAAGGCCAAGTTGGGTCCAGCGACCGGCTGAAGCAGATCGGGAACGGTAATCACGGCAAATGCCAACGTCGCCGCGACGGCGGTGCTTATCCACACAGCGGGTCGTTTACGAAAATGTATGATCTTGGCTGTCTGCGTCTCACCCTCGATGACATTCTTGATCTCTCGGGGCACGGGCTCATCCAGTGGATCGCTGAATGCCTGCAAAAGGGCTTCGTTTGTGGCCACGAGATTGTCGACATAGGCCTGATCCTCAGGATGATCCGCCAAATGCATGACAACAGCTGCGGCTTCTTCGGGTGAAAGCTCCCCATCCGCAAAAGCTGCAAGACGGGACGGGTCCATTGTAGTTTTTGCACTCATTGCATCGGCCCTTTCGTCATCCCCAACTGCGGCAGCAGAGCGTCTCTGGCCCGTGACAAACGGCTCATCACCGTGCCAACGGGCACCTCGAGTACATTTGCTACCTCTTTGTAGCTCAACCCTTCGATCGCGACGAGAGACAGCACAACGCGTTGTTTTTCGGGCAACGCACCCATAGCGCTTCTTGCCATCTCGAGCATCATCCGATCCTCGGGCAGACGCGCTGAGCGACCTTCATCGCTCAGACCTGCCAGTTCGGGGTCCAGCGGATGCCCTCGCGTCTTGGCGCGCCGGCGGTCATCAATCCAGAGAGTTTGGATAATTCGGTACATCCAGCTGTCCATACGCGTACCTTCACGAAACTGGGCGGCATTCTTTAACGCTTTCACACAGGCCGACTGCACCAAATCATCGGCGTCCGGTTGATTACCCGCCAGTGAAAGCGCAAACCGGCGCAATTTCGGCACCAGCGCTACCAGATCTTTGCGGAACCGATCCGTCATGCCGTCTCTCCTGTTTCGCGTCACGTCCTATGACAACGGATGGTAAAAAGAACTATTCCACATGATCGAAGAAAAAATGAAGACTTGCATCGTTCGAAACCGATGCAGCGCTTTCTGACGGAACCCGAAATAAATATCTCGAAAAAGTTGGAATAGATTTCAACCGACTTCGTTGTCCCAGCAAGACAACAAACAATCAGGAGCTGAAATGATGTTCGATACCGCAATGGATGTTCCCCCTGTCAACGGACCGATGATGGCTACCAGATTTTCGGTCAGGCTAGGACGGCGCACACTGTCCGCCGATGTGCACATCCCGAGTATCCCTGCCCCTGACACTCCGCCTCTGTTGGCGCTGCACGGGATTTCGCGGAATGCGGCTGGGATTGCCAAAGCTTTCGGCACCCATTGTGAGGCCAAGGGGCAGGTTCTGATCACGCCCCTGTTCTCAAAAGAGCATTGGCCCCATTTTCAGCGCGTTGGCGGCTATCGACCGGATCGTTCGCTTCTTGCAATGCTCGCGCTAGTTGAGCAAATGGGCGTTGCGAAAACAAACAAGGTCGACTTGTTCGGGTATTCCGGCGGCGCGCAACTCGCGCACCGATTTGCGATGCTTTATCCGCAACGGGTGGCCAGTCTGCATATTGCTGCTGCTGGTTGGTATTGCTTGCCGGACTTCACGCAACCCTTTCCCATGGGTTTGGCTGCGGCCGAAAAGCCTCTGAAGATGAACTTTCCTGCGCTGGCCCATAACCAGTTGCGGAATTACCTTGAACTGAAGCTTCGGGTCTACGTGGGCACCGAGGATCATCATCGGGATGATGCCCTTCGAAAAGGGCAGGATGTCGACGATTCACAAGGCCGTAACCGGCTGGCGCGTGCACGGCATTATTGCAAGGCCTTTCGCGCCGGCGCAGAGGCGCGGGGGATCGTCCCTGATCTGTCACTGACGGAAATTCCCAATTGCGCGCACAGCTTCGCCGACTGCGCCGAAGCCGGATTAACGAAACTTGTCTGCGAATCTTGAATCTTTAGAAAACAGGAGATTAACTGTGGGAAACCATCACTTCATGAGCGCGAAATGGTGTTTTGCGACCAGACGCATAGATCAAAACCTGGCTAAAGGGTTACGTCAGGATTTTGCGCGATCGCAACCGGGGGACCTGATACTTGGTCGCGTCACATCCATTGGCAACCATCGACGTATTCAGCTACCCGCGGGGCGATCTTCGACCCTGTATCCGGGTGATCTTGTTGTACTGCCCTGCGGCGCGCGATACGCGCCCGATCAATTCGAAGGGCTGGCTGAGATCGACAAAAAGGGCAGCGACATGCTCGCAGGCGGAGGCTGTCTTGGGCGTATGATACATCGCAATGAGCGTATTAAGCCCCCGACCCGTATTCAGCCGTTGGGGCGGATCACATCAAAAGACGGCGCTGTTTTGAACACCATTGATTTCGCCCTGCCCAGGCGCACAAGACCGGCCCAGATCCCCGTGATCTGTGTGGTTGGCACCGCGATGAACTCGGGCAAGACAACCGCAACAGCGGCCCTGGCCCATGGTCTGACCAAGGCCGGGTGGCAAGTGGCCGTGCTGAAAGGCACCGGGACCGGCGCGTTTGGAGACTACAACTCCTTTGTCGATGCCGGTGCGTCCTTTGTGGCCGATTTTACCGACGCAGGCATGGTCACGACCTATCTGGAACCCATGCCGCGCATCGTTGCGGGCATTGATACTCTTCTGGGCGAGTCAGAATCCCTCGGCTGCGATATCGCGGTGATGGAGCTGGCGGATGGCATCTTTCAGCGCGAAACAGCCGCCCTGCTGGCGGACGCCTCCGTTCGCGACCGGTTCTCGAAGTACCTGTTTGCCTGCGCCGATCCGGTCGCAGCCGCAGGGGGCGTAGCCGAGCTGGGCCGAAACGGAATTCGCCCGATCGCACTGACAGGGATGCTGTCATGTTCGCCCATGGCGGTCGAAGAGGCACAAACCGCCACGGGTGTTCAGGTCCTGACACGCAGTCAGCTTCTTGATCCGGCATATGCAAACACATTGGCCGCACGCGCCGGGATTGAGCGGACCCGGCACGCCGCATGACCCCCCCGGGACTGCTTGAGGGTCAAAGACGTCGCCTGTTTATCTGGATTCTGTTTGCGACCCTCACTCAGGCCACCGCTCTTGCAGTGGTGGCCGTTGCAACGCGCACGGTCTTTGTCGCCTTGCATGCCGGATCGGACCTGCCCGTTCTTCCGATTGCAGTCATCGGCGTGGCGGGGCTGTGCGGCGCACTGATGCAACTGGTCTTTCGGGCACTCGCGGAACGGTTGGGCCAGAACTACGCCAAAGATGTCCGTCTGAGGCTGTTCGATCACGCAAGCCGCAGCGATCAACGCGATCTGGACCAAAGGCGCATGGGCTACCATGTCCTGCGCTTTACCGGAGACCTGTCGGCACTTCAGGATTGGCCCGGCCTCGGCTTGCCCCGACTTATTCAGGCTACGATCCTGTTGCCCGCAGCGACGGCTGTGCTGATTTATCTTGACGAGCGGTTTGTCTGGGTGGCGATCTGCGCGATCTTGCCCTCAGCACTTTGGGCGGCGTTTACCCAACGCAAACTTCTGGACGCACACCGCCAATTGCGAAAACTGCGGGCGCAGCTGGCAGCGGATGTCACCGAGCGCCTGCCTATAGCGCCAAGGCTATCTGCACTGGGACGGCGCAACATCGAGATGAAGTCGCTGGACCGCCGGGCCGATCGCGTGGCCGATACGGCCTGCGCGCGCCGGGGTCTGAGCGAGGTCCGAAAGACCGTGCCAGAGTTCTCTGCCGCGATCGCTGCGAGCTTGATCATGGTGATCGGCGGAACTGGTGGCCTGTCTGCGGGAACAATCGCGGCCGGCTTGGCTGCTCTGGGGCTGATGATTCGGCCTTTGCGCAATGCGATGACGTCCAGCGATCATGCCGCGAAATACCGTGTAGCCTACGACAATCTGTCACGGGCTTTGAACCGCCCGTTGGCGGCATCCCGAAGCACAAAAGCTCATCTGCGCACAGAACCCGTATCTGTTGAGATCAATACCACGCATGGTCCCGCGTTGAAAATACCCCCAGGGGCACAGGCCGTCATTTCCAGCACGTTAATGGATCAAATTGAAATCGCACTGCTTGGCAACGCATCGCTTGGAGTTGTGTCGTTAAAACTGGACGGCAAAGACATTTTCGAACTGACACCCGGAAGCTTGCGCCGATCCGTCGGCGTTCTCACTCACCAGCCCTTGATCCTGAAAGGTAGTCTGCGTCGGGCATTGACCTTAGGTCTAAAGAAACGACCATCTGACGAGAAAATCATGAAAGTCGCTGAGAGTGTAGCGCTGCACGAGGTCGTTCAAGAAATTGGTGGCTTGGATTTCAAACTGACGGAGCGCGGATCAAATCTAACTGTTAATCAGAGAATTTCTGTTTCTTGTCTTAGGCTCATTCTTCAGAAACCCAGCTTAATACTTGCTGTCAATGCTCCATGCAGCACTTTAAGGTCACACTCGTCTTGGCAATTGGCTACGAAACTCACTTCTTGCCATGAGTTTGATGACCACAATAGTGTCGTAACTCCCTGATTTATTTTCAATAAGGGGCCTGTTGTCTGTCTTTCTGTAGGGTCAGGATTCATAATCAATAGGTGACTGTTGCTGCGAGCGCTATGGCAGAAAGAAGTACTTTGGGACAGCGGTCATATCGGGTTGCGATGCGTCTCCAGTCCCTTGGGGATGCGGAACATAATCTCGATACGGTTGAGGCGTTTGTACCTGCACTATCGTAATTGACCGGGGTCTTGCGTTGCTCACGGGCGGAGATGCAGGCGCGTATCCCTTTTTCTTTTACCGCTTCTCGAAACCAGTCGGCGTCATAGCCGCGATCCCCAAGTAGCCAGTCGACTTGTGGGATACTGCTGAAAGACGCCCGCGCCGATGTAGTTACTGACCTGACCAGCGGTGACGAAGAGGCTGAGCGGCCGCCCCTGGCTGTCGCAGATAGCATGCAGTCTGGTGTTCATGCCGCCCTTGGTTCGACCAATTGGGCTACCCCCCCCTTTTTTACGGCCATGCTGGTCACAATACGGTGTGCGTTCAGATAGGTCGCATCGATCATCACGGTCTTTTCGTCGCCGTGTTCGGCAGCCGGGCACACCATCACCTGGGCGAAGATGCCTTTCTCGCTCCAACGTTTCCACCGGCTGAAGAGCGTCTTGTGCGGTCCGTACGCCTCAGGCGTGTCTCTCCATCGCAATCCATTGCGATTGAAGAAGATAATCCCACTCAGTACCCTTCTATCATCAACCTGTGGCCTGCCGTGCGACTTAGGGAAGAACGGGGAAAGCTTGGCCAACTGCTCGTCGCTTAGCCAGAAAAGATCGCCTTTATCACCGCCCCGTTTTCGGAGCCGTGAATCATGCGGCGCGGCAGGAAGCAATGCATCCTGACCCTAGCGCAGGAACTATTGTGCAACGCAGCAACCACTATACGACGCGTTCGCAAACGGATTCTAGATTGAACTTTCGCTACATTGGAACACAGCGTCAGTGAAATGGCAAAGAAAGCTATCGTGGTTTAGCGGCCTCAATCAAATATTCTTTGAGCGACTGAAACGTCGCGAACAGAACAGGGATCATCAAGAGACCTAGTGTACTGTCCAGCACCATGCCGAAAAGAACCGGGTAACCAATGGACAAACGTGCTGCAGCGCCGGCCCCGCTGGACAATACCAACGGCAAGACGCCCACTATGAAACACAATCCGGTCATCGTGACCGGGCGAAACCGGATTTCTGCCGCCTTCAAAGTTGCTTCGCGGATGCTAACCCCCGTTTGCCTTTCCTGATTGGCGAACTCGACCACCATAATCGCCTTTTTGGCGGCCAATCCGATCAGCAACACCATGCCAATCTGCGCGAAAATGTTGCTGGTGAGAAACGGGAAATAGGCGATGGGTATTAGCGCGCCCAGCAATGCAAATATGGCTGAGCTGATAATCGACAGCGGCAGTATCCAGCTCTCGTATAACACCACTAGAAACAGGTAGGCCAAAATCAGCGCTGACAGCATGATGTAAGGCACCATGTCCTGAGACTTGACCTCTTGCTGGGTCACACCAGACCATTCGATCCGAAACCCGTCCGGCAGCGTTTTGTCAGCGATCTCTTGCATGGCTTGGATGCCCGCGCCCGAGCTGACACCGTCTGCCAACTGTGCGCTGACAGAGGCGGCTGTGAACAGGTTATATCGCGGGATTGCATCCGGTGCGAGAACCGGTTCGCTGCTCACAAAGTTTCGTAAGGGCAGAGACTCACCAGCGCTGTTTTTGACGTAGATGTTGTCCACATCATCCAGCGTTTGCCGAAACTGTGCATCAGCAGAAATGACGACCCAATAGACCCGCTCTGACAGGATGAAGTTGTCCACGAAGAAGGTGCTTAGATTGGCTTGCAATGCGGTGAAGATGTCCGAGACGCTTACGCCCAGCGTTTCGGCGCGATCCCGATCGACGGACAAGCGGTATTGTGGAGTCTGACCCGAAAAGCTGCCATTGGCGCGAACGAATTCCGGCGCGGCATTCAGAGCTGTAACGAATGCATTCATGACGGAATCCAATTGCGCACCGTCTCCCTGTTCAAGATCCAAAAGCTCGACCGAGATGCCACCCGTCGATCCAAGCCCGTGGATGGTTGGAAAGGGAAATACGTAGCTTTGTGCCTCGGGCAAAATGGCCAGTTGCCGATCCAGATCCTGCATGATCGCATCCCAATGCAAATCCGGGCTGGTGCGTTTGTCCCATGGTTGGAGCGTGATGATCGCCATACCGGCATTGGAGCGAACACCCGTCAGCATGCTGGCACCGGACACGGTTGTAACGGTCTCCACGCCGGGCGCCTTTTGAATCACCTCGCCAGCTTTAGACATAAAAGCCTGGGTCCGTTGAAGCGAGGCCCCATCCGGCAGTGCCATGGCCGCCAACAAAACACCGTTGTCCTCTTGCGGGATCAAGCCGGTTGGAACGGTTTTAAACAAATAAATGGTGGAACCGACACAAGCGACAAAGACAAGCAAAGAGACAACGATGTATCGCAGCATTAGTGACACAAGCCACATATACTGCTGTCTAATCCAAGACACTGCCGCGGGCACAAACCGCAACGGACCAATCGGCTTCACACCCGATCTCAACACCATGGCGCAAAGCACTGGGGCCAGGGTCAGCGCATTCACGGCGGACAGCACAAAAGCGAAGATGATCGTCGCTGCGAATTGGTAGTAGATCGTCCCGGTCACTCCGGGAAAGAAACACACCGGAACGAAAACGGCTGCCAGCACAAAAGTGGTCGCGATGATCGGACGATTAACCTGTGACATCGCCTTGAGCGTCGCGTCGCGCGGCTCAAGCCCCTCATCGGTCATGATCCGTTCGGCGTTTTCGATGATGATGATCGCATCATCAACCACCAGAGTGATAGCTAGAACCAAAGCAAACAGTGTGATCATGTTTGCACTGAACCCAATCGCATAGATCAATGCGATTGCACCCAATAGTGAGACAGGGATCGCAATTGCGGGAACGATGGTCGCTCGGAAGCTGGCCAGAAAGAAAAACGTGACCGCGATCACCAAACCTGCAGTCAACGCCAGGGTTTTCAGAAGGTCTTCGATTGAAACACGGACGGCATCCGTTACGTCATACGTGATCTCATATGAGACCCCTTCGGGAAACTTCTTTGAAAGCTCGCCCATCAAGTTGTGAATGCTGTCTGAAATCTCCAGCGCGTTGGCCGTGCTTTCCTGATGCACCGCAATCGCCGCCGTATCCTTGCCGTTCAATTGAGAGGACCCAGCGTAGGTTGCTGAACCAAGCTCAATCCGTGCCACATCCTCCAGTCGGGTGATCGATCCGTCGTCGCTTGTAGAAATGATGATCCGACCAAATTCTTCTGCATCCCGCAGCAAACCTTCGGCTCTAAGCTTGAATTGAAAATCCGTGCGGGCATCGCCAAATGGCGGGGCCCCGACTTGTCCAGCGGCTGCTACAACGTTTTGGCTTTCAATCGCATCCGCAATCTCTGAGGCGGTGATATTCAGCGCGGCCATGCGAACAGGGTTGATCCACACCCGCATGCTGTATTCCAACTGGCCGAACTGAGATACACCACCGACCCCCGGTAGACGCTGCAAAGGATCGTGCAAAAAGTCGGCTGCGTAATTGCTGAGGTACAACTCATCCCGCGACCCATCAGGCGATGTCAGGTTGATCACCAGGATCATGTTTCCGGATTGTTTGGTAACCTCGATACCTTGCTGTTGCACAACGGATGGCAATTCAGCGCTGGCCAGGGCAATGCGGTTTTGCACCTCCACCGCCGCAACATTGGGGTCTGTTCCCAAGTCGAACGAAACACTCAGTTCATAGCTGCCATCATTCGAACTTGTGGACTGCATGTACAACATGCCGTCGATCCCATTCACGCGTTCTTCAATGGGCGTGGCCACGGATTCTTGAATGACTTGCGCATCTGCGCCCGGGTAGGTCGCGGTCACATATATCTGCGGTGGTGTAATGTTCGGATATTCCGAGATCGGCATGAGCCGGACGCAGACCGCCCCAAAAAGTACCATCAAAATCGCAACGACGGCGGCAAAATGCGGGCGATTGATGAAATAGTGAGAGATCAAGCCAAGACCTAACTCTGACTATCGACAGGTTGCACGACCAATCCGTCGTGAATTTTCTGCAGCCCCTGAACGACCACCCGATCACCATCTTTCAGGCCAGAATTCACTTGGGCTCTGGTCGCGGTCTGAGTGCCGATTTCAATATCTTTTCGGTGAACGGTGTTTTTGTCATCCACCGAGAATACAAAATGGCCTTGCTTGTCGAACTGAACCGCATTGCGTGGCACGGTCAAAACTTTGGTGTCATCCGAGCCACTGAGCGTGACGATGACAAACTGACCAGGAATAAGAAATCCGTCAGGATTAGAGAATGTTGCCCTTAGCTCGATAGTATCGGTGTCTTGGCTGACGCTGTCGCCCACATAGATCACTTTGCCTTCCGTATCGTAGGTCTGACCGTCGGCCAGAGTGATCTGTGTCGCCAGTTTGATGCCCTGGGGCGAGATCGATCCATTGCGTCGTTCGCGCAGCAATACGGGCTCACTGACAAAAAAGCTAACAAGCATGGGATCAACGCTTGCGACGGTTGCCAGAACACCACTGTCAGAGTCTACGATGTTGCCTTCGTCGACAACTGACAACCCGATCCGCCCGTCCAGAGGGCTAACGATCTCTGTATAGTCCAGATTGATTTGCGCGATTTCAAGTTCGGCCTGTGCTTCATCCACTGAGGCCTGAGCCTCATCAAACGTCGCCTTGGCTGTGTCCAGAACGGATTTGGGAGCATCGCCTTTGTCAAAAAGTGTCTGTTGCCGGTCGAGTTCCGTTTTGGCGCTCAGTGCAGAAGCCTGAGCGCTTTTCAAAGCAGCCTGAGCGCTATCGACACCCGCCGCATATTTCCTTTTCTCAATGCGGAACAGCACATCGCCCTTTTTGACAGACCCACCTTCGGTGAAGTTGACCTCCTGCAGAACGCCATCCACTCTGGCCTGAAGGTCGACACTTTGATCAGCGACGACCCGGCCCACAAACTCATCCTGTTTTTGTAGATCCTCAAGTTTTGCTGTGGCAACCACCACGCTCGGCGGCGGCGCAGAGGTTTGCGATTGAGCAAATGCAGAACTTGTAGTGCCGACGAAAGCAAGCGCCAGAAGACCTCGGGCAGCTTGCTTCGTGTGGTTCGCGACACTTCGTAGATGAGTTTTCATTCAACCACTATTCACATCGGGTTGCAGCGGCGCAACGCAAATTTGACCTGCCACCATTCGGGCGTCTGCTATGGGTTCACCCCCCCGTTCCCGGCAAGCCGCCAAAGGGACCAGTATAAGACTCACTCCACCACCCATCGATGAACATCACTGCGTTGTCCATAGTTCCGATGTCTTCGCCTTCGATGACTTTGTAGGCATATTCGAGTTTATCACCGTTTACCTTGGGCGCGGAAATCTCGACGATGACGACATGAGATTTACCATCGATTTCACCCGACAGTGCGGCATTTGGTGGGTCCGCCTCAAAGCTGTCGTCACCAAACGTCCATACATCTAGGAAGTGAGCCATCGAGATAACGCCCGCATCACGATAGGGACGGTCTGCAAAGACAGACACCTGATCATCCACGCCGTGCAGGACAAGCTTGCCATCCACCAGCTCGACCTTGTCCGCCGATTCAACGAACAGATAATTTTTCTGCACGGTGTCGTCGGCCAGCGCCACAGACGCAGTCAACGCGCCTACTCCAACAAATGACAATAGAAGTTTTTTCACCTTTTATCTCCTGCAGTTCAGTGTCTGTTTCTGATCGACGTCAAAGCGTCAGATTGTTCTTTACAGGGCGCACAACGCAATTTCAGGTTGTTAACCAAAGTGTAAGCACCTTAAGCCTTCTAGAGCAACGCCCAGCTGAAAATGTCTCTACCCTCCAGTAATTCATCTCTGCCTTTGCGCTAAGTTAAGATTTGTTAATACCGGCTTGTAAAGTGTCATTTACTGACGAAGTATGGAACAGAAACACACAGCTCGATCGCGTGTCGATACAACAGAGAGTTGATGGATCCGGATCAAACAAATTGATATCCAGAGAAGGGAAAGCCATGAACACGTTACTCAAAGGCACCGTTTTGGTTTCGGCACTAGCCAGCATGGCGACCTATGCCATTGCAGAGTCGGCTGAAAGCGAGGCGAAGGCGCTGTTCGTTCAGCACGCAACATCTGCAACACTATCGGATGGAACGCTGACACTCGAAGGTATCGACAAACATATGATTGCCTTTTCAGATCGCCCAATGCGGGCAACCCTGGCCATTCCTACCGCAAGCCTGATCGAGATATGGAACAAGGGCAACGATGACTTTGCTGAAGACCCGCCCAATGCTGTAATTATCGGAGAAGTTGACGGCAAAGCAACGTCATTGATTGTGGAGATCACCAATCCCCAATTGGCCGATGGCAATCTTACGTTTAACTACGTCATTTTGGAGGGTCAGGAGGCCGTTAAAATTGAGAAGAGTTATGTGGTCATAGATGAAACTTGGTGGGGAGATCTAGATACTGTTATAGGTGTAGGTGACGATGCTACTGGTCAGAACGGTACTCCGCTGCTGACAGTGGCTAATCCCTTGGCGGATTTTGGGTATAAGGGCGATTCGTTGAACCCCGACTAGGCTTATGGGATTCACTGTATGAATCCAGCGATCTTTCAATAAAATTGCAACAAGGTGATGAAACCAATGAACTATTCTCTTCGATCCTCATTGATTGTGTTCACAATAGCTGCCATTCCATTATCAGCGCCGGCTGACGAAAAACCCGACGCCTAGACCTTTTTGTTTGTTCAACAGGTCGGCACGGCAACTATGGCGGATGGCACGCTGACGCTGGAAGATGCGGATGCAAACACGGATCGACGCCATCGTATTGCGGCGGCTGTTCCCAGTGCTGACCTGTTGAAGGCTTGGGCAGAAGGTCAGGACAGCTTTGCTGACGATCCACCGAACGCGGCACTTGTTGGGCAGTCAGATGGGAAACCCGTTTCGATCAATGTCGAGTTGACCGACCCCAAACAGTCGGATGAGAACATCAGTTTCAGCTAGACGGTTCTGGAAGGCCCCAATGTACAATCTCTGACCGACAGGCTACATCGTGATCGACTCCAGCCCTGCTTACTTCTTCAAAGGCTGGGCCGATTTGGGGTCCTTAGTAACCGGCGATCCGGGGCTGGACTAGGCTCAGTGCCCTGTCAGAACCAGGGTGTTGACCGGCATCAGGATCAATCGCAGGCGCAGCCCCGCCGCATGCACCACACCAATAGTGTCGACGACATGCAAAAACGCGCCTTCCCAGAACCCGAGGTCTTCGTTCTCAAGCCGCTCATGATTGTCCGTGTAGACATTCGCCAGACAGTTGCTGCCTGGCGGAATGTCGTCGGCCATGCCTTTGTAAAGCGGCTCCATATAGACCAGTATGGACCCGGGAACCTTGTTGTTCTGCACATCGCGCAGCTCATCCGAAGGTCTGATTTGACCTGAGGGGATAACGTCCTGAACTTCAACCACAACGGTGGGGATCACCGTGAAGGGCTTGGTCATGCACCCCAGCTCTCCGATCATGCCCGGTTTGATAACCTGCGCGGATAGCTGGTTGAATGCGGCCTGAAACCGATCATGCCCGGAATGGGACGGCACGAGAATACCTGCGGGTCGCAACAGCGGGCTGACATAATCCCCCACCTGCAACCCAAACTGTTCGACCCGCCCGGTGACACCGGCGTTGATCACGGTCTTGTCCAGTTCCGTCATCGCGGCATCCAACTGCGCATTTGCGCTGGCAAGTTGGGCCGGGATCAGTTCTTCGATTTGTTGAACAACTGCTGCCCGCTTGGATTGGGCTGCTGTTACCTGCGCTTCGCGCTCGGCCACGAGATTTTCTAACCGCTCAATCTCGGCCAATCGAACCGCGCTTGAGCCTTCGTCGCGCAGCGTGGTGTTGCGCTCAAGATCTTCCAGCGATTGCGCCAGCGCCGCGCGGGCCCCGGCAATACCTGCATCGGCTTCTGCCAGGTCGGTTTCTGCCACCTTAAGCGAGGCCTGGACCTGAGCCACTTGCGCATGCGCCGACTGAACCTGAGCTTGCTGAGTGAAATCCTCGATCCGGAAAATCGGCTGACCCGCAGTCACCAGTTCATTGTTGCGCACGTAAACTTCTGCCACACGACCGCCCAGTTGCGGCAGGATGGTAACCGTCCGGAAGTAGGAAGCGGCATTGGAACTGGCCGGATGAAAGTAGAATAGCGTAGTAATCACTGTCAGGGCGAGAATGGCGCAGGTGGTCAAGCCCCAGCGCAGTTCGTACCACATGGTGAACAGGGTGATTTCATGCCCGATGCGTTTGCCTTGCACAAAGCGACGGAACAGATAATCAGGCAGCACCGTGATCAGGGCGCAAAGCATTGTTTCGATCATTGCCTACTGCTCCCGCGTTTCGATGGATTCTGCAACGGGTGCTTCGGGTTGCACAGCTTCGGGCACAGCGTCCGGCACCGGTGACCGGCCCAAAGACCGGATGGCATCTGCGATGTTCTTCATCGGCGTTGCAAAATCCGGGAACTGGAACCCTGCAACCAAAATGGCCGCGATCCAGAACAACCCGTTATGCGTGAAAAGTGCAAGCAGCGCCAGAATACCAACCAACTGGAACTGAGGGTGGTTGTTTTCATGCGCCATTTTTTCCGGAACCGAATGCAGAGTCAGATACCCCACGCCAATCAGCACCACGATGATCACAAAGAACACGACCATGGCAGAGAACAGATAGTCGCTCCCGTCAGCTGCGACGACATATCGGGGGATATGCCCTGTGGCCATTGGATGAAGATCCGCTGCAGTCACTGTGCCCTCCTTTTCATTTTGATACTTCTTTGACCGGGTTGAAGCACAAATTCAAGGCTGCTTATAGTCCATGGAACTGACAACGAGACGCGTTGGAACTTAAGGAGTGCCCATGAATTCCCCCAAGCCCGCAATGATCCCGCTTTTGTTAGAAAGCAGAGCATGATTGATTTCCTCGTCATCGGCGGCGGGATCGCCGGGCTGAGCGCTGGTGCAAGACTGTCCGCGCATGGATCGGTTACTGTGCTCGAAGCTGAAGACGGGCTGGGCTATCACGCCTCAGGTCGATCCGCAGCTTTGTTCGAGGAAAACTACGGTCCCCGATCAGTGGTCGCGTTAAACCAGGCAGGCAGTCAGTTTCTTCAGGATGGCGGCTATCTGCAAAAACGCGGCTTGATGCTGGTCGCAAGCACCGATCAGCACGATATGTTCAAGGCAGACCTCAACAGCCTGGATATGCAAGAGATATCGGTTGGCCATGCGCGCAGATTGATCCCGATCCTGCATCCCAAGCGGCTGGGCTATGCTGGGATCAGCCACGATGCCTTTGACATCGACACCGACCGCCTCCTGCAGGATTTTGCGCAAACCATTCGCAGGAATGGCGGGGTTGTTCACACTAAATCCTCGGTGACTGCGATCACCAAAGCCAACAACTGGCAGGTCGAAGCGCGGGATGTTTTTGGAGCACGACACGTGATCAACGCGGCCGGTGCCTGGGCGGACGAGGTCGCACAACTGGCCGGGATAGCGCCAATCGGCCTGCAACCCCGCCGCAGATCAATGGCACGCATACCAGCGCCGGGCGGACATGTCATTTCAGATTGGCCTATGATGATTGGTGCTGGTGAGACTTGGTATGCCAAACCGGATGCGGGGAAGTTGCTTGTATCTCCGGCAGATGCCGACCTGGTTGCCCCGCATGATGCCTATGCCGACGATATGGTGCTGGCCGAGGGCTTGGCCCGCTATGAAGAGATGGTCAGCGAACCGGTGACGCGGGTTGAAACAAACTGGGCCGGGCTGCGTAGTTTTTCACCGGATGGAACTTTGGTGCTGGGTCCTGATCCGCAGGACAGGTCTTTTATCTGGTGCGCCGGACAAGGCGGATACGGTTTCCAAAGCGCGCCAGGCGCGTCTGAGTTTGTGGCCGAACTTGTTGTTGGAAACAGACCCGCGTTCGAGCAGGCGATTATCGACATGCTAACACCGGATCGGCTGCGCAAATGAGCAAACGTACACCACCCCCCAATGCCAGCGTCGCCGCGCCATCAACCGATGGCAAGCTGGTTGCACCCGCTGCCAGTCGCAACGCTGCCGTCCTATGTGAGCTGGTTTCGCGTTGGGCACCGCCGCAAGGCCGGGCCATGGAGATCGCCAGCGGCACGGGTCAGCATGTACGCGCGTTTGCGCAGAAGCTACCTCAGCTGTCATGGCAGCCGACAGAGATCGACGCGGAACGGCGTCAGAGCATAGATGCCTATGCCAGTGATCAACCGAACATTCAGCCCGCCCAACATTTGGACGCGGCCAGCTCCGGATGGCATCAGCAATTTAGGCCAAAGGACCTGATCGTTTCGATCAACCTGCTGCACCTAATCAGTTGGGAAGAAACCGTGACGCTTGTCTCTGAGACAGCCAAGACGCTCTCATCAAACGGCAGGTTTATTCTCTACGGCCCCTTTATGCGGGATGGCATGCTGACAAGCGATGGAGACAAACGGTTTCACGAAGCGCTTGTTCAGCAGGACCCCGAGGTTGGGTACAAAAACGACACCGATATCGAGCGCTTGCTTGCGGTGAGCGGCCTGAACCTGATCGAAGTGACAGAAATGCCCGCCAATAACCTGGCTTTTGTCGCTCAAAAACAGGCCGAATGATCAAGTAGATCGGCCTGAAAGCCTGCTGACGCAGGCTTGCCTCCGGCGGAGGTATTTTTGAACAGAAGAAGTAACGGATCGTTAACTCTGATCGGTGAAGCTCACTCTGCGGTACAGGCGGCGGCGCCGATGACCGCAACAGGAGAAGGCCCCCCTGAAATTAACAAAGGGGGGCTGGATCTTGGCCACCCCCCCGCTTCTTCTGTTCAAAAATACCTCCGCCGGAGGCATGGGGCGCTGAAGGCGCCCCATTCTTCTTCGACCGCTCAGCTGTCCTTGCGGATGGTTTCGTTCTTCGGGTCATAGGGGCTGTCACAGGTCACGACCGCATCCCACAGCTTGTCCTGCATCTTGACCTGCAGCTTGGTGCCTTCGACCGCCAGTTCAGGCGTCACATAACCCATACCGATGGATTTCTCGAACGCGACCGAGTAACCACCCGAGGTCAAACGACCCACGCGCTCACCTTCAGGTGTGTACAGTGCTTCGCGGCCCCACGGATCGGCGTCGTCTGGTCCGTCGATCAGCAGGGTGCAGCATTTCACGCGTACGCCGGTCTCTTCCAGCTTGGCTTTGCCATAGAAGTCTTTCGACAGATCGACAAAGCGCGGCAGGTCGGCTTCCAACGGGGTCGCATCGCGTCCCAGTTCGGTACCGAAGGCGCGATAGGATTTCTCCTGCCGCAACCAGTTCTGGGCGCGCGCGCCGACCAGCTTCATACCGTGCTTCTCACCCGCCTTTTCCAGCAGGTCGAATAGGTAGTTCTGCATTTCGATCGGGTGGTGCAATTCCCAACCCAGCTCACCGGTATAGGCCACGCGGATCGCATTAACCGGGCACATACCCAGTTCGATCTGACGCGCCGACAGCCACGGGAAGCGTTTGTTGGACAGAGCGGTTTCCGGATCGGCGTCTTTGATGACCTCTTTCAGCACGTCACGCGACTTGGGCCCGGCGATGGCGAAAACGCCCCACTGAGTGGTCACGTCTTGGATCTCGATGTAACCGAACTCCTCCATCTTGTCCTCGGCCGCCTTGCGCAGGTAGTCGGCGTCATACTCGGTCCACGCACCGGCAGAGACGATGTAGTAATTATTCTCGCCATTGCGGACGATGGTGTATTCGGTGCGGGTGGTGCCGTGCGAGGTCAGCGCATAGGTCAGGTTGATGCGTCCGACCTTGGGCAACTTGTTGCAGGTGAACCAATCCAGGAACTGGGTGGCACCGGGGCCTTTGACGACATGCTTGGTGAAGGCCGACGCATCGATCAGGCCAACGCCTTCACGGACTGCTTTGGCTTCTTCGACGGCATATTGCCACCAGCCACCACGGCGGAACGAACGGCTTTCCTTGTCGAAATTATCCCGCGCGTCCAGTGGTCCAAAGTAGTTCGGACGTTCCCAGCCATTCACCCAACCAAACTGTGCGCCACGCGCTTTCTGACGGTCATAGGCCGGAACGGTACGCAGCGGACGGCAGGCCTCACGCTCTTCATCCGGGTGGTGCAGGATATAGACGTGCTCATAGCACTCTTCGTTCTTGCGCGCCGCGAATTCGGTGGTCATCCAGTTGCTGCTGTAGCGTTTGGGGTCCAGCGAGGCCATGTCGATCTCGGCTTCGCCATCGACCATCATCTGCGCCAGATAGTATCCGGTACCGCCTGCGGCAGTGATACCAAACGAGAAACCCTCGGCCAGCCACATGTTGCGCAGACCCGGAGCCGGACCAACCAGAGGGTTGCCGTCGGGCGTGTAGCAGATCGGACCATTGAAATCGTCCTTCAGACCGGATTCGGCGCAAGACGGTACGCGTTCGGCCATCGCCATGTACTGGTCCGCGATCCGGTCCAGATCCAGCGGGAACAGGTCTGCACGGAAGCTGTCCGGCACACCATGTTCGAATTGCGCGGGTGCGCCATGTTCGTAGATACCCAGAATCCAGCCGCCGCGTTCTTCGCGCGCGTAGGATTCATTGTCGGCGTCACGGACAACGGGGTGCTCCGGGTTGCCCGCTTCACGCCATTTGACCAGTTCGGGGTCTTTGTCCATGACGATGAAGGTATGCTCGACCGGGATCGCGGGCATCTTGATGCCCAGCATCTTGGCGGTGCGTTGCGCGTGGTTGCCCGATGCGGTCACGACATGCTCAGCGGTGATAACCACCTGCTCGTCCGAAGGAATGAGGTTACCGCCCTTCTCGACCATTTTGGTGCACGTGACTTCCCAGTGGGTGCCGTTCCAGTGGAAGGCGTCGGCTTGCATCTTGCGCACGATGTCCACGCCGCGCTGACGGGCACCCTTGGCCATGGCCTGAGTCACGTCGGCCGGGTTAATGTAGCCATCTTCAGTGTGATAAATCGCACCTTTCAGATCCGAAGTTTCGATCAGCGGCCAGCGTTCCTTGATCTGCCCGGGGGTTAGCCATTCATAGGCGACATCGCAGGTCTCGGCGGTCGAGGCATAGAGCATATATTCATCCATACGCTCCTGCGTCTGCGCCATGCGCAGGTTGCCAACCACAGCGAAGCCGGCGTTCAGGCCGGTCTCTTCCTCAAGCGTCTTGTAGAAATCGACCGAGTATTTGTGGATGTGGGTCGTCGCATAGGACATGTTGAACAGCGGCAGCAGGCCAGCCGCGTGCCAAGTCGAGCCCGAGGTCAGCTCGTCCCGTTCGATCAGCATGACATCGTCCCAGCCTGCTTTGGCCAGGTGATAGGCGATCGAGGTCCCAACGGCGCCGCCGCCAACAACCAGTGCTTTGACTTGGGTTTTCATAACCGGGCGTCTCCCCTTGAATTCAGTTGACACCATATGGCGCAGTTCAGGGGGGCAGCGCGACATTCATCCGACCGGTGATAAGAAAAAAACGACCCGCAGATCAATTCAAGGTCGAAAAACCGCTATCCGTCCCTAAGGCTGGGCCACCAACCGGGCGTCAATCCACTTACCTGCCCGGAACAATCTTTCCGGGGTTCATGATGTCGTCTGGGTCCAGCGCAGCTTTGATCGCTGTCATGTAATGCGTTGCAGCCCCAAGTTCCTTGACCAGGTAGGGGCGTTTGCCCTGCCCGATCCCATGCTCACCGGTGCAGGTGCCGTCCATCGAAATTGCCAGGTCGTTCAGCCAACTGACAAATTGATCGGCATTGGCAACTTCGGCCTGATTGTCCATGTCGATCAAAGGAAGGGTGTGGAAGTTCCCATCACCAACATGGCCAACAATCGGGGCGATCAGACCAAGTTCAGCCGCCTTGTCCTGTGCTGCGCCAACCGCCTCGGCCAGCCGAGAGATCGGAACGCAAACATCTGTTGATATGCCTTGTGCGCCAGGGCGCAATTGCAAGCAGGCCCAGTACATATCATGTCGCGCCTGCCATAGTTTGTTGCGTTCTTCGGTTGTGGACGTTGCCGCAAAGTCCACGCCACCAAATTCGCCTGCGATGTCACCGAAGGTCGCCGCCTGTTCGGCAGCCCCGTTTTCTGAGCCATGGAATTCGAGCAACAACAGGGGTGTTTCAGGCAGGGTCAGGCCGGAATAGGCGTTGGCTGCACGAACGGACATCTCGTCCAGCAATTCGATACGCGCAACCGGGATGCCGTATTGGATGGTCATCATTACGGCCTGACACGCGGCATCAACACTTGGAAAGGAACAGCGGGCCGAGCTGATCGCCTCGGGGATGCCATGCAGGCGCAGGGTGAGTTCGGTGATGATGCCTAACGTCCCTTCCGCCCCAATCAGCAATCGGGCCAGATCATAGCCTGCGGAAGACTTTTTAGCGCGATTGCCGGTTCGGATCACCTGCCCGTCAGACATAACCGCCTCAAGGCTCAGCACATTATCTCGCATCGTGCCATAGCGCACCGCATTTGTGCCAGAAGCGCGTGTTGCAGCCATACCACCAAGCGAGGCATTGGCCCCCGGATCTATTGGGAAAAACAAGCCCTGATCACGCAGATGGGTATTCAGGTCTTCACGGGTTACGCCCGGCTGAACAACGCAATCCAGATCACCGGCATTGACGGCGATCACCTTGTTCATCTGCATCAGGTCCACGCAAACCCCACCTGCAGGCGCATTCACATGCCCTTCCAGCGAGGTGCCGGTGCCGAAGGGGATCACGGGCACTTTGTGCGTGGCGCAAATCGTGACGATTTCGGATACTTCAGCCGTTGAGGTGGGAAAGACCACCGCATCTGGGCTCTGATTGACGATCCAGGTCGTGGTGTGACCATGCTGTTCGCGGATCGCGGCCCCTGTTTGCAGCCGGTCGCCAAATCGTTGTTTCAGAATTCCAACTGCGGTTTCAATACCAGCTTCGTTGCGCGGCAAAGCTGTCGCCTGTACCATATCCAACCCCTTCTCATGAAAAGGCATTCAGGCCTTTTAGCCATGACTAAAAGGCCTGAATGATCCGCACAAGCCCCTAGCTTATTCGCCCAGCGCAATCCCTTCGCGCCGTGGATCCGCACCACCGCTCAGTTGCTCGCCGATCTCGATCGCATGCAGGCCCGAGGTCAGGTCACGCGGGTTCACTTCGAATCCCAATGTGGTAAGGGCGTCCACATATCCCTCGGCTACAGTGCCCAATTCCACATCATAAGTGCCGAACCGGTTGACCAGATGCGGTAGGGACACCGCCTGTTGTACGTCCATTCCCCAATCAGCCCAGGCAATGATCGATTTGGCCACATAGCCGATAATCCGGCTGCCGCCGGGTGATCCGATGGCCAGAACCGGGGCACCGTCCTGCATCACAATGGTCGGGCTCATGGACGAGCGCGGACGCTTGCCAGGCTCCAACCGGTTAGCGATGGGAACACCGTTGTTATGAGTTCTGAACGAGAAATCCGTCAGTTCGTTATTGAGCAGGAAACCGTTGGTCATCAAGCGCGAGCCAAAGCCGTTTTCGATGGTCGTAGTCATCGACAAAACATTGCCATAGCTGTCCACAATCGAGATATGCGAGGTCGAGGGCAATTCCAGCGAAACATCATCCGCCCAGTTCGACGCGTGATCAAACGCGGGGTTCCCCGGGGCAACATCAATCAACGCGCTCTCGGCATTCAGCAGATCGGCACGTTCAGCCAGATAGGCTGGATCAACCAGACCTTCGGTTGGCATCGGGACAAAATCGCTGTCGGCCATGTAACGCCCCCGATCTGCAAAGGCGAGGCGTGAGGCTTCACCGATCAGCCGCCAGGCTTCGACACTTTCTGGCCCCATCGCCGCCAGATCATAACTGTCCAGCATGCCCAGGATTTGCCCAACGGTCAGTGCTCCGGATGACGGCGGCCCCATGCCGCATACCTCGTAAGAGCGATATGTGGCGCAAACGGGTTCACGCGCGATCACCTGATAGAGCGCCAGATCAGTGCCCGACAGAACACCCGGATTCCCCGGGGCAGTCCGGACAGTGTTCACAATCCCTGCCGCAATATCACCACCATAGAACCCTGCTGCCCCGTCAGCGGCCAGCACCCGCAGCGTTTCAGCATAGTCGGGGTTCATCAGCCGGTGCCCTTGCTGCAACGGTTCACCACCCGGCAAGAAGTATTCTGCCGTTGAAGGAAAACGTGCCAATCGTTCAGCGTCATTGGCAGCCAACGCGGCAAGGCGCGGCGAGACCAGGAACCCTTCATCCGCCAATCGGATGCCATCGGTAAACAGCCCCGGCCAGGGTGACCGCCCCCAGCGGCGATGCGCCTCTTCCAGCAGCGCCGGCGTTCCTGGTGTGCCAACAGATAGCCCGCCGACAACCGCATCAAAGAATTTTAGGGGCTCGCCGTTTTCGTCGTGAAACAGTCTTGGCGTTGCCGCCAGCGGTGCCGTTTCGCGCCCGTCCAAGGTGGTCATCTGACCCGAGGCTGCATCGTACCAAACCAAGAAGGCCCCGCCGCCCAGACCCGATGACTGCGGCTCGACCAGTCCCAGCACAACTTGCACTGCGACCATGGCATCGGCTGCCGACCCTCCGGCACGCAAGATCTTGGCCCCGGCCTCAACCGCCAGCGGATTAGCAGCAGCAACCATCCAGTTTTCGGATTGTACCGGAACACCGGCCAGTTTCGCCTCGACGGCTGCGATGACCTCCTCGGTTAATGCCTGAACCTGCCCTTCTGACGCCCCTTCGGGCGCAACTGCATCTGCCGTTTCCTGCGCAAAAGCAGGCGCCGTGAACGCAAACGTTGAAACAACGAGCCCTGAAATTCGACCGAAACGCATCTTATCCTCCAATTCTACTATTGCTTTCAACACTGTACAGACGACCGGAAAGCCGCAACCAAAGGTTGATATCGCACAAACCAACGGCAGAGTTCCGCCGTATCAGGTCTTGTCAATCCGAACCAACATCCACGCGATCCCTGTCGTATCGCTGCAAGCCCTCAAATTCTGGCAGCCAGCTTTCACGCCGGATCGCCCAGCATTCATAGCTTGGTTTGAACTGATTGACCTCATCAAAGCTGCCCAGGTGCAACTCTACCTCGTCATCTGTTTTGGCAAACACCGGCGACCCACAGATCGGGCAAAAAAAGCGCCCTTCGTAGCTGCAAGTTTCTCCGCTGATCTGCACACAATCATGGTGAAAAATAACAGCGGCGTAGAACAAGGCACCATGATGCTTTCGGCAATCAAGGCAATGACATAAACCAACCCGCAGCGGTGGACCCTTGGCAATGACCCGCACCGCGCCACAGCGGCAACCGGCTTTATAAACCTCGGTCACTTGCCAACCTCCAAAACCTCATAGCATCGCGGGCACAACCTGATCCGGCGGACGGTGCCCATCCTCGAAGGTCTTGATGTTGATGATCACCTTCTCGCCCATCTCGATCCGCCCTTCCAACGTGGCCGAACCCATGTGCGGCAGCAGGACAACATTCGGCAATTGCCGCAAACGCGGGTTCACATCGGTTCCGTGTTCATAGACATCCAGCCCAGCCCCGGCGATCTCGCCCGCGCGGATCATACGGGTCAGGGCGTTTTCATCGATCACCTCACCCCGAGAGGTATTCACGATCACCGCAGAAGGTTTCATCAGTTTCAAACGCCTCGCGTTCATCAGATGAAAGGTAGATGGCGTCGACGGACAATTGACCGAGATCACATCCATCCGCGCCACCATCTGGTCCAGGCTTTCCCAATATGTCGCCTCCAGCGCCTGTTCGGTCTCGGGCCGTAGGCGGCGGCGATTGTGATAATGCACCTGCATCCCAAAGGCACCGGCGCGGCGCGCAACCGCCTGCCCGATACGGCCCATGCCCAGAATGCCAAGACGCCGACCGCCGATCCGACCACCCAGCAGGGCCGTCGGGGCCCAGCCTGCCCAATCTCCCTTTTGCATTACGCCCAGACCCTCGGGAATGCGCCGTGTGACCGCTAGAATCAGCGCCATGGTCATGTCAGCGGTATCGTCGGTCAGAACACCTGGCGTGTTCGACACCAGGATGCCGCGCTGACGGGCAGTCGCCACATCAATATTATCAACACCGGCACCATAATTCGCAATCAGTCGCAGCTGATCCCCCGCCTGCCCCAATACACCGCCATCGATCGTGTCGGTTACGGTGGGCACCAGCACATCCGCCACTTTCACGGCTGCCACAAGATCATCCCGGGTCATAGGCGTATCATCATCGCGCAAGCGGACATCGAACAGCTCACTCAGCCGGGTCTCGACCGCTTCGGGCAACCGTCGCGTTACAACAACACTCAGACGTTCACTTGGCACCTCGGCCCTCCCACTGCTTTGCATTCGCGCGCGCTCCATGGCATCGTGGCGCAGGATAAGACGGGGCACAAGAACCCCTAAGGCATTCAGTCGACCTTTTTTCGAAAGCAGATCAACAGGCACAAGAGCAGGCAGTCAGTGAGTGGTCCTCTACCGGTGAAACGCCGTTGTTTGGCGATCCTAACCGCGTTCCTCGTAGCGCTCAGTCCCATTGTGGCCGCCGCAGAGGACAATCGCGGCCAGGTTACGAATCTGCCCCTGCCCCGTTATGTCTCGATGAAAGCAGCCGAAGGCAATGTCCGTCGGGGTCCGTCGCTGACCCACCGCATCGACTGGGTCTTCAAACGGCGTGGGATGCCCCTGCAAATCACGGCGGAATATGGAAACTGGCGCAAGGTCCAGGACCGCGACGGTGCGGGCGGCTGGGTTCACTATGCGCTGCTGTCTGGCGTGCGCACTGTACTGATCGAATCCGAGATGTTGCCCGTATACGCCCGACCCGACCCCAACGCCCCCATCAACGCCCATTTCGAAACCGGCGTGGTTGCGCGCCTTGGCAGTTGTTCGCTGGATTGGTGCCGAATTTCCGCAGGTGGCTATCGCGGCTGGACACTGAAATCGAACCTTTGGGGCGTCGATCCCGCCGAGATCAGGGAATAGCTAGGCCACTTCCAGTGGGCTTAGCTTGGCACCTGTCAAAGGGAATCCTCTGGAACTCTGATCTAGCGCGGCTAAGCTGCCCCAAAGTCAGAGGAATCACCGTGAAAGCCATTACCTATTCCGCCTTCGGACCAGCCGAAGATGTGCTGAAGCTAGAGGATCTACCGCCTGAGGCACCGCAGCCCGGAGACGTCACAGTCGATCTGGCCTATTCCGGGGTGAACCCGTCCGACATCAAAGCGCGGGCCGGTGCCAGACCGGGCGTGACCAAACCGCCCTATCCTAAGATCGTGCCCCATAGCGATGGGGCTGGTATCATTTCCGCGGTCGGAGACGGCGTGCCCACCACGCGCATCGGGCAGCGGGTCTGGGTCTGGAACGGCCAGTGGCAGCGCCCTTATGGGACTGCGGCTACGCAGATCACTCTGCCCGCAGACCAGGCGGTACCACTGCCCGATTCTGTCTCGTTTCAAACCGGCGCTGTGTTGGGTATACCCGGGTTGACCGCCAGCCATGCGGTGTTCTCGGGCGGAGAAATCTCAGGCCAAACCGTGCTGATACACGGTGGTGCAGGAACCGTGGGTTACCTGGCCGTTCAGCTGGCAAAATGGGGTGGTGCCAAGGTCATAAGCACCGCAAACCCCCGCGATTTTGACAGGGTACAATCAGCAGGCGCCGACACCGTGATCGACTATGCCGACGCCGATATTGCTGAACACATCCTTGATGCAAACAACGGCCAGCCGATAGATCGCATTGTCGATGTCGAGTTCGGCCAGAACGTTAAAACCAACATAGCCGTCATTTCCGAAAACGGCCGCATCAATGCCTTCGGCTCTGCCAAAGATATGACCCCAACACTGCCCTTCTACCCATTGATGTTCAAAGCAGTCACGCTGGAGGTCGTTCTGATCTACCTGCTCCCCCACAAACTCCGCACCGCAGCGATCAAACAATTGCACACGGCACTTACGGATGATGCTTTGAAATGCCCCATTCAAGACGTGCTGCCTCTAACCGACTGCGCACAGGCCCACGATCTTGTCCAAGCCGGCCGCCGCAGCGGAGCCGTCTTGCTGGAAACGCGATGATGCATACGACGGATATATTTTTTGGAGGAGCCGGTTTTTTTGCCCAAAAACCTCTTGAACCCCGCCAACAACAATCGTAGACAGCCGCTCACCGTTGGGGTGTAGCCAAGTGGTAAGGCAGCGGTTTTTGGTACCGTGTATCGTAGGTTCGAATCCTACCACCCCAGCCATGGCTTTCCATTAACTCACACATTGACTAATTGGTCGCAGATTGTGGCTAATTTTCAGGGACTTAGCTTTTGACGATTTGAGCTGAGACGCGAAGGTGAGCGCAACAATAGCCGATTTCCGGCCGCAGTCTCAGTTCGCGATTCCGACGGTACGAGTTTGGGGTGTTTGGAAAAGTCTGTAGATCAGAGCGCAGCGAACTGCTGGCGCTGATCTGACCAGATCGCCGGGAAGCCGGACTTGATTAGGTAGTCCGTGGTCAGGTCGTCAGGTTGCTCGCCTGCAGCGATGGCATCCAGAATGTCAGGCGCCAGCATTGCGAGATCAACCACATCCTGAACGCGGCGTTTGGAGGTGCCTTCCGCCTCAGCGATTTCAGAGAACGTTCTGCCATCTATGATCATCGCCAACCAATGGCGCGCCTTGATGATGTTGCGGACAAGTGTTCGATCGATCTCAGGCGGTGCATCGCCAAGATGCAGTTTCAGCTCCACACCTCTGCGGCGCATCCGGAATGGTGCTTTGATCTTTAGTTCCTCGGTATCGACCTGATCCGCCCTGCACTCCATCGTTCGGGCGAGTGCTTGGACATCCAGTTTCACATTCAGGGACCCCTGTCGCAAATCTGCCCGCGCAATCAGGCCGAGGCATGTCCTGACGGACTGGCAATCTCTGAGATGCTCCGCTGCTGAAGCAATCTCGGCCGCAGACATATCCTGTACCATTGATGTCACCGTGTTCGGTCGGCTCAGATGTTGTCTGACCACTTTGGCCAGAAGGTTTTCAAGTTGCTCTGCCGGCAGCCGCCACGCATCCGGATGCTTCTGACTGCGATCAGTCACCAGACGACCAGAGATATAGTACCGCAGACGCTTTCCTTTTTTTCGGCTATGACTGGGCGCCAGCCGATCTCCGGTCTCATCAAAGAGCTTTCCGGCCAGTGCTGATCGCTTTGCTTTCTGCTTAACGCCGCGCTCCCTTGCCGCGCCATCCGTCAATAGCTGCTGCACCCGCTCCCAAACCGCCGGGTCGATGATGGCAGGATGCTGCCCCTCATAAATCTGACCCTTGTGTCGAATGCGGCCAGCATAGATTGGATTGCTGAGCATGTGATGGATGTGTCCGCGGTCAAAGAACGTGCCACCTGTCACGCGTCCACCCGGGCGTTCCCGTCTCCGGGACCGAAGCCCCAGTGCCTCCGCCTGCTCTTTCACATCGAGAATGGTCTGATGCTCCAGATAGAGATCGTAGAGTGTCCTGATGATCTTAGCTTCTTCTTCGTCGACTTTAAGCGTCCGGCCGTCTGCCTGATATCCAAGCGGAACGTTCCCGCCCATCCAAAGACCCTTGCGCTTCGAGGCGGCGATCTTGTCCCGGATACGTTCAGCGGTGACTTCCCGTTCGAACTGAGCGAAGCTAAGCAACACATTGAGCGTCAGGCGGCCCATGCTGGTGGACGTATTGAAGGATTGTGTGACCGACACGAATGATGCATCTGCCGCGTCGAGACGGTCGACCAGTTTGGCGAAGTCAGCCAGCGAGCGCGTCAGCCGGTCAATCTTATAGACAACAATCTGATCCACGCGTTTCTGGTCAACATCCTGCATCAGCCGCTGCAGCGCCGGGCGGTCAAGATGCCCACCCGAGATACCGCCATCGTCATAGTGATCTGGCAGCAATTCCCATCCCTCATGCTTCTGACTGGCAACATAGGCTTCACAAGCTTCCCGCTGGGCATCGAGTGAATTGAAATCCTGCTCCAGCCCCTCCTCCGAGCTTTTTCGCGTGTAAATGGCACAGCGGATACGTCGCATCACTGAACCCCGAAGAACAGCGAAGGCTTTGCGGCGTCTCATTCTCTGCCGGTGGAGCTTTTGCATTTTTTGGCGGTGCGGTCTCCGACATCGTCTCGGAGCTCGTTGATCTCAACATGCTCTCTTGGGTTGATCAATCAGCGTTGCATGAAGGTTTGGTCAAGGCGAACGATCCAGCCACTCGCCTGGATCTGCTGGAAGCGGCATTTCTTGAGCAACCACCTGTTTCTACCCGTTGGGATGACATAGTGCATCAGGCAAGCGCAATGCTGCAAAACGGCGCTCGCGTCCATAAAGTGGCAGAACATTTTGATGTTTCGCACCAAACACTCATTCACCGTTTTCGGGAACGGACTGGGCTGACGCCCAAGACGTTCTCTCGGATCGAGCGGTTTCAACGTCTTCTTCGGAACCAGCGTTACACGACATCCTGGTCTGAGGCGGCATTGGACGCTGGCTATTCCGATCAATCCCACATGGTCCGGGAGTTCAGGTGCTTTGCTGGCCTATCGCCGACTGAGTACGCTTTGCATGCCACGGACCAGCAAAACCACGTCGCTGTCGGCACTTGAATTTTCTTCAATACGACGACGTGAGCGCGGCGTAATCTCGCTTCATGGCTGACTCAAATGAACACATCTCGCTGGAGCCACGTCTGATCATCAGCGATGTTGATGCCGCGCTGGAGTATTACTCGGCTGCAATGGGGGCCACACGGCTGGAGCGGTTTACCGACCACGATGGACGTGTCGTTCACGCGGCGATGCAAATCGGACAATCCGTCTTCACAATGGCGCAAGCCGTCGCTGGCTGGGGGCTCACTGCGCCGAGCGGGGATTTGGGCGCTTCGGTACTGCTGCACCTCACAGTGCCAAACCCGGATGAAATCGCCAAGACGATAGTGGACCTCGGCGGGGAAGTTGTTATCGAGATCGAGGATCGACCATATGGCAAGCGAGAGGGCCGCGTTCTCGACCCGTTCGGGCATGCGTGGATACTGAGCAAGACGATTGTATCTCTGACGGACACGCAGATTCAGGACCGACTAGGCGGGTAGCTTTGTCTGACCGGGGTCGCGACACTCACGGTTTGCGGCGAAAGTGGAAGAAGGTATGTTTTCTCCATGAACATCTACGGCTTCGATCACATCGTTCTCTGCGTCCACAACGTCGACTCAACACTTGAGTTTTATCAACGAGTGCTCGGTATGACCCCGCGAGAGGAACGCCCTGGCAAGTGGTCCCTTCACTTCGGGTCGAACAAAATCAGTCTCCAAGATGCAGGCACAGCACCAAATCTGGCGAAGAAAACGGTGCCCGGAAGCGGTAACTTCTGCCTGTTGACAGACACGCCAATCGAAGAGATCACCGAGACGCTTCGCGCGCATGACATCACGATCGTCGAAGGGCCTGCTGAGAAACTGGGCGCCGTCGGAAAGCTGCTATCTGTCTACTTCCGCGACCCGGACGACAATCTGGTCGAGGTTAGTAACAGACAGGCATAGCAAACAGAATGCAACACACTGGCGGCCACGCAACTGGGGCCTGGAATGAGCACAAGCCTATCGACTTTTGCATCTTGGCGAATACCCGACGTAGCTTCGATATCGAAACCAAGAGCAATAATCAGCTCGCTGATCACGGCACAAAGTTGGTGCCATGAGACCAAAAAACTGTGGAGCACTCATGCACAGAAAGGGGTTCATAGATCATATCGGAATCGCGGTGCCGGATCTTGCGGCGGCGAAGGCCTACTATGATGAGCTAATGCCAATCCTTGGTCTCAAGGAGTGGTTCAAGACTGAACCAGAATTCAACTACGGACCGGATGGGATACTCGGAACGCAGCTATTCTTCTACCAAGCGAACGACAACGGACACTACTCGCGCCATGCCACTGGGTTGCAGCACTTGGCATTCTCGGTTGAAAACCGCGAGATCGTGCTTGAGGCGTATCATTGGGCAATCTCACGGAACTCACATATTCTGGAGGAACCTCAAGAGTTTCCTCAATACGGGACGCACTACGCGACTTATTGGCTCGACCCGCACGGGATTAAGCTGGAGGTTGTCTGCCACAACGACGGTGAGGGCAATTGAGACATCAAACTATCGCCGGAGCTCCGAAAGCGGAGCTTTGAAAAATGACCGAAGAGTCTCGCTCTACGCCCTCCCAAGCGCCTGGTGGATAAGGTCCGTAAGGAGCCCATACCGTCCAAGTGCTGCGCGCTGCACGAAGGTCCGCTATGGTCCTCACATGGAGATCAGGGCGGCAACTGCGCGTGAAGCGAACGAATGCGAAAACGTCTTGCGCGCTGCGTTCGGAGACTATGTGCGTCGGCTTGGTCGCGAACAGACAGAACACGCGTATTCTTGGCTCATTAAAGCCATCTCAGAGAATCGCGTTTTGGTCGCTGTCGACAACTCGCGGATTCAAGGTGTCGCTATTCACTCACCGAGTGGAAGCACTTGGACCATCGAGCAAGTTGCGGTGCAACCCGGCAATCAGGGCCATGGTATTGGCAGCGCATTGATCCACACGATCGAGCGAGATGCAAAAGAAGCGGGCGTTATCACATTGGAACTCGACACTGCTGAAATGATGACTGATTTGCTGCGGCTCTATCACAAGCATGGATTCGAGATCGCTCGCAAAGGTCAGCCGAAACATGGTCGCGACAATTTCGTTCGCGTCTATATGGAGAAGTCAATTTAGCGCCGATTTCCGAAGCGGACCCTGTCCAAAATTGGGGACATGACCGCTTCCTGCGCCTTTCGGCCATAGGGGCACCTTGCGGTTAAGGTCTGCACCGAGCCCATTCTGACGGATGCTGCAATTTGCACGAATGGCCGCTTATCATGGGCCGTTCTGTAACTGCCAGGTTGGGCCTTTTGGTGCGCGGCGACAGTTTGATCAGTATACGAGGTATACATCTTGTCGTGTCTACGGCATGATGCAATGAATGCGATACAAATTGCGCGGCTACCCCAATTGGCACGAGTAACAGAAAAACCAGACGCAGAACACAAAGATGGCCTCCTTCAAATCTGACTTAAATTCCGGACCTGCGCATTCGCGCAAGGAAATGATCTATCAGAAACTTCGAGATAGAATCTGCTCGATTGAGTATCCGCCCGGCAGTGTCTTGCGCGAGACAGAACTCGCCGAAGAGTTCAACACTAGCCGGACGCCAATTCGGCATGTTCTGACAACCTTGGAACATGATGGATTTCTGGTTGTCAAACACGGCGTCGGCAACATCGTCTCGGAAATAGAACCCCGTGAACTGGTAGAGATATTTACGGTTCGGATGATCCTCTGGCAGTCAGCAGGGGACTTTTTTGTGTCTCCATTTCCCAATGGAGCGGCAGAGGAATTCGACGAATACAAAGCCTGCTTTCAATCTGTTTCAGCCGGTGATGTGGTTGGGTTTGGCCGCGCCAACAACCAATATTATACTGGACTGACAGACCTGATCACCAATCGCACATTGCGCGAGACGATGCTCAAGTTGTTCTTTCAAACCTCCCGCATGTGGCTCGTTTCGCTACCTGCGCTTGATTGGGAAGAGGTGATCGTTGCGGTGTCAAATGAGTTGGATGAACTGAGACGCCTGATACAGTTAGAAGACCCAATTGGGCTGGGTTTGGCTGCGAGAAACCATGTTTTTATGGCTCGGAGGCGTATTCTGGAAGGGCTGGGTATGCGCCTAGAGGAAACCAGAAACCAGCATTAAATTGCTTGTCGAATGGCTAATGCCCAGGCACCCTTGCGCCTCCTGCGGGCGACCCTTGGCTTATCGTATTAGATAAGCGATCAAACCTTTACGTTCAGCGATACTTTGCTGCGATCCATAACCACCGATGTCCTGAAGCGTTTTATGTTTTTGTCGTCAAATAACAGCCTCTGGATCAAGGCTTGGTATTCGTCCATGTCCTTTGCCAGCGCGATCAATGCAAAGTCTGCTTCACCGGTGATGTAGTAGCATTGCTGGATTTGGGGTTCGGCAGCGATTTTGCGACGAAATGCGTCAAGTATGTCGATGCGTTCTCTTTCCAGTTCGATGAGGATGAGAAAGGTCATATCCTGACCAACACTTTGTGGGTTGACCAGAATTGTCTCACCATCGATCACACCGTTTTCCCGCAGATACCGCACGCGCCGCTGGACGGTTGCAATCGATGCTCCGGCCTCTTCTGCGATCTCGGCCAAACGGCAACTGGCGTCCTTTTGCAGGATTCGCAGGATCGCGCGATCCACCGGTAACAGGTCTTGATGATCTTTTGGCATTAGATTTTTTGCTTTTTTGAGTTGTATACATCATAATGATGCAAACTATGAAAAAAATAAAGGCGGGTGTTGGCGTAAAGATAGAAAAGAAAGTCACGAACAAAGTGACCCAGCCAAAGAGCGTATCAGAACTGAGCCAACCAGAGAGGAAAAGAGATGAAGTTTAACCTGAAATCCAAAGCACTTTCCGCGATAGGGGCGGTGGCGATCATGTCAATAGCCTCAACCGCATCAGCGGACGAGCTTACTGATCGTATCAACTCCGGCGAGCCAATAAGGCTGGGATTTGCAACTGCGATCCCCTGGGCCTATCCCGGCGAAAATGGTGAACCATTAGGATTTGTAAATGCGCTGACGCTGGTTGTTCTCAAAGAGATGGGCATCACCAATTACGAAACATCTGTCAATGAATGGGCTGGTTTGATCCCCGGACTTCAGGCCAACCGGTATGATATCATCACCGGAGGCATGTACATCCTGAAAAGCCGTTGTGAGAACATCAACTTTTCCGATCCGATTGGTCTGTTCGGGGATGCGATGCTTGTTCCAGCTGGAAATCCACAAGGCATCAACAATTATCAAGACGTGATCAATACAGGTGCGACACTGGTGACGGGTGCTGGGTTCAACACAGTTGAGGCCGCCAAGAAAGAGGGCGTGCCAGATGGGCAGATGATGCTGGTCGCTGGTGAAGTCGAAATCCTTGCCGCGATGAAAGCGGGCCGGGCCGACGCTGCCGTGCAAACCTTCTTTGGCGCGAAAGAACATGTCGACAAATCGAACGGCCAGTTCGAAGTGACCGACCCCGCCGACATGCCCGAATGGACCCAGAACTGGGTTGGTATTGGCATGCGCCACTCTGACACCGATTTCTTGGCAGCCTTTAACGAGGCGATGGCCAAGGTGATCGGTGGGGAAAAGTGGATGGAAGCCGTTGAACCCTATGGGTACACGGAATTCCAGTTGCCGGGCGATGACGCCTCTACCGAATACGCTTGCGCAAACCGCTAAGTTTTTCGTGAGGCGGGCACCGGGTGGTTACTCCCCCTGCTCGGTGCCCACTGCTGGAGACGATCTTTGAACTACATAGAGTTTTTGTCCGAGTTCCTTCCAAAACTCGCGAGCGGTGCAGGCACGACTATCATGGTCATGATCTGTGCGACGCTTGTTGCGGTTGTGATCTCGATGATTTTTGGGCTGATGCGCCTGTCGTCAAATGTTGCCATTCAAGGAACTGCGACGGTTTACATCGAGTTCTTCCGCGGCACATCGCTGTTGGTGCAGCTTTACTGGATCTACTATGTTCTGCCGCTGATGGGCATTACGCTGACACCGTTTGTGTCCGGGGTGCTGGCCTTGGGTCTGAATTTCGGAGCTTATGGCGCCGAAATCGTCAGGGGTGGTATTCAATCTGTACCACGTGGACAGTATGAAGCGGCGTTAGCTCTGAATATGTCTCCGGCAACGCGTATGCGTCGGATCATCATTCCACAAACCTTTCCGCTGATCCTACCCCCAGCAGCCAACCTGACAGTCGAGTTGCTAAAGGCGACGGCTCTTGTCGCGTTGATCACCGTGGTCGACCTGATGTTTGTCGCCAAACAGATCAATGCAACGACCTGGCTTTCGGCACAGGTGTTTGGAACGGCATTGGTCGTTTACTATGTCATGGCGCGCTTCGCGCTGATCCCGTTCCTGCGATGGCTAGAGCTTCTCGCTGCCCGCATGGTCGGAAAAGCGTAAGGAGGCTGTGATGGAATGGCGTTGGGAATTCGCTTGGGAAATTTTGCCTCGGATGCTTTGGGCAACAGGCAACACGTTGTTGGCCGCGGGTGTCGGGTATCTGATCGCAGTCGTCGTTGGCCTTGTGTTGATGCTTGGACAGAGGACCCCCTACAACATCGTCAACTTCGTAGTGCGTGAGATCGTCGAATTTGTGCGGTCTACTCCGCTGCTGGTGCAACTCTTTTTTGTGTTCTTTGTAGCTCCGCAGTTTGGAATAAAACTCTCGGCTTGGACGGCCGGCATGCTGACGATTGGTTTGCATTTCGGCACCTACCTATCAGAAGTCTATCGCGGCGCACTGGAGGGCGTTCCAAAGTCGCAATGGGAAGCTTGTAAAGCGCTGAACTTCTCATCCAGTTACATATATCGTCGGATCGTTCTGCCGCAGGCTTTCCCGATCGCGCTGCCCGGGATGGGGAACTATCTGGTGGGCATTTTCAAAGATACGCCGCTTCTGGCCACGATTGGCGTGGCTGAATTGATGCACACCGCAAACGCGCTGGGTGCTGAAACCTATCGATACCTGGAACCTTACACGATGGTCGGGTTTATCTTCCTGATCATCTCACTGCCAACCGCCATGGGGCTCAGACGCCTCGAAGCCGCCGTTAACCGGGCGCAGGGCAAGAGAACGCACTTAGGCATATAATGACAATTGACACTCTACATCCCCAATCACTTCCCGAGGGTGGCCCTCTGGTGCGATTTGCCGACGTGACCAAAAGATACGGGTCTCTTACGGTTCTGGATCAGCTCAATCTTGATATCGCGCAAAACGAAATGGTCTCGATCATCGGGCCTTCTGGCTCGGGGAAAACCACCGTCCTGCGTGTTTTGATGACCCTGGAAGGGATCAACGATGGCGTAATCTATGTGGATGGTGAGCCGCTGACTCATATGCCCAAAGGCAATGGTCTGGTGGTCGCAAATGAAAAGCACCTGCACGATCGGCGTTCAAAAATCGGGATGGTGTTTCAACAGTTCAATCTGTTTCCGCATATGACGGCCCTGCAGAACTGTGTCGAGGCCCCAATGCAAGTGCTTGGCCTGAGCCGCGAAGAGGCCGAGGAAAGGGCGCTAAACTTACTGGATATGGTTGGTATGAGTGCCAAAAAAGACCAACATCCATCCCGTCTGTCCGGTGGGCAACAACAAAGGGTCGCGATTGCCCGCGCACTCGCTATGCGGCCTCAGGTGATGTTGCTGGATGAAGTAACCTCGGCCCTTGACCCCGAGGTGATCGGTGAAGTGCTGAATGTCATTCGTTCGCTCAACAGCGAGCACAACTTGACCATGATCATGGTGACCCACCAGATGGGTTTCGCACGCGAGATTTCCGATAGGGTCTGCTTTTTCTACGAAGGAAAAATTGCCGAGCAAGGAACACCTGATCAGCTGTTCGGCGATCCGCAAAACGAAAGAACCAAACAGTTCCTGCACGCCGTGTTGGACGCCAACTGATTGCAGCAAAATCGTGCCCTGCTGAACCGCCGGGCCCTTGGACCTAAAAGAAAGGCCGGTGCCATGACGCCAGGACTTGAGAATACTATTGTCGATCGTGATGCCTATCAGCGCAACGTGGAACACCTCCGCCGACGCGGTGTCGTTTTACCAAGGATCGCTGAACTCGCTGATCCCACAACGCATATTACCCGCAGGATGGACCGGATTTCCGAGGCCGACCCCAATGCTGCCGATCCGGCTAACCTGTTTCGGGTCCACTGGCACAATGCGCAGGACCGTAGGAACTTGACCGAAGTCCCGGTGCATGTCGTGCTGGATGAAAAGCTAACTGGCGTCAAAGCCAAGATCGTAATGGCGCTGGGCAATCGTTTCCCGATGATCGACTGCCACAAAGTGCTTGCGGCCTATGGCTGTCTGATACCGCGTTTGATGTCGGGAGTCTTTGATGCCACCAAACACCGTGCTGTCTGGCCTTCGACCGGCAATTATTGTCGCGGCGGGGTGGCGATTGCCAACCTCTTGGGATGCCGGTCCGTCGCAGTTCTGCCCGAAGGGATGAGCCGGGAGCGTTTTGATTGGTTGAACGCATGGCTGACCGATCCAAACGATATCTACCGAACCCCGGGCACGGAAAGCAACGTCAAGGAAATATACGACGCCTGTCACGAGTTGGACAAAGACCCGGAAAACCTGATCCTCAATCAGTTCGCCGAATATGGAAACTACATCATCCACCGCGCTGTGACGGGTCCGGCAATGGAACGTATCTTTCACCACTTAAATTCCTACGGCAATCTGACTGCGCGCGCCTTTGTCTCAGCCACCGGTTCGGCTGGTACGATTGCTGCGGGCGACCATCTCAAGGCATCGCTGGGTGCCCAGATCGGCGCGATCGAAGCGCTGGAATGCCCAACCCTTTTGCTCAATGGCTATGGCGAGCACAACATCCAGGGCATCGGCGACAAACATGTCCCGCTGATCCACAACGTGATGAACGCGGATTTCGTGATCGGTGTTTCGGACAGTGCCAGCGACGGTATGAACATGGTTGCGAACACCACCGCCGGGCGCAAGTACCTGTCCAAGTATCGCGGCATTGGGCAACAAGCGATTGCAGAGCTTGGTCATTTCGGGCTGTCGGCCTTGGCCAACATCATTGGGGCGATCAAATACGCCAAATACATGGATCTCGGCAGCGACGATGTGGTCATGACGGTCGCAACTGATGGCGCGAACATGTATCAGACCGAACTACAGATCGCCGAGAAAAAGTACTATGCAGACGGGTTCGACACGGTGCTTGCCGCCGAAGCCTTTGGTCGTTCGATCCTTGGTGCCACAACCGACAATATGATCGAGATGACTCGACCCGACCGCGAGCGGGTATTCAACTTGGGCTACTATACCTGGGTCGAACAACAAGGCATCACGTTAGAGGATTTCGACCGGCGCCGAGATCAATCTTTCTGGGATGGCCTTCTTGATCTGGTGCCAGTCTGGGACGGCATGATCGACAGTTTCAACGCGGCCTAAAAGATGGTCGATCGTCGCGAATTCCCTCTGACTGCCGCACATTGGGGCGTCTATAGAACCGAAGTTGTCGATGGTCGGATCAAGGCGTTCCATCCCTTCGAGCATGACCCTGCGCCGTCACCCATTATGCAAGGTTATCTGGACACGATTGACAGCCCCTTGCGCATTAAGGCTCCGATGGTGCGCAAGGCATGGCTGGAGGGCAGCCGCGATGATCCGCAGCACCGCGACGGAAATTGCTCTTTTGTCAAGATCTCCTGGGACCAGGCAGAGGATTTGGTGGCGGAAGAACTCGACAGGGTCCGCAAGACCCATGGAAATCAGGCCATCTATGGCGGGTCGTATGGCTGGGCCTCTGCTGGGCGTTTCCATCACGCCCAAAGTCAGTTGCATCGGTTCTTAAACTGCATCGGCGGGTACACCCGGTCCGTGAATTCTTACTCACTTGCGGCGGGCGAGGTGATCCTGTCGCATATCTTGGGCGACGCGACCCCTTTCATACATGCACCCCCTCCGTGGCAATCGGTGATTGACCATTCCCGCCTGATTGTGGCTTTCGGGGGTATGTCAGTGCGCAACAGCCAGATCAGCGCAGGTGGCACTGGACATCACCGCACCGGAGAGGCGCTGAGGCAGGCCCGTGACGCGGGTGTTCAGTTCGTCAATATCTCGCCCGTCCGAAGCGATGTTGAGGAAGGTCTCGGTGCTAAATGGTTGCCCGCTCGTCCTGGCAGTGATGTGGCTATTATGTTGGGCCTGGCCCATGAAATTCTGCGCAATAATTGGCATGATCTGAGCTTTTTGGATAGGTATACAAGCGGTTTCGAGCAATTCGCCTCGTATCTGAATGGGGAAACCGACGGGGTCACCAGGACGCCGCAATGGGCAGCTGAAATCGCACAAATTCCCGCGCAAGACATTACAGCGCTTGCCAAGCGCATGGCCGAGAGCCGAACCATGATCACAGTCAGTTGGTCGCTGACTCGGCAAGAGCACGGCGAGCAACCTTTTTGGATGGCCACTACATTAGCGGCAATGCTGGGGCAGATCGGCCTTCCCGGTGGCGGCGTTGCCTTTGGGTATGGCGCTTCAAACTCGGTTGGGAACGAACGGCGGAATGTGCGTTACGCCGCCCTTCCGCAGCTCACAAACCCGGTGAAAAACCTCATCCCTGTGGCCCGGATCAGCGACATGCTGCTGAATCCCGGTGCAGAGTTCCGCTTCAATGGTGAAACCCATCACTATCCCGATATTCACCTCGTCTACTGGGCGGGGGGCAATCCCTTTCACCATCATCAAGACCTCAGCCGACTTTGCAGAGCATGGCAGAAACCAGAAACCGTGATTGCGCATGACTGGTGCTGGAATGCGCTAACCAAGCGTGCTGACATAGTGCTGCCGTGCACGACAGCACTGGAGCGTGATGATCTCATGATCTCGCCGCGCGATCGCTTCATCGTTGCCATGAAAGCCGCCATATCCCCTGTTGGAGAGGCACGGAATGATCACGATATTCTGCGTGGCATTAGCCGAAAACTAGGTGTAGAAACACTGTTTTCCGAAAATCGCAGCAACGGCGAATGGTTGGAACATCTGTATAAGCAAAGCTGTGAACTAGCTCTGGACGCGGGGATAGAGTTACCGCCCTACGATACATTTTTGGAAACGGGTGTGTTCGAGACAGAATTGCCGGATGCGCCCTGGGACGCTTTCACTGCCTTCCGCAACGCTCCGGACCTGGCACCTTTAAAAACCAGGAGCGGTAAGATCGAAATCACATGCGACTCGATTGCGTCCTTTTCGACGGGCCGGATCTTGCCTCATCCGGCCTGGTATGAACCAGAGGAATGGCTTGGCGCAGCAACGGATGCCCTGCCATTTCATCTGATTTCCGGTCAACCCGCAGATAAACTTCATTCGCAACTGGATCACGGGCGTATCAGTCGCATTGCGAAGCTGAATAGTCGCACGCCGCTTTACATTCATCCCGCCGATGCACGTCGATTGGGTCTATCGGAGAATGACTGTGTGCGCATTCACAATGCGCGTGGTGCCTGTCTTGCAACTGTAGCCCTTGATCCGGGTCTGTTGCCTGGTGTTGTTAGGATGAGCACCGGAGCTTGGCTTGATGCCGTCGAGCAGAGCGATGGGACATTGCTGTGCCGCCATGGAAACCCCAATCTCGTCACCCGCGATGCGGGGACGTCCGAACTAGCCCAGGGCCCCGTCGCGCATTCATGCCTTGTTGCACTTGAACGATACGATGCCGACCCGACCATTGAGGCTTTTGTTCCGCCGATCATTCTAACGTAATTCGGGTGTGCGTACAGACACTAACGCTGACTTTTGGTACAGATTCTGTAACGGCGGCTTTGCCCCGCCTAACCGAACTTGGCTGGTGGTCAGACGCGCAAGTTAGGCTGACCAAAAGTGTCAGATGACGGCTTCGCGCCCATTATGTCGGATGCTGTGTAACTACAAATGACGACTTTGGCGGACTAGAGGTCAAGAAACTGATGACCGTCGGAGCTTCAGCTCTATCTCACGCCTGTGGAAGAATTGGAGATTTTTTGCAAGCAAGAGCTTTGGGCTTGGCTAAACAGCAACCATGCCCAAACGGAGAGCGTCCGCCTCATCACTTGGAAGGCATTGCACCCGCAAAAGTACGTCAGCACAGAGGATGTACTTGATGCGATCATTGCTTTTGGTTGGGTCGATGGACGCCGGTTTGTTGTTGATAAAAACAGGACTGCGCAGCTCATATCGCAACACAAACAACAGGCCTGGTCAAAAAGCTACAAGGATCGGGTCACGCGCCTGCGAAAAGAGGAGCTCATGCATCCAGCCGGCGAAGTCGCTGTGGCAAACAGTCGTGCGTCAGGCCTGTGGGACTTTTTTGCGGATGTCGATGCGTTGATTGTGCCACCCGATCTGCAAAGCGTGATTAACTTGGACAAGTGGGAAAGCTTAGCTCCTTCTTACAAGCGAAACGTATTGCGTTGGATCAAACTCGCCAAGACAGATGCCACGCGAAGCAAACGGATCGCGAAAACGGTTGAAGCAACAGACAAAGGCATCAAGATACCACAGATGTAATGCGGCATCCGGAACAAGAGCCGACTTACGTTGGCACAAGGAAATCAAAGGATTTGACCGTGTGTACATGGCAGACTTTCATCGGCCGCGTAGAAACTATGGAATGGGGCAAAAGCGCCTATACCGTCTTGCCAATCCCGAAAAAGATAGCCGAAAGGCTAACGTCCAATGGTGCCAGACGCGTTGAAATAGAGTTGAATGACCACCCCTTCAACATGGCACTTACCAAATCCCCAGCGTTTTCCGGCACCTTCGTTTACCCAGGAAAAACCATCCTTCTCGCAGCGGCTATATCAACGGGTGAACAAATAGAGGTTCGTTTGCGCAAAGCTGATCTGGATTTGGTGGAAGTGCCAGATGACGTGATGTTGGCGATACGTGCCGCGATGGCGAGTGATGCGTGGTCAGCTTTGACCCCCGGCAAACAACGGAGCCTCCTTCTTACGGTCAACACTGCGAGACGTTCAGAAACACGGTATAAACGCATAGAGCAATTGATACTTTCCCTGCGGTCGTGACGCAAGAATCACGACCCGGCAACGAGTGGGTGTTGTTTCCGTTGAGTTTCCGAAAGCTGACATTCGCCGCAAGGCTTAAAACGGCAGCAAAGTCCCGCTTCACGGTCATCCAGAAGAGTGAGCCGAGCTCGCGCGACCAAAGTCCGCTATGCGGGCTGCAATCGCAGCATTCGATGACCGAGTTCAAGGTCGGCTTTGGGCTGAAAGCCGACATTAAATGATCGGACAGGACAGGTCACAAGAGGCGCCAACAAACAACGGCACTTAGATAATCGTTGGCGTTTGGACTCTTTAGTTTTGTTTTTGGGAACTTGGGTCTAGGCTGGTTGCAAGTACGAATTTGGAAACAGCGATTGATCGATCAACAGACAAACCTTTCCGAAGAGATAGAGGCCAGCGCCGCCACCGGGGTTCCGGTCGATGGAGAGCTGCGCACGGATGATCGGATTATTGCGCGTGTGACGGACGGGATCTATCGCGAACCATGGTCTGCATTCCGGGAACTCGTATCCAACGCATATGATGCCGACGCAACCAACGTTTCGATTGATTGCGACTATCCGTTTTTTAAGGAAATCAGGATTTCAGATAACGGTCTAGGAATGGACCCGGCCATTTTTGAGCATTTGCTCGAGCACATTGGCGGGAGTTCCAAGAGGACAGCAAAAGGAAAGGAGTTAGGCACGGCGAGTGCCGATGATGCAACGCTGAGTCCTTCAGGTCGGCGTCTTATCGGGAAAATTGGCATTGGGCTCTTTGCAGTTGCTCAGTTGACGCAGCAGTTCCAAATCATCAGTAAACGGAAGGGTGACTCCAAGAGAATTTCAGCCACGATCCAACTGCGAACTTATCAAGAAGACACATTAATCGATGATGCGGACGGTGAGAGCATAAGCGGCTCATACAAGGTACTTGCTGAAGACACGGGTGAGACCGAAACACATGGCACGACGATAGTCCTGACCTCCATTAGGCCTGCCATACGTCAAAAACTACAGAACGAGGACGTTTGGTCTGCAATAGATGATGCAACCGACGATCCCGAGATCGGAATGCTTGATCTGGTTCCCCAACCTAAGTTTCACATTGGTCGGGTAAACCGGGAACTAGAGCTCGTAGACTCTCCTTCGTTACCTTGGTCGCCTGATGATCCGCCGTTGGAAAAGTTCGAGAAGTTGGTCGATGCTGCGGTAAATGTGAGCAGAAGTGCCCGTGAGCAGGCAAATCTCAGTCATTTTGACAATTATCTCCAAATGCTTTGGCGTCTGAGCCTTGCATGTCCCGTTGAGTACCTGAGGGGCCACCCTTTTGACATCAAACCAGAAGATAAGATTGGTGTTTTTGAATTGTCGAAAGCCCCCAAAGGGTCGGCCAAAACGGTAGATTTTTCGGACGATGCGACGCTCAGGGAACGACTAGGTTTAGTTGCAGGATCAGCTGACCCACTGGGAAAGTTTATCGTTCACATTGACGGAGTTGAACTGCGTCGGCCCATCGTGCTTCCAAAAGAACTGAATGCAGCCTCTCAAATTGGGAGGCCATTGATGTTTATAGGTAAAGTCAGGACCGATTTTGGTGGGTCTTCCCCCGATCGATCCGGTGGTGAGTTGGCCTTCGAAGCTTACCTCTATTGGAATTCGAAAATTGTTCCAAAAGAGAGTGTAGGCGCTTTGATCCGGGTCAACGGCGCTAGCGGTACGCTCTTTGATCCTGAATTCCTAGGATATCAAGTTTCGGAGCAAACTAGAAAGCGTCAAGTGACGGCCGAGATCTATGTGAATAGCGGACTAGACGGCGCACTAAACATTGACCGTGAATCGTTCAATACCAGCCATCCACACTATCTCTACATTCAAAAATGGCTGCACAGCGCATTTAGACAATTCGCCACGCAACACAAGAAGCTCGGTGCAATTGCTCGCCAAGAACGTGCTAGCGCGAAGCATGCAGAGGCGTCGTCTAAACTCCAGGAACATGCGGACGAAGTCTGGACCAAGATGCGTGGTGACACGATCGAAGCTCCATCTGTTGAATTTGAAGACTCCGGCACAGGGATTTCTGTGCCGAAGATGGTCGGGTCCAACCCAATTAGCTGGAATGCTCAAAAGACAGCTTCCAAGCAATCTGAAAACACCCAACTAATTGAAGCTGTTACGGTAGTGCTCGAAGCACATGGCGTTCTCGAGGGCTTGGACGAAGTTGGCCGGGCCGAACTAATTTTCGACTTGATAAGAGTATTTGAGCCCGATTCATGAGTGCCGATTCTGAAGAGGAGCTCGAAGCCCTCGTTCAACCACCTGAGCCCCAAGAGTTGGCAACACCGGAGCCGTTGAGCTTTGCCCCATGGCACAAGCCTCGCAAGCAATACGTTCGCCGGGAACAGTGGATGCGGCACATTCAAGGTGTTATCGAAAAGTTAAGGGAGAGCGGGGATCTCAATGGAGACCGTCCGTTCCGATACCTCACATTGCCGGGACCGGACCTTCTGGATGTGAAGCTGGTCGCTGACCTCTGTGGAAATAATGATGCGAGGCTTCAGTATTTGGGTTTCTGTCAGACAGACGAGCAGAACAGCCGGAGACTGCGGCGCAACGTAAATGAATTCGGCATAGCGCGGTCAAAGGATATTGCTCCAAGCTCCGGCGTAGTTCTTGCGCCTTTGGAGGACGTGCAAAGACAGAATTCGCAAGCATACGTATCCTTGAAAAGGACCGGGACGTTTGATGCCGTCAATATCGATGCATGCGATCCGATCGCAAAAGAAGACAAGAATGCTACCGGCAGACTTATCGATTCAATACGCTGTTTGACCGAGTATCAGATTGCCAATCGCCGAGCACCCTGGGTGCTCTTTCTGACGACTCCTGTCCAGGTTGACACTATTTCGGATGAGAGTTTGGGTGCTTTGCTCGGTCAGATTGAACAGAATTCGCAGAGCGATGACGAATTCGCACATGAGATCGGCGGGCAATTCGCTGATGGGGAAGATCTTGCGGCGTTTATGCATCGTTGGACGGAACAGAATGGCAGTGAACTTCTTTCATTGGTGACACTTGGATTGGCTAAGTGGCTCATTCACTTGAGCGAACAAGTCAACTTTAGGGTCAAAATCATGACTTCCTTCAGTTACTCGATTTTCCAGAAGCCACCGTACGAGCCAAACATGTTATCGCTGTGCTTTCTGTTTGAACCTTCAAAACCGCAGATCACCGACGAAACCGGGCTGACGGCGAACCAGGAGCCCAATCCCGTTGGAACTCCTCCGATCTCGGACCACATCAGGGCTCTCCGAAGATCTATATCTATGGAAAATATAGATGAGTTACTGAACGGAGATGAAGATCTAAAAGCAACGCTAGTTGAGGATACAAAAGGAATGCTGCGGAGCGCCGGCTACCCAGTTGACGATCCAACAAGCGGGTATGACGCCTGGATCGCAGGGTTCGAGTGAAGGCTCATCTCACTTCTGTCCAAGATGCATCTCTGGATAGAGGTTGCTACTGCTTTCGCCAATGGCGGTGGAACCGCTTCGCTGACTTGGGTTACCTGCTCGGACAATGTGCCAAGTAGCTCAAAGCTCACCGGGAAGCCTTGGATTATCATGGCTTCCAGCACACTAAGGCGTCTCGTGCAATCTGGATGAATGTGTACTTCGCGGTTCCCGTAGGCCGCTGTGTAGCTTGGCTCGTCCCACTTCAGTGTCTTGAAGCTACGCTTCTGTACGTATCCTTGGTGCAACTCCCCGGATGTGAATTTGGGTGATTTAGGCTGCATACACCAATGGTTTGGATGAAAATGAATATCGCTCCGTTTCAGCTTACGATCAAAGTAGGTGGGGCCGGGCAGCCCTCCAATTGCTTGCTTTACAGAGACAGTAGTATTCCATGGTTTGGGTTCAGACCATGAGCTGGTCGCCAATCTGGATTCCTTGATTGCCACCAGAAAGAAACGACGACGCGATTGTGGCACGCCAAAGTGCATAGCATCGAGAACTACTTGCGAGACCTGGAAGCCTTGTCGCTTCAATTTCTTTGTCTGGTTGGCGATGATTTCGCCACCACGTTTACCAACGACTGCCGGAACATTCTCCATTACCACAAAGTCAAGTGGCGATCGTGCGTCAAGCTGGATCGCCAAATCTATGAAGCGCTCGACAAGTCGGTTCCGAGGATCGTTAATTGCGCCTGAACGATTTGCCAACGAGAATCCCTGACATGGCGGTCCGCCGATAACAGCCGAAGGGCGGAACTCACCGCCGAAATCAGAGTCCATCTGTTCGAGTGTTAACTCTTCGATGTCGCGGTTTAACGCCTTGCCCTCAACGAAATTGTGGTTCCAAGATGCTAAGCTCGAAGTGCGCCGATCGTATGCTAGCGACGTGATGAAGCCCGCTTGAGCGAAACCAAGGTCGAGGCCGCCACAGCCACAAAACAGACTCAGCATTTCAGCACATAAGGGTGTGGCCGAGACGAGATGGTCGCTTTCATCCATATTTTGTGGCACTTAATTCAAAAACGGTTATATATAGTAGCACGTAGTGAAGACACTACAGTCTGAGCGGCGGATTGCATACCTTAAAAACAGCGTCAGGCTAAGTTTCGTTGGGGTTGGCTGCAAGCCCCAGTTCTGCTTTGGACAAACCAAGGCGGCGCCTTTTAGGTATAGATCCCATTGATAGAGAACGCTCGTCTACAACACACTTGAGTACCTGCCGAGCTACGCTCTTCGAGGGAAGTCATCCAGCCGTTTGATTGATGAAATCAACGTTAGACGCAAGCTTTCCCTGGCTTGATCGTGGTGCAACTGCCTATGACAGTTTGGGCAGCAAGCCACAGCGTTTTCGATTGTATCTGGTCCTCCTTCTCCAAGTGATCTGACATGATGCACCTCGAGAAACGGCAATCCGCCTTTCCCTTTGAAAGGTGCCGGATTTTTGCAATGCTCGCATCTCCCAGCAGCGTTCTCGAGCACCCATGCAATAACCTCCGGATCGCGCACAAAGCGGCCAGTCTGGGCGGACGACCTTAGAGGCATATCTTTCCCTTTCGGCGGCATCGCTTGTCCTTTACCGATCCGTTTGCGTGCACGCTCAACCCGTTCGGCTAGTTCTTCTGGATCGGCTGTAGGTTTTTCCAAACGTACTGGATGCGCCAGCAGGTTGGCTATTGAATCGGCCGACATACCGGATGAATCTGGCCAGCGGATTCGAAACCTCAGTCTCTTGGTTGGGTTGCCCCCGGTTTTGCCATGTCTTCCGAAAGCGGCGCAGACCCGTCCAATCGCAAGCCTAAGTTCTTCAAAGTCCGCGACCGCTGAAAGCTCCAGCGGAATTCGATAGCCCTCAGGGCGAATCTGGCGATCGATTTCTGGAAGTTGCACAGCATTGCTACTGGCAACCTGAAGATCTTCCAGCACCATGCCTAGATCTGCCATCCGCCTTAGATGCATCACTAGAGCTTTCGGATAGTCGGAATTCCTTGGCGGTCGGCCGCCAGATGCTCCGCCCTGCGATTCAATGATCAGGTCAAAACCACTTCCTACCGTTTCGACGGAAAACTTGGCGTCAAGCTCATGTCCTCCTTCGTCATGTGGATCGTACATGTACAACTGCCTCCGTTTGACGAAAATCATAACTCAAATCACTTTGAGTTCAGTGCCAATTGTGACTGATCAAAACCAAAAGTTCTGAGGCGCCTCGAAGTCCAATCCGCCTAGGGAACGTCCGCTTACACCATGCTGTGACGTTGCCATTTGAGATACGCAGATTGACGGCTCTGGATCTTGCATACTGTGGATACCCGTTTGCGCGGCAGGAAATGGTTATCCGTCGCTGCGAATGTCTTCAAACATTGCATCGAACTCCTTGGACACCTGATAGCTGTGGTTAGTCATTCCGCAAAATGTGTCATCGACGGTTTCAATGGCGACTAGCAAAATGACGCGTGCCGTCTCAATGTCCACGAAGTCTGTGGGCCGGACGAAGCCTTCATCACCAGCGAAGCAATAGAGACACTTCTCTCGCACCTCGTTGAGGTACCCATCATTGATCTTCTGATGGAAATCCTTGGCTGCTTCTTCGCCGCCCAGTATTTCGTGTATTCTCTCTCCCATGAACACAACGGTTACCGCGGCTTTTTGCTTGAGATGATGATCTCGAAGCGGATCACGTCCTTTCTTCCGGTCCACATCCGCATTCCTAAACGCAGTCAGATGCGCGCGACTGGTTTCTTCGATGGCAGTGATTGATGCGAATGCCGCGAGATTAAAATGCCCCGCAGCAAAAAGAGCTTCTGCGCCTTTAATGAGCGACAAGAGGTAGTCGAGATATCGATTTATGTCATCCGCAGTCCTGATTTCAAAATCTGGCGGACCAAAATTGATCGCCCGATGTGAAGCGTCATTCGATATGTCTCGTGGATCGATGTCCATTATTCGTTATCTCCAGTTACGCCCGCCGGACCGTTTGGGCGCTGACGAGAGGCCGTAATTTCACTTCTGGCACTCGATAATCCAAGTCGCACCAGCTGTCGAATTTTCGTTAGCGGGGGAGTGCCTTCGCGTATTATAAGTTGCTGCGCTAACGGCAGCTAATTGGGCTGCAACTGCAGCACTTGAAAACCCTGCTCAAGGTCGGCTATGGGCCGACATAACATGCCAGACAACTGGGAAATTGCCCCGCAATGGCGAATTTGGCGGCGCTTCCGAAGGCATCACCGAATTCGCTCGACTTCCTTATCCTGTCGAGCAGTACTGCTTGTATGGACGACACAACCCGGGAACAGCTCAGTTTTGTTTTTGCAAAGCTCACGGGCACGCTGGAGGACGCAACAACTCTGGCCGTGCAGGGCCAGAACCGGTGGCAGCACCCGGCGGAAACCGATGAGCTTGTAGTGTCGATTGAGGCCCTGCTGACCCACGCTGAGGCCCGACTTCAGATGCTGAAGACACTCTCTCGCCAAACCGACACGTCTATACGCGGATCACAGAAAACATCAGACGAATAAGAGCTGTGCCTTCACTGTTACCCGAGCGGCTTCATTCAATACGTCCATAACCATTGTACAGACCCGGCCCCATTATTCCGGGAATGTCACCCGGTATGTAGGGTCTGTTACCATAGTTTGGCAGGGACCAGCCAAGCAGTTGGGTCAGTGCATCGACCTGATCATCATGTTTCAGATTGGGGAAGCCAAGGAGTTCGCGCTCAAACTCGGCTAGCCAAGGGGCCGCCTCTGGCAACCACAATTCTCCGGCCTCGATACGGTGGCTCTGTGCCAAAAACCTGGTTTGCTTGTCTCCCTGAGGCTTGCGCGCAATAGGCCTCGGCATGTGATTGGGCGCGTTGTCCCGAAGGACCTGAATGAGCTGCTGGCCACTGGCGGCGTCCTCAATCAGCAACGCATTGATGTCATAGCGGTGGGCCTGCTCAATCACCTTGCGCCGAAGTTCGGGAAACTGCAGCTTGTCCCGAAAAACATCCAGTATATAGACATCCCGCTTGCGCAGCAAAGCTGTGACACAGACGGAATAGTCGCTAAAAACGCCGTCCTTGCTGGCCGTGTCCCAGCTTTGAACGATCCGGTCTCCGGTGATTTTCTCGGGTGGGTTGGAGTACCGTTTGATCCATGCCGTCTTGATATGGAGCCCTTCCGCAGGCACCGGGGATTGCTGATACTGAGCAGAGAACACGGCAGTCCCCATTACGGACCTCAGGAGTTCGAGATCGGCAACGCGTTCCCGTTCCGGCTGGAGCGCCTCACCGCGCCGGCGCTCGTGGGTCTTGCCATTACTCAGCGCAACCCGTTCGTCGTTTTCGGCAATTGCAGGCAGGCTGAGATGTTCCCACCCTCCTGAAGCAAGGAGATGGCCGGCCAGATCATCTTCATGCAGTCTTTGCATCACCAGAAGAATTGAACCCTTCGCCTTGTCGTTCAGGCGCGACGACAGGGTATTCGCATACCAGTTGATTGCACGTTTTCGGACGGTCTCCGACATCGCATCTTCCGGCTTTATGGGATCATCGATGATGATGATATCGCCACCACGGCCCGTCAGCGTGCCACCGACGGATGTCGACAAGCGGCCCCCACCTTTTGTTGTCCGGAAATCCATTTCGGAGTTGCCGCCCCGCTGAATGCGCGTGTTCGAGAAAATACGCCGGTATCATTCAGATTGCATGATGGCGCGACAGTCGCTGGCGTGCTTCTGCGCCAGATCACCTGAATAGCTCACGCATACAAACTTCAGTGTCGGATCCCGCCCCAGAATCCAGGCCACCCAGGCCACCGAGATCGTGATGGATTTCAGATAGCGCGGCGGCATTGTCACGATGAGGCGTCTGTTCTCACCGTCAGCCACGCGCTGTAGCTGATGTCCGATCGCGTCATGATGCCAATTCTCAACAAACTGCTCTCCCCCGGAGACTGTTGGGAAAGCCTTCTTCAAGAAGCTCGGGAATTTCTGTCGCAAAGCGGCATGTAAAACGGCCCTGTCACTGCTCATTGCCCTGCTCCCCCGCGTTTCGCTCCAAAAAGCTTTGAAGAATAGCCTCGTCTTCCTCCGAAAGCTTGTCTTCAGCCTGAGAGGCGTCATCCTCCGGACTCAGCAATGCAATGGCCAGTTCCGCCAGTTTGCTGATTGCCCGTATATCCCCTTTGACGGCCCGGCCAGTGAGCTGCTTGACCACCAGCTGCTGCTTGGTCAGGGTCTTACGGCGGCCGTCTTCTGTGATTGTTACGCGCTCGGACAGCTCTGCTCTGAGATCGGTTTTCAGCCCCCTCGCCCCCTTTGGACGGCCTTTGGGGTTGCCTGATTGTCCCTTTCTGAGCCTCGTGTTTTTAGGAGGCTTTCTATATCCGACCTCAAATTGGGCAAAGCTGAGCAGCATGTTCAAGGTCAGGCGCCCCATGCTGGTGGCGGTGTTAAAGCTTTGCGTGACAGATACGAAAGATGTCTCAGCCGCAGCCAGTCGGTCAACCAGCTTGGCAAAGTCGGCCAGAGAACGTGTCAGGCGGTCGATCTTGTAAACCACGATCTGATCGACGCGTTTCCCGTCCACAGCCTGCATCAGACGCTGAAGCGCCGGGCGCTCCAGATGACCGCCCGATATGCCTCCGTCATCATAGTGATCCGGCAACAATTCCCAGCCCTCATGTTTCTGGCTGGCGATATAGGCCTCACACGCCACTCGCTGGGCATCCAGCGAGTTGAAGTCCTGCTCCAGCCCGTCCTCCGAGCTCTTGCGGGTATAGATGGCACAGCGGATCCGTCGCATCACTGAACCCCAAAGAAGCGCGGCCCAGACCACCGGGCGCCTGTGATGTGCCGGGCTATGGCAGACAGGGACCGCCACACCTTTCCATCCATGACATAGCCACCGTCGATCACTTCAACCTGATAGGTGCGCCCATTCCATTCCCAAACCAGGTGCGAGCCCGGCTTCGCCTGCGCAGGCGAGACCCACACTAGGCAGCCGATAAGCGGACGTTCAATATTCCAAAGCGATAAGTGGAAGCTTATCGCATTGATCGCGGCAATAGGTTTGTCGGAAGACCAGTGATTGGTCCAAGTCTCCGTTGTCATAGAGACGACTACGTCAATGGGTCGAAAGATAGACTGCGTGGTGAAGGCGATGCTGCAGTTGGCCCAGCGACCACTCAGAGCCCGACGTGACCGATACTGCAAGTTGTGTCAATGGCTGCACTACCAAGAGTGCGCCTTCGACAACCCGTCACTGATCTCGACTGCCTTGCTACGTTCTGTCTCCTCAGTCGCTACAAACCAACGCATTGAACTGCGCATTAGCGATGGGCCGGGCCAGTTCCAGGGGTAAGCCAATTGTGTCCGAGAAACCCTCCAACACTTCAGCAAGCGTTTCCGTCAACTGATCCCTATCAAGCGGTTGGAAACGTACTTCCATGTCCGAGGCCGAAAGGTTGCCCAGACTCTGCGCGAGTGGCGTTGGCATGCAGGAATAGTCGATCTCCGCCGTGTTAATGCGCCACTGCTGATCGCCGCCGGGCAGTCGGAACGCAATCACGCCTTTGCCCGGTTCGCCGACAATCTGCCAGCGTGTTTCCGGGTTCTCTACAGCCTCCAGGGCCGCAAACCCGTCCCGGGTGTCGACCGGCGCGTTATTCCGGGACGCCGACGCCGCAAAGATGAACCGTTCAAGGCTGTTGGGATTTGGCGTTTCCACACGCGTTGGTAGCGGTTCCGTCCCGCCGAAACTCGCATAGTTGGATAATGCCTCCAGCAGGTCGTCATAGCTGGAATTGGTGAGTGCGCGTATCGGCATATTCTCATCAACGCGGACGACCAGGCCGTTGGCTGTTGGCAGGAGGGCGGCAGTCCGTCCGGTACTGTCCGCAATAAAGTAATGAATGCGGCTCCAGGCTTGAACACTTGCATTCTGAACGAGGCGCACGGCATCCTCAACCATTGCTGTCTGGTCAAGCACACGCTGGATCAGTTCGAGTTCATTGACGATGTCACTGTCCGCCGCTTTTGGAAACTGGACCGCGTCATTCCACATCAGCGAAATGAACAGCCCGGCGGTGTTCATGCCCGCAGTCGGCATACCCGGCCCCATCTGGTTGAAGCTGACGCTTCCATAACGGCTCTTCCAGCTTGCCGTACTGAGGTCCACGATTGACGCACGCGTCGCACCTACGGGGTTGATAACGACATAGCCTGCGCCTGTCGCGGATGTGTCATAGCTGTAGGCGATCATTGGAGCGTCTCCTGGTCCAATCGCCAATGTTGAGCAGGCAATTGCTGCGGCAGGCAGAGCCCAAGCTGCTGTTGTCAGCGTCCATAAACGCGATGTTTTTCTGGGTTTACTGCGCTCGCTGATCTCCATGATATACTCGCTTTGTGGCCGCTTTCATTGGTCTGGTCACTTCGGCATGAATTGTCGCTCATACTGTCTGCAAGTCTGGTTTCGTGAAATGCGCATATTCCTCGTCAACAACGTCGCCAAATCCGGAATGCTGGATTCCTCGATTGAACTGCTGAGCACACGCAGGAGCCTTGCTGCCCTTGTTGCAATCGCATTTCTGGCGGGACTCACCGGCCCGTTCGGCACCGCGATCAGCTATGACATCTGGGCCCGCCTCGTCTATTGGACGCTGATCGTGTTCGCCACGGTGATGCCGGTCCACTTCGTGCTTGCCGCGTTCGATCGCTATGCGGTTTCGCGCGGTTTCAGGTACATCGCGTGGACATCCCTTGCCTGCCTAAGTGCCTCGGTTCCGGCAACGATTGTGGTCTACATGGTATCTCGCATATTCGGATCGCAAATCGAACTAACGGCAGTGGGCGAGCTCTATCTGCAGTGTTCTCTGGTGATACTTGCAATTACGACAATTGCACAATTGGCATCGGGGGCACCTGCGGCCGAGGACCGGGAACACCAAGCCACTTTGTTGATGAACCGGTTGCCCGGTGCGTGCCGCGGTACCCTGATCAGGATGACGGCGCAGGATCACTATGTTGAGGTAGTGACTGATCACGGTCGTGCGCTGGTGGCCATGCGACTGCGTGATGCGATCACAGAGGCCGCCCCCATCGCCGGTTCTCAGGTGCATCGGTCACACTGGGTGGCCAGAGATGCCGTCATAGGCCGCCTCACGGTGGATCGCGCGACGCGGTTACGGTTGACAGATGGTAGCACCATACCGGTTGGCCGGACCTTCCGAGACGCCGCCAAACGTGCGGGTGTCTTGTATTGAGAGCGGTAAAGCTATTCCGACTGTGGATGCATGAGCGGTAGAGGCTGGTGGTGCAAAGTTTGCTGGAAAACTGGATGGAGAGCTAGCCCCGAGTTTCTGTCGCTTCCAAAAACCAGTTATCGGTGCAGTCGCGGCGAAGGTTCACTTCTTCCCGCAAACTGCGCACTGCACCTTTGTTAGACCTGTCATGCCAGAACTTGACACAACCGCCGACCGACGTCCAACGGCTTTTGTGAGCCCTGTTGCCCCGTTTACGATTTGCGTCCGAACGGCAGAAAACCGAGCGATGCTTTGTCAATGATGAAGGTAGCTAGTTAAGAATATCAGCTATGGCGCCTATCAGGTTCAACACCTCGTGCGTCTCTTGGTTCACCTGATAAACATAGTCTCCAGCACGCACATAGTAGCCGTTTCGCCGCAGTCCATATCGGCTGGGATTGTCGATAGGTACGTACCCATCGTAGATGTAGTCCCCAACCCGATATCGTTTTACTTGGCCTGGCGGCACGCATGGAATTGCTTTTTTGGCCAAGCCAGGTGGACAATGTCCCGCCTTCGATTTCACGAGAACAGGCTGCACTGCTCTATGTGAATTGATAAGTTGTCCAAGCCCAAGGGTCTGTAAGTCAAAACTCGCACCCGCAACCGGCGCAGTCTGAATGGCAGATAGTGTTGCTGCGATTACTAAAGTTGTTTTCATCTTTTGGGGCCTCATTTGCTTTCAAATTTTAAGTATGCTTCCGGTCACGGTGTGCCTAACCCATAGGCGGAGACTGGCTTGCGGCTAGCATCTTCGGATCTGAGGCGATGGTTCGACTGATGCGTCATCCTCACCTAGCGACCTTCCAAACCGTCAAGTTAAAAGGTGGCAATCGAACGGTCCCACGACCAGAGAATTCATTTGTTTTTATTCCGTAAACAACATTAACCGAACGTGAACAGCATATTCTCGGTGCGTTCAACCACGCTGAGTCATAGTCCCTGAATTAGATCGAACGACATGTGTATCGTTTGGCAAAAACAAGGGGAACAACATGGTCAAGCCTGCCTTTGTGACTAAAGACAGTGGCAAACCAGCTGCGATGCAGACCTCCGGCAAAGCTGCCGACGAGCGTCTGCAAACCTTGATCAATTCGAGCAGTGGTCGCTTCCCTCCTATCGAAAATGCACTAGTCGAGATCACCAAAAGCTTGCGACTCTCCGAGGCTCGTCAGAACGCCTGAAGGCAGATCAGTTGACCCCCCCGAACAATTCTCGATATTCACCCTAAACATCAGAATTGTCCCCCGATCCCACCCCATCATTTGGGGTGGGATTTGTTTTGGATGGGCGACGCTATCACCAGAAAACGAGTTTCAGCTTCAGAAATCGTCAAAACATCCCTGGGCGCGCCTGCGGTCGGCACGCCCAAAGTGTAGATCAACAAGGGCCTAAAGGCTTCGGGTTATAATCCCAACAGGGCTTTGACCTGTTCTTCGACGGCGTCAGTTACAGGTTTGTTGGCCGCCGCTTCCAACGCTTCGCGCTCGGCCAGGTCCTGTTCTTCAACAAGCTCTGTCAGTTCTTCCACCTCTTCGACCGCGTCATTGTAGTCGATGGCAGCCTGTCTTTCGTCGTCCAGATCTTGCGCTTCATCAATTGAGGCATCCAAAGCGGCCTGAGCCTCTTCAAGCTGCGCTTCGATATCGGGATCTGCTCCGCCTGCGTCAGCCAAGGCCTGTTCAAGCTCTTGTACTTTGTCCCGGTTTTCTTGAACTTCAGTCAGCGCAGTCTCCAAATCATCTTCTATATCTTGCAACGGGCGCTCCGGTGGCTCCAGCCCTGCTAAAACCTCTAGCTGCTCGACCAGATCCTCACGCAAGGGTTCACCGGCCAACACCGTGTCTCGGTAGGTGGCTATTCTACCAACGCGCGAATTCGGCGCAGCATTGGCCAGTGCAGTGGGGCTGGCATTGGCCGCATTCAGAGCGCCCAGTTCCGATGGATGGGCACCAAGCAACGCGGCCATACGATTGCCCTTGGCACGAGATACGGGGCGCTTTGACACGTCCACAATGACAGTCTGCGCTGCGGATTTTGGTGCCTTGGTCTTACGGGTCCCGTGCGTTTTGTTAGCACCCGTCGCGGCGGCTTCTGTTTTACGGGCTTTCTTTTTCCCACTGAACAGATCTTTCAGAGAGAACCCACCGCCTTTTTTCTGACCAACCCCGGCAGAGCGAGACTTTGTTTTTCCTGCTCTGGATTTTCCGGCCTTGCTTCCGCTGGCGTCCTTGCCAACCGCGCTGTGATCTCCGCCAGATCCCTTCGCCCCGTTGCCGTTCCCACCGCCATTACCGTTGCCGTTCCCACCACCATTGCCGTTGCCATTGCCTTGCTGGGCATAGGCAAAATCAGGAGCTGCAACAGTGGTCACAATGGCCGTCGAACCCAAAAGGGCAATCGCTATTTTCGAGGCTTTCAACAGTCCGCACTTGGTGATGTTCATCTCAATCTCCTAAAAAACCCACAGCAACAGCTATCGAAAAACTGAACCTAGACGCCGTGTTCTGGCCGTTTGATCCATGTTCGAATCAACAAGGCTGGACTTCATTTAACTTGAGCGCCCTTGAACGCAGGGCTAACTGCTTGTTCATCGTCGGTTCACATCCGGCCTTGTAGTCTTGGCCCAAGAGTATGAGGGTTCCATGCAGACCAAAACTTTATTGTTGGTTGCTGCGTTGCTGAGCGCCTTGTCCGGAGGACAAGCGGCGGCCGATGCGCGCGAACTCAAACAGTCTGAACTGCGTATGGCAACTCTGTCGGGAAGCGCAATCCGGTTGAAACGCGTCATCAAAGGTGTGGAAAAAGCCATCGGTGGGACCCCCGTTGATGCACGCGCATTCCAAGCCGACAAGATTTACTATCGCATTCTGGTCAAAAAGCCGGGCGGAAAGATCGTCAGTGTGATTGTGAATGCCCAAACCGGCACCGTCGTGTCGAACAATTCAAGCATCGGACGCGAAATCTCTGAAGCCGCCAAAACCAATAACAGTGTTGGTCAAAGCGTTTCTAACACCGTTGCAAACGGCAACGGTGGCGGAAACGGCGGTGGCAATGGCGGTGGAAACGGCAACGGTGGCGGTAACGGCAACGGCGGTGGAAACGGCAATGGCAATGGCGGTGGAAACGGCAATGGCAACGGTGGCGGCAACGGCAATGCCAACGGTGGCGGCAATGGCAATGGCAACGGCGGCGGAAACGGCAATAGCCGATAAAAAATAGAGTGAAGCTGATCGAGTTTTAACTATAGTCTCCGAATATGCGAATTCTCCTTGCTGAAGATGAACCCCAGCTTTGTGAACAAGTCAAAAAGCTTCTGGGCTCCGAGGGCCGCGTGGTCGACGTGGCAAACAATGGTACGGATGCCCTGCATCTTGGGTCGACTGAACCTTATGACATGATTATCCTCGACATCGGCCTGCCCGAACGCGACGGTATCTCGGTCCTGCGGGAATGGCGTAACGCGGGCGTCAAAACCCCGGTCTTGATCCTGACGGCCCGAGATGGCTGGAGCGAACGTGTCGACGGTCTGGATGCGGGCGCAGATGACTATATGACAAAGCCATTTCACATGCCTGAACTGGCCGCACGGGTGCGGGCGATCTTGCGCAGGCAAAGCGGTCAGCTGAACCCTGTAATCGAAATGGGGGATGTGGTGTTAGATACCAGAAACGGTCGGGTCAGCGTCGGAGGCATCCCTGTCGATCTGACTGCGCAAGAAATCGCGGTGCTCACTTATCTTGCACATAATATTGGTCGGATGGTGTCGCGTACAGAATTGTCCGAACACATCTACGAATATGACGGCGACAGGGATTCCAACACGATCGCCGTATTTGTTACGCGTCTGCGCAAAAAACTGGGCTCTGATTTGATCACAACCGTCAGGGGACGCGGCTATATGATTGATCCTGCCTAATGCTGTCGTTACGCCAACGGGCCTTGCTCGGAGGTATCGCCTCGGCTGCGTTGTCTGTAGGCGTTGGTACGCTGGTGGTGTTTTCCTATATCAATACGCGCGTTCTGGATCAGTTCGACCGTGCGCTGCAAGACCATCATACGCAAGTTGTCATTGGCCTAAGTGCGACCACGGATGACCCTGAAACCTTGCGGCAGTTTGTATTCGACCCGGCCTATGGTACGCCCTACTCAGGGCGGTATTGGCAAGTAACAGACGGTACTGGCGCCATCTATACCTCTGCCTCGCTTTTTGACGAAACGATTTCCGAACCTCCGCGCGCAAGTGGCGAAACAATCATTTGGAACACTACAGGTCCGGACAACGAGGCCGTTCGCAGCGCCTATCAAAAAATTACGTTCGAAGACGGAACGGAGTGGGGTGTAACTGTCGCCGAAAGCAGGAGCCAACTGATCAACGAACGCAGTGCCGCACAAAGATACCTGCTCTCGGTTTTCGGATTGATCGGTTTGATCGGAGTGGCCAGTTCACTTTTGTTGATGTCCGCCATTATTGGCCCCCTCAGGAAGTTGCGTGCCGATGTCGCTCATCGCTGGGATCGGGGTGATGAATTGGTGCCCGCAGACTACCCGGATGAGGTTTCGCCTCTAGTAGAAGATCTCAATAAACTGCTGCATCGAAACCGAGAGATCGTCTCCGGTTCGCGAAGGCAGGCAGCGGATTTGGCGCACGCTCTGAAAACGCCGACAGCCATCTTACGAAACGAATTGGCGGATCTGTCTGACGCCGGCGTACACACAGAGCCTGCAGAAGAGGCGTTGTCCCGAATTGACGCTCAGCTTGGCCGTTCACTCGCGCGCATGCGTGCATCAAACACTGGAGAGTTAACGCATTCCAGGACGGACCTGTCGAACTCAGTCGAACGACTGTCCCGTCTGTTCTCGGTTATGGCCGAACGCGAGGGAAAAACGCTTATTTCAGATTGTGAGACCGGTCTTCACGTCCGAATTGACCCTCAGGACATTGAGGAAGTGATCGGAAATCTCCTCGACAATGCGCTCAAGTGGAGCCGAAAAACATTCCAAATCACAGCAAAACGCACAGATAGGGGTATCGAAATTTGCGTTGAAGATGACGGGCCCGGAGTTCCAGAAGACCAATGGCTTGAGATTCTTCGTTCCGGCAGTCGCTTGGACACTTCTGTAAAGGGAACTGGTTTGGGCCTCTCTATTTGCGTGGATTTATTGGCCGCCTACGGCGCGAAGTTAGAACTCGGAACATCGAAACGTTTAGGTGGCTTGGTCTCCGAAGTGAAGATAAGCAAGTGAGTAAATCGCATTGCTTTATTCCACGGACCTTCACGGCGCATCTCCCTCTTCTTTTGCAATCCATTTTCTGGATTAGCTGCAGCACCAAATCGGTCGTTGGTGCGCGTGCGGCGAAGTTTCGCTTTGTCCCGCACTGCTGACACAGTCCGCACGCAGGAGATTTCAGACATGAAGAACCGAATGCTCTACCTTGGCCGCCTATCTTCTCAAATTAGATGTTTTCACCTCACGGCTGAGAATTTCGCCCACATATGAACTGGCAATCGGGTTAGAGTAGAGCGACGAAATAGCGTCGCATCAGGAGAGCAAAGCCGCGCGTCATGGCGAAGATACCGTCGTTAAAGAGCGTTCAGGCCTTCGAAGCGGCCTGCCGGCATCTGAGTTTCAAGGATGCCGCCGATGAACTATGCGTCACGCCTCATGATCATATAGGGCTCTGAAGAAGTGTCAGGGGATCCGTATCTGATTGATTGGCGTCAGCTACAACGGATCAAAGCGCATCAAAGGCGGCCGTGAAACCCGCTAATGAAACAGGTACTTCAAGCGTTTGTCCACCATCCAGCGTATAGAGCGAGATTTGCACCGTGTTACTCTGTTTCATCTGATCCACAATCCCCGGCCCAAGTGTCAGGGGTACCACACACCCGAAATTCTGACAGGTTCGCATCGGAAGATTCCACCGGGGGCCGCCGTCGATCGACAGCGAAATACCTTTGGTGATGTCCAACCCAAATGGCACGATCACAATACCCGAGGCCGCGCCTTCGGCGTTTCGTTGCAGCTCAACCCGCAGCAATAGACCGGACTGGTTCTGCAGGTTCAGGCTTTGGCTCATGGCGCATTGCCGTTGATCCGCCTCTTGGGTGCAGTTCACTGTCCAGCTTTGATATTGCGTGGATGTTGTTTCTGTCGTCTGTGCCGAGCCCATGCCCGACACCGTAACAAGAGCGGCCCCGCCCCACGCCAGAACCCTGGATATGTTGATCATTCAGAACCGAACCTGCAAACCCAATGTGGCTTCCAGTTCGTAGCTATCCCCAAGATCATCAAGACCCGTCAGGTAGTTCAGCGAACCAGAAAGCTCGTAACGTTCGTTCAGGATCATACGCGCGCCAAGGCCCAGTTCAATGCCGGTATCGTCGATCTCCTCGTTGAACTCCATCCCTCCGGCTGAGATCCGGGTGGTCGGGTCAAACTCGTGATAAAGGTTTACGACACCAAAATAGCTGCCAGTGCCGCGACTGTTGGCAAACCATTTGTTTGCGGACAGGCCGAGCCGCGCCAGTACGCTGTCGGCATCGTCAAAGACAACATTGTTGCCCGAACTGTCGGTGAAGTCGTCCACATCCAGCGAGGCATAGGTCAGCTGCGCCTGAGGAATCAGAACGAGGCCCGGCTTCAACTCGTAAGGGCGACCAACCTCAACCGAAATCGCGTACTGATCCGAGTCGATGTCGTTCTGTTCTAGCCCCGTGGCAGGGTCGCGCGTATCGCTGGAGTTGTCGTTGTACTGAAGCTGTGTGTCGACATAAAAGCCACGCGCGTCCAGCCAGGTGGCGCTAAGGGTCAGGCCCAGCGATGTCGTGTCGATATCACTGTTGCCCTGATCGGTCCGCACCGTGCTTGAGACATCGTCATAGCTGATCGCCACCCCACCGTAGAGCGCCCCATTGGCGAATTCGGACAGCAGCGTATCTGCCCCTACCGCTATCGTATAGGTGTCCGTCCGCACTGTGTTGATCCCTGCGTCCGACCGAACCGGCGCGATTTCGCTACGTCGTCCGGTGAGTTCCAGCCAGACCGGGGTATCCGGGTAGGACAAGACATCGCCATCGGTGCCAAAATCACGAACCCGCTGTCTGGTCGCGTCCCCAGAAGGTGCTACAGCGGTTCTTGCGGCAGTACGCGCCTGAAAACCGCGGACACGGTTCACTGATTGCAGGATTGAAGGCAAAGCCTCAAATGAGGCGATGCTAGATCCAACAAGGATCGGATTGCCGGACGCATCCAGGCTGGACAGCACAAAACTGCCGCTGCCAGTGTCGACAAGACGATAGCCAAACGGACCCGCAACCACAATTTGTTCGCCGGTGGCTGTCTGAGACGTTCCATTCAGCGTGAAGATTCCATTTGACGCTCCACCGACTTGGATAATTTCAATCCCATTGATGGTTTCTGCCCCGGCACCACCGATATTGTTGACCGACACAAAGGTCGTGCCCGAGGTGTCGCCTGCGATCTGAAGCATGTCTGTGGCCGACCCGTCACCACCAAGTTCGACATCCAGCAGGATCGTTCCGCCTGTGCCGACAAAGTTACCACTGACAGTGATGACATCGCCCACCGATCCGTTCTGTGCCGAGAGCATACCGCCATTGGTGATATTCCCGGTCAGGCTGGTCGCTCCGGTGTTCAGACGCAAGCTGCCGCCTGATTGAACTGTAAGCCCGGTTCCGGCACCGCCATCACCCGCAGTCAGGCTGTTGTCGGTCAGTGTGATCGTGGAATTATTGGTAATCTCGATCACTTCGAAGTTGGTCACATTTGCCCCAGCCAATGCACCGCTGCTGCCAAAGCGCAAAGTGTCGACAAAGCCGTCCCCACTTGAGGAGTCGTCGCCACCGTCAAACAGGGTAACGCCGCTGAAATCACCGCCGGTGAAGTCTAACGTGTCGCTGCCATCGCCCAAGGTTATAGCCCCGGTGACCGCAGCGCCCGAGTTTACGGTCACTGTGGCGTCAGATTGGTCATTGGTGATCGCCGTACCAGATGTGGCACTGACGGTGCTGCCAGAATTCAGGGTGATATTGACTGCGGTGCCAGAACCGGCCTGCGTTGCAATGCCCGCCCCTGTGCCGCCAGTTACTGCGCCTGATGTGGTGATGGCAATCGAACCCGAGCCCGTGTTCTGCGCAAATATACCCGTGCGCCCGCCGTTGGCGTTGACTGCGGTAATTGTTAGGTCAGTCCCCGCATTCCGCCCATTGATCCCATCCTGAGAGGTGCCTGAAGCCGTGCCTGTGGACGTGATCGTCAAAGCGCCTGTGCCATTGTTACGCGCCGTGATGCCGAAACTTCCACCGTTTGTGTCAACGGCAGAAATTGTCATATCGGTCGCCGTTCCGGCATTGTTCGCGTACACCCCTGTACCGCCTGTCCCGGTCACAACACCTGTGACCGTGATTGTCATCGCGCCCGTTCCCGTGTTGCGCGAGTAAATCCCCAAGTTCGACCCCGTGATGACCGAGCTATTTGCATCCGTAAACGAAATGCTCTCACTGGAACGCAGATTGAGCGCATTCCCGCTAGAGACCGTATGCCCAAATCCTGGCTGCGTTGTCACTGTCAGAGGGGATGCGCCTGAATTCAGCGTAATGGTTGCGTCACCACCGGTTGCTGGACCCGAGCAGGAATAGGTTCCACCCCCCGACGGCGTGCAACTGCCGCCATACGCAGCGCGGCCATATGCGCCGACGACGGCAAGCGCCATGGATGAGGTCAAAAGAAGATTAGATTTGCGAAGCGGAGCCAACAGGCTTTGATTTTTGGGCACGGGAGACAATTTCTTTGGACTGGTTACTGTCTAACCCTAGCCAGTGAGCCGCGCTTTTCCAAGGATCAAGTTAATTAAGTGTTAACACACTTCGCAATTCCACTTGGGTGCTCAATCTGTGATTGTTTGTCACGCATCTCAGGCAGCGGGAAATTCACCGTTTTTTGCCTTGATTAAGAGCTGCCTTAAGATCACCTGTGCTTTCAAAATTCTACATGGAATGTGAAACACAGCCGGAATTGTTCTCAATTTCGCAACAATTTTCCCTTCCTCCAAGCTTTATGCAAAAGAAGTGCTGAATACCACAGTCGCTACAAATGGCCGATTAATGAAAATCCCGGCTTGGGAACAATCGCTTTGCCTGATCCCTTGGGTGCATTGCCCGCGCGGGATAGCGGGATCGTTTGAGCGTATCATCCGTGCGGGCAGCTTCGGTGCTCAGGGCCTCTGGCTGTGGATGCCCCAATTCGGACAGCTTATGCGATAAGTCCTCAATGTCCTGAGCAATCAAGTGCACGACGATCCCTTCGCGTTGCAGATATCCTGTCACCCGCAGCAAACGCCCCCCCATCACAATACGACGGAAGCGGTCATAAACCTTGGGCCAGACCACCACATTGCTGACCCCGGTCTCATCCTCCAACGTCAGGAAAATAACACCCGAGGCCGTGCCGGGCCGCTGGCGGGTGATGACAAGGCCACACACGCTGTACCGCCCCAGCGGCACCTGTTGCAAAGAGGCATGTGTGACCAATCCCGGCAATGAGGGGCGCAGCAGTTCCATAGGATGCGCCCGCAAGGTCAGACGGGTTGAGACATAATCCTCGACCACCTCTTCACCCAATTGCATGACCGGCAGATTGACCTGCGGTTCGTGAACCATTTCTCCGTCAATTGGATCGTTGAACAACGGCAGAGGTTTCGGGCTTTGAATCGCCTTGACCTGCCAGAGTGCATCGCGCCGGGTCAGGCCCATATCAGAAAAGGCATCCGCCTCGGCCAGCCGCGTCAGCACATCCGGACGAAGCCCGGCACGCAGCCAAAGTGCCTCTGGGTCCGGGTAGCCATTGCCACGCGCGGCCACAATCCAACCTGCGTCTTCTTTCCTGAACCCCTTGATCTGGCGGAACCCCAGCCGCAGGGCCAGCGCGCCATCGGGGCGGCGTTCCAGAATATTGTCCCATTCCGAATGATTGACGCAGATGGGCCGCACCTCGACCCCGTGCTCACGCGCGTCGCGCACGATCTGGGCAGGGGCATAAAACCCCATGGGCTGAGAGTTCAGCAGCGCACAAGCAAAGATCGCCGGGTGATGACATTTCAGCCAGGCCGAAACATAGGCCAGCATGGCAAAAGCGGCTGCGTGACTTTCGGGAAACCCATAATCGGCAAAGCCTTCGATCTGCGAGAAACAGCGCTCTGCCACCTCCATGTCATAGCCTTTGTTCAGCATCCCCTTGATAAATTTATCCCGGAATGTGCCGATTGTACCCATCCGCCGGAACGACGCCAAAGAACGGCGCAAATGGTCAGCCTCTTCCGCTGTAAAGCCTGCCCCGACCACCGCGATCTGCATCGCCTGTTCCTGAAACAGGGGCACCCCCAATGTGCGTGCTGTCACCTGTTCCAGTTCCGGGCCAAAGGGTTCCGATTTTTCCAGCTTGTTGCGCCGCCGAATGTAGGGCCGCACCATATCCCCCTGAATGGGTCCGGGACGGACAATGGCAACCTCGATCACCAGATCATAAAACTCGCGCGGTCGCATCCGGGGCAGAAAGTTCATTTGCGCCCGGCTTTCGACCTGAAAAACGCCGACCGCATCCGCGCGGCAGAGCATGTCATATGTGGCCGTGTCGCCCTGCGGCACCTTGGCGATGCTCAGGTCCTCACCCTCATGCGCTTGCAAAAGATCGAAGGACTTACGCAGACAGCTGAGCATGCCTAGCCCGAGAACATCGACCTTCAGGATGTTGAGCGCGTCAATATCATCCTTGTCCCAACAGATGACAGTGCGATCCTCCATCGCGGCATTCTCAATCGGGCACAGCTCATCCAGACGCCCCTTGGTGATCACGAAACCGCCGACATGCTGGGACAAATGGCGCGGAAAGCCGATGATCTCGCCTATCAGGCGGAGCGTTTGCATCAGGCGGCGGTCGTCAGGGTCCAGCCCCAGCTCTCGCACACGGTCCAGGTCAACGCCGCCATTGGTCATGCCCCAGATCTGACCGGATAGCCCTGCGGTCACATCCTGCGACAACCCCATCACCTTTCCAACCTCGCGGATCGCCGCGCGGGTACGGAAATGGATCACGGTGGCGCATAGGCCAGCGCGATGGCGAGTGTATTTTTCATAGATCCACTGGATCACTTCTTCGCGCCGCTCATGTTCGAAATCGACGTCAATATCCGGCGGCTCGCCTCGGTATTTTGACACAAACCGTTCAAAAACCATGGCAATCTGGCCCGGGGGAACATCTGTAATCCTCAAGAGGTAACACAGCACCGAATTGGCCGCCGACCCGCGCCCCTGGCAGAGAATGCCTTGTGAGCGGGCAAACTGCACAATGTCATGCACGGTCAGGAAATACGCGGGAAACTGAAGATCAGCGACCACCGCCAGTTCCTTGTTCATCAGCTCGACCACCGTATCGGGCGGCCCATCGGGATAGCGGCGTTTTAGCCCTTCGCGCGCCAGCCGTTCCAACCGGGTTTGAGGTGGCTCGTCCGTTGCGATCTCATCCGGGTATTCGTAGGACAGTTCGCTCAGATCAAAGCTGCAGCGGCTTGCAATCTCCAATGTGCGGTGCAGCGCGGCAGGATGATCCCGAAAGACACGCGCCATATCGGCGCCTGCCTTCAGCCGCCGTTCCCCATTGCGCAAGGCGCGCGTTCCTATTTGATCAATCGTAATATGTTCGCGCATACAGGTCAGCACATCGGCCAATTGCCTACGGCTGGCGCGGTGCATCAGCACATCCCCCACCGCCACCATCGGCGCGCAGGCTCTTAGCGCCAGCCGGGCGCATTCGGCCAAATAGGCCTGATCGCTGCCATCGTAGCGTGGCACCGCACCCAGAAAGACGTGATTGGGAAAATGCCGCCGCATGGTCTGTATATCCGCTGCAGCCTTCTGCAAGCTGCTCTGAGGCAGCGCAATCAGCATCATGCCCTTGCACGCTGCCAGCAGATCCTGCGTATACAGCTCACAGTCCCCTTTATCCGCGCGTCGCTTGCCCAAGGTCAGCAATCGGCTGAGCCGCTTGTAAGCTGCCAGATCACAGGGCAGCGCCACCCAGTCCAATGAACTGTCCCGTAGCACCAGCCGGCAGCCAACGATCAGCTTAGGCAATACCGTGCAGTCTGGCCGAGCAAGGGCTTGCCTGTGCCCAACTGCCTGCCGCGACGATGAATCCACACATTGCTCAGACTGAATCTGCAACGGCTGCCCCGTCTGCCGCTTCAACTCTTTCAGTGCAGACCACGCGCGAACGACACCTGCCAGAGAATTGTGATCTGTCACAGCAATCGCAGACAGCCCCAGTTCAGCCGCGCGCAGCACCAGTTCTTCGGGATGTGACGCCCCAGTCAGAAAAGTGAAATTCGTGGTGACGCACAGTTCGGCATACCCGGCGCCCTGCGCATGGGCCTCCAGCATATCACGGCGAAAGGCCTCTACCGGGCGGTGGGTGCGGTTCACTTCGATCATGCGAACTCTCCCTGCACAAACCATCCCGGATTCTGCGGCGTATAAAACAGCCAGAGCCTGCGCCCTTGCAGGGTTTCCACCCGCCAGTAATCGCGCAGGCCAGAGCGCCAGTTTTCATCGGCCAACCACCATTCAGGGGCAATGCGCTCTGGTCCAGTCGCGCGGCTTGCTGTCAACGACATGCGCCGCCAGCGGAAACGCCTGGGTGGCTGTGGACCTGTTGCAGCAATCGGCTCGGGTGGGAACAGGCAAAGGGGGCGCGGGTGCTGGCTGCTCCACCCCCTTGAGGCTTCACAATAGGCGGCTGCCGCAATGATAAAGCTACGCTCGGGGATGTGGCTGTCCGCCGGTAAAAACCGCTGAATATTCTCGAGCCCAACCCGAGTGCCCAGCCGGGTGATCAGGTCCTCTAACTGACCCTGCCCCCACCCCACAGCATGGCTGAGCTGTTGCACGGGTAGGTCTTCGACCTCCACAGCCTCCAGCCGCAGCTGATCGATGCCAAACCCCGCATCTATTTCCCCTAGCCCGCGTTCGAACAGCGGTAGGATACGATGAGGGTCACGTAAGGGTCGGGCCAAACGTAGCTCAACCTGCTGATACCCCTGATCTACCCGACGCAATGTCATGCACAGCCTGCGCGCGCCCATCTCTTGCGCATTCAGCTTGGCGCAGAGCTGCACCAACAGCCGTTCGGCCCCGGCCATAACATCGGTCAGCAACCCGATCGGCTCTGGCAGGGTCATGCGCACGGCATAACGGGACGGTTCGGTCAGTGGTGTAATTTCTTCCGGCTGCGCTCCTAAGGCCTGATCCAGCCGGAGCAGCACTCCGGCCCCAAAGCGGCGCGCCAGTGGTGCGCGCGGGTCAGCGACCAGCGCGCCGATTGTACGCAATCCCATACGCTGCAAAGTAACCGATGTCTCTTCATTCAGACGCAAAGCCGCCACGGGTAATAGGGCCAAAGCCCCCAACATATCACCGACAGGTGCCTGCCCCTCACCGTAATGAGCCAGCGCCCAAGCCGCACCCCGCGTATCGCCGACCCCGATCTGCACCGACAGCCCCGCGCGTGCCAGCCGCCCGCGTATATCGGCCAGCATCGCTGTCTCACCGCCAAACAGATGCGCCGACCCGGTGATATCCAGCACCAGCCCGTCGTCACCTTCCAGCCCCACCCAAGGGCAATATCGCGTCGCCCATCGGCGCAGAATATGTAAAAAGCGCAAGTCTGATTGAGGATCAGCGATACCGCTTTGCAGGGTCGGGCAAAAAGCACGCGCATCCGCATACGCCATACCCTTATGCAGCCCTTGCTCTGCCGCCGCGAGATTCATGCAGTAAATGCGATTGGCATTCCGTTGCTTGAGGGTCAGAACAAAAGGTCCGTCCATCGAGCACTGACGCAAAACCCGGTCAGTCGCCAACCGGGGAAACCACAATGAAATGATGCGCCGCTGCATCTCATCGAACATTTTAGCTTCCGCGTTCTCTTTTTGTTCTTTTTAAGTTTCTCCCTTTGCAGAGTCGAGTCTTACGATCACGTGCATACAAACCCTGCTAACGCCGATGTTTGATCGTTCAGCGATTGATCCAGTGGGTTGTTTGTAGAGATGCGGGCTGTTTGGGATTTTCTGGCGTTG
>NZ_JBQFYL010000017.1:0-80200 GCF_056541465.1 Ruegeria sp. AH12 | reverse complement strand
CCGATCTTCCAGGTTGCCGACTTCGGTCTGGTTGCCGATCTGTTCCAGGCGGTGCCGGAACTGACTGAGAAACTCGGCTGATCTGACAGACCAGGTTTTCGCTGAAGACCGTCGAAAGGCCCGCCGACAGGCGGGCCTTAGTCGTTCAGATCCCTGAGATTAGGCAAGATGGCATCCGCAATGGCGCGATGCGCGGCGGGGCCGATCATGTGTTCGGCCATTGGTTGCTGCAACGTGCCAAACAGCACATCCTCAAGCATCTCAGACGCACCTGATACGGCAACCTCGGCTTTGACCATTTTCGCGGCAAACGGTCTAAGTTGATCCATCATCGCATTGCTGATCTGTATCAGGGTATCCTCGACACTCTGCACCCGACTCACCGTGAGATGCAGCAGAAGAACCGGAATTTCGATGTTTAGCAGCAAGGTTTTCATCGCCTTAACCCAGCCTTCTTGCAGCTCCAGGGCGACCATCTCAAAACGGGCATCCTGATTGGCCTGAAGCCGGTTCAGCAAATGGAGCACAAAATTGATCTCGGTAAAGTCAATCTCGGGATACAACGCCAGAAGGTCTGGCATAGGGGCAAGGAAGCGGTCGTTACGGCGAGGATGCACGCGATAGAATCGATTCGATTGACCGTGCACCTCGGGCAGTTGCAGAATACACATCTGGCCGCCATTGATCAGCTCCAGCAAACCCTCGTCGCCAACAATGGCATCAACACCCGAAAACAGGCTGCCCAGGTTGACGCATGTCTGCCGCAATTTGCCTTGAAGAACAGCGGGATACGGGTGCTCGACAAACCGCCCAAAGGTTTCATCCATGCCAACGCAGGCCACATAGGGACCATCCAGCGCATTGGCAGGCCCGCGAAACCACAGTTTCGACCCAGAATACTGACATAGTTCGCCCCCGGTCACGCCGGAGCCTGTCTGATGATAGCTCATCTCACTCACCCATTTTCACCCAACTGCCATCTTGACGCCCCAGATGTTGAGATTTTCCTAATGTGCGCATTTGAAGCGAATTGCGGCCATACCTGCCCCTTGCCGCCCGCCCCGAACTGCCGATACTGTCGCCCATAACGCGCAGGGCAAAGGCAGCAGAACATGGATGTGAAATCGGTCGGAGTTATTGGCGCAGGTCAGATGGGCAACGGTATTGCTCATGTGCTGGCCTTGGCGGATTACGATGTCCTGCTGAACGATGTCAGCCAAGATGCGCTGGACCAGGCGATCAATACGATCCAGGGTAACCTGGCGCGTCAGGCCTCACGCGGGAAGATCAGTGACGAGGCGATGCAGGCTGCGTTGCAGCGGATCACAACAACGCTGGAACTGCCGCGGCTGGGCCAGACCGATCTGGTCATTGAGGCCGCAACCGAGCGCGAGACGATCAAACAGGCCATTTTCGAAGACCTGCAACCGCATCTGCTACCACATACGATCCTGACGTCGAACACCTCGTCGATCTCAATCACACGACTGGCCAGCCGGACAGATCGGCCAGAGCGGTTCATGGGATTTCACTTCATGAATCCGGTTCCCGTGATGCAATTGGTCGAATTGATCAGAGGGATCGCAACCGATGAGCCAACCTATGCTGCGTGTAAAGCAGTGGTGGACCGTCTGGGCAAAACCGCCGCGAGTGCCGAAGATTTCCCAGCCTTCATCGTGAACCGCATCCTGATGCCGATGATCAATGAAGCCGTGTACACGCTTTATGAAGGCGTAGGGAACGTTCAGTCCATCGATCAATCCATGAAGCTTGGCGCAAACCATCCGATGGGGCCATTGGAACTGGCGGATTTCATTGGGCTTGATACCTGCTTAGCGATCATGAATGTGCTGCATGACGGATTGGCGGATACAAAATACCGCCCCTGCCCGTTGCTGACCAAATATGTCGAAGCCGGATGGTTGGGTCGCAAAACGGATCGTGGCTTTTATGACTATCGCGGTGAGGTTCCCGTGCCCACACGCTGAGGGGGCCAGCCCCCTCGCCCGGATGGTATCCGGGCTCACCCCCGGATATTTCTGGCCAGATGAAGAGTGGATCAGGGTCTATCTGATGTGCCCAAGGACATGGTGCGATCCCGGAGCCACGCCATGAACCCGCGCGGATCACGTTCCAGAAGCTGCATATCTTCGTCAGAGATCGGCTCTCCGATGACCGGAGATTGCGGTTTGTTGCAAGAGCGGACGATCTCATGCAGCAACAATCCCTGGCGTAGGATCGGCGACAGTTTATTTGCAATCTGATAGGCACGTGAGTTACGACCCGGGAAATAGATCGGAACGACCGTCGCACCCGAGCGGCGGATCATTTTGGCAGTGAAAACATTCCACTCGCGTTCAATCGCCGGGCCGAACCAATCGTCCGAGGACATCACCACCCCAGAGGGGAACAGCGCGACAACGCCACCATCCTTGAGGTGGTCCATCGCCTTACTGCGCATTTCCAGCATTTTTGCTTGCGCTTCGGGGTCGTGCGGAAACGGTACCGGGATCATGAACGACGTGGCGGCCTCATCCAGGCCGGTCAGAACCGAACGTGTCAGGATGCGGTAATCACTGCGGACGCGCCCGATCAATTCTGCAAAGATCATACCATCCACCATGCCATGCGGGTGATTGGCAACAACGACAACAGGGCCGGTTTTCGGAATACGCGCGATCTGTTCTTCGGGCGTTGTAAGGGTAATGCCCATGGTCTTGAGCGCCCCGCTCCAGAACCGTTGGCCACGATACAGCTCGTTCTTCTTTTCGAACTTGTTGACCATCCTCAGAATGGTCAGCTTGCCGGTGCACCATTCGATGGCGCGAATAGCGGTCGCGGTCCAGGCATCGTCGAACGAGTTCGCATAGGTGAGCGTTCTACGATCGTAGATCTCGCCCTGATCCTCGGTCCCGTTTACGATCGGGCCTGTCTTGGTCTCGTGCGTTGTTTCCGCCAATTCCTGGTCTTCCCGTAGTTCCTGTCCCGGTGGGGCGGTTTAGAACCCTTCTCCGAACTTGTCATTCACAAGCGCTTCCAAGGCTTCTGCCAATGCCTCAGCATCCGGTCCCGAGGTCTGAACGTCAATAGTCGTTCCGCGTGAGGCTGCCAACATCAAAAGGCCCATGATGCTGTCGCCGGATGCAGAAAGGCCATCCTTGGAGACTTCGGCATTGGCATCAAACCCCTCGACAACCTCAACCAGTTTGGCGGAGGCACGGGCGTGAAGGCCTTTTTCATTAATGATTTTCAAGCTTCGGTTGGTCATTTCAATCTGTCCGGTCTTAGTCCAATGTCACATTTTGTGCATTGATGTATTTGCGTCCAGCCTCCATCGCCTGACGTACTGCGTCAGCGACAGGCAGGTGGCGGCTTTTGGCCAATTTGATCAACATGGGTAGGTTCGCGCCATAGAGGATTCGGCGATCCTGTGGCGCACAGGCCTTGAGGCTGAGGTTCGAGGGGCTGCCGCCGAACAAATCGGTGACGATCACAACGCCGTCACCCAGATCAACCTCATTGGCCGCGCGGCATATTTCGGCCTGTTTCTCTTCGCGGTCATGATCGGCTTCGATCGCGATCGCCGCCAAACCAGGTTGCGCCCCCACCACATGCTGCATAGCGGCCAGATATTCCTGAGCCAAGCCGCCGTGCGCTACGATTACAATCCCGATCAATCCGGCCTCACATTCAACGCGCGTCGTTCCATTTCGCGGTGTCTAATTGCCACCTGCTGGCCCTGTTCTGCAAGGGCCTTTGCAACCGCTTCAGCCATTGCCACCGATCTGTGTTGCCCGCCGGTGCAGCCAAACGCCACCGACAGGTGCGCCTTACCCTCGGCGCGAAACGCCGGCAGCAGCAAATTTAGCAGATCGGTGATCCGGTCAAAAAACGGCGCATAGTTCATATCCGATTGGACATAGTGCGCGACATCCGGGTTTCGACCATCTGCCGACCGCAATTCGGGTCGCCAATAGGGGTTTGCCAGAAATCGGCAGTCGAAAACCATATCCAATCCACGCGGCAGACCGCGCTTGTAGGAGAACGATTCAATCGAGACCGCCAGATGCCGTCCGTCTTTGGGCGCGAACCAGCGCTCAACCTCTTCGCGCAACTGGTGCACGTTTAACCCGCTGGTATCGATCAGAGTATCAGCGATCTCTCGAATGGGCGCCAACAGCTCTTTTTCACGACGAACGCCGGTTTCTGGTCCCTCATCCTGAGCAACCGGATGGCGCCTGCGGGTTTCGGAAAAGCGCCTCAGCAACACATCATCGCTGCAATCCAGATAGAGAACTGTCAAATCCACCTGGGGCATGCGGCCCAGCTTCTCGGCTAGTTCGATAAAACCGATGGTCGAAAAATCCCGGTTGCGCGCGTCGATACCAAGGGCCATGGGTCGGTCAGCCTCCGCCCCGTCCATTAAACGCGCCAGAAGCCCCATGGGCAGGTTATCGATAGCCTCAAAGCCCAAGTCTTCCAGCACATGGATCGCTGTCGAGCGGCCTGCACCCGACGGCCCTGTCACCAGAACGGTTCGCTTTTGCGATGTCATTTCGTCGGCCATTCCGGGTCTACGCGTCCGAATCTGAGAAGTTGCAGCAGGGCTGGTGCCAAATTGGGCACAGCAGCGCCCCGAAGCAAGGGCACATTGCGCCTAAGCAGCGGGATCGTGATCGGGCCAGGCAGGCGCGCCGTCTCTTGCTGATCCAGATCCACCACGAAATGCAGAACTGTGGAGGTCGCGACCTCCACCCTGAGCAGCCCAATCCCACGGGCTTCGATCAGACCGGCAATCTCGGGTACGGGTGAGGCCATGATACAGTCTCGTGCCATCCCAAGATCGACCTGATCATCTCCCACCAACTGCGCGCCCAGCGCCATCATTTGCAGAGCTAAAGAGGATTTACCCGAACCTGAGGCCCCCACGATCAATAGCCCCCTATCAGCGACAGTGACACAGCTGGCATGAACGCGGGCGCTGTCCCGGTCTGCCGCATCTTTCAGGGATGGGATTTTCATTGGATCAGACAGGCAGCCCTACGACAAAACGCGCGCCTAGCGGGTCCGAGGTGACATCCGCCTCTGTCGGGCGGATATTTTCAGCCCAGATCACGCCGCCATGTGCCTCGACTATCTGCTTTGAGATCGCAAGACCAAGGCCGGAATTGTTGCCAAAATGCTCGGCTGGACGCTGCGAGTAGAACCGTTTGAAGATCTTTGTCAGGGCCTGTTCCGGGATCCCGGGGCCAGTATCTTCGACTACAACCAACACTCGATTGTCCCGCTGGCGCACCCAGACGCGGATGGCGTCGCTTTCCTCGCAGAACGAAATCGCGTTGGTGATGAGGTTAACGAACACCTGTGCCAGACGCGCCTCTAGCCCGTTCACCACGATCGGATCGGCAGGCAAGTCAGTGATATAATCGATACCCTGCGCACGGGCATCCTCGCCCAAAAACTGCCCGATATTGCCAAGCAGTTTAAGCAGATCGAAAGGCTGTTCTTCCTCTTTGACCAGTTCCGCATCCAGACGCGACGCGTTCGAGATGTCGCTGACCAAACGATCCAGCCGCTTCACGTCATGTTCAATCACACCCAGAAGCTTCTCGCGCTGATCATCGCGTTTGACCATACGCAGGGTTCCGACGGCGGATTGCAGGCTGGCAAGCGGATTCTTGATTTCATGCGCGACATCGGCAGCGAATTGTTCATTCGCATCAATCCGATTGTACAGCGCAGTCACCATACCCCGCAGCGCGCGGCTCAACCTGCCAATTTCATCCGGTCGGGCGCTGAGGTCCGGAATGCGAATGCGCCCCGGATTGACACCTGTGCCCCTGTCCTTCCCCATTTCGGCCGCCGAGGCGAGATCTGCCAGCGGGTTGGCAATAGTCGAGGCCAGAACCAGGCTAAGGCCGATCGAGACAAGCAGCGCAACAACAAACATCTGAAGGATGCGTTCCTGTTCACGCCGCGCCAACGCATCAATTTCTCCCGCAGGGCCGGACATTGCAACGGCACCAGCCGGAACGCCTTCATACAGGATCGGGGCGGCGGCCACGATCACCGTATCTCCCGCATCATCCTGCACAGCCTTAACCTGAGTCTGGCCCACCAGCGCCTGCGGAATGATAGCCTGCACCTGTTGTGCCAATGTCGGAGCCTCGGTGTCCGAAGACCAGTTGAATATGCGCGACAATCCCGTCCAGACCGCATTCAAGGCGTCACTGATGACGGTGCCGCCCGTCCGCATCTCGGTGTCGGGTCGCAAAAGAACGGGAAGCTCAGACGCTTGCGGCGCGCCCCGTGTCCAGCCGATAAGCGTACCGCTGGCATCGTAAACAAAAACCTCGCCCCCTTCGGGCAGGCTGAGGCCAGCCAGCGTGTCTTTGACGTCAAGTTGGCTTGTATCCTGCGACGATTGCACAACACCCCGTCGCAACTGTGTTTCGAACACATTGCTGACCAATTGGGCGTCACCCATCAGGTTACGTGCGGTCTGCTGCACCTGCTCGGAGCGCGAGTCGTCCAGATACAGCAAACCCGTGACCAGGATCACAAGGGCAATCAGGTTGAAGGTGATGATCTTGCGGGCCAGAGGTGATCCGCGCAAAGAAAACAGGTTCCTGCGGGATCGCTTCTCTCGTAACTCCGCAGACTCGGGATCCTGGGGGATAACCCAGTCATCCCCAAGAACGACATCACCGTCGCGCATTTCATTGGCTTGTTCGGTGTCGCGCACGGGACCCCATTACCCCTTGTAGATGGCCGCGCCTATTCTTCGTTGTATCTGTACCCGATACCATACAGGGTTTCGATAGCCGAAAACTCAGAATCCGCGGCGCGCATTTTCTTGCGCAGACGCTTGATATGGCTGTCGATGGTGCGATCGTCCACATAGACCTGATCGTCATAGGCCACATCCATCAACTGATCCCGGCTTTTGACAAAACCCGGTCGTTGCGCCAGTGCCTGTAGCAGCAGGAATTCGGTCACGGTCAACGAGACATCGGTGCCTTTCCAACTGACCGCATGGCGCAACGGATCCATACGCAGTTCTCCGCGCTCCATGACCTTTGTGTCGCCGGTTGCGGCAACTGTTGCATCACCGCTGGTGGCCTCTTGCCGACGCAGCAGCGCACGAATGCGCTCAACCAGCAGACGTTGAGAGAATGGCTTTTTGACATAGTCATCGGCCCCCATACGCAGGCCAAGAACCTCATCAATCTCGTCGTCTTTCGAAGTCAGAAAGATCACCGGCATTTGCGTCTTCTGGCGCAGCCGCTGCAACAGGTCCATCCCGTCCATACGCGGCATTTTGATATCCAGAACGGCCATATCCGGCAGTTTCTTGTTGAACGCGTCCAGCGCGGCCTGTCCATCATTGTAGGTTTCAACCTCGAAACCTTCGGCTTCGAGCGTCATGGATACGGACGTCAGAATGTTTCTATCGTCATCCACCAGTGCAATCTTTGACATCGGGCTTACCCCTATTCCTGCTCACTTACGCAATAATACGCTTTTTTGTAAGGTATTGTTGGCGTTTTTGCTGATCCGAATCAATCCGTAACCCTGAATCGTGCCATTCTTGCGGCAGCTATGCGGCAAAAATGCCTTGCCACCCGCAAAAAGCCGCCCAGTTTTCCGACAGGAAATTTTTGGTGGCGCTAAACCTGAACTTGGTTGCGCTAACTGCGCCAAACCGTCCTGTTCACGCCCTAAAGGACCATGATAAGACCCGCGCATCGGCCGGTTTTTCCCGGCAAACTGCCCCAAAGGCGCACCCGGCCCAACACGCCACAGCGCCGCCACAGGAGAAGACACGCATGACATCTGGACGGGTTAACCCGCAATTCCGCCTCGAAAATCAGGGGATCGAGGGCCTGGGCAATGTCTATTACAACTTCATGGAACCGGCGCTGATCGAAGAGGCGCTGAAGCGCGGCGAAGGCACGCTGGGCAACGGCGGTGCCTTTTTGGTCACCACTGGTAAGTTCACCGGCCGCTCGCCCAAGGACAAGCATGTTGTCAAAACCGACAGCGTTGCCGACAGCATCTGGTGGGAAAACAACGCCGCCATGAGCCCGGAGGGGTTCAATGCGCTCTATGAAGATATGCTCGAGCATATGAAGGGCCGCGACTATTTCGTACAGGACCTCGTTGGCGGAGCTGATCCTACCTATTCAATCAATGTGCGCATGGTCACCGAGTTGGCCTGGCACAACCTGTTTATCCGCCACCTGCTGCGCCGTCCCGATCGTGAGGATCTGGACGAATTTATCGCAGATTTCACCGTTATCAACTGCCCCAGCTTCAAGGCCGACCCGAGCAAGCACAACTGCCGCAGCGAGACAGTGATTGCGTTGAACTTTGACCGCAAGCTGATCCTGATCGGCGGCACGGAGTACGCAGGTGAGAACAAAAAGTCCGTCTTCACCCTGTTGAACTACATGCTGCCGGAAAAAGGCGTGATGCCGATGCACTGCTCGGCGAACCACGCAGTGGGCAACCCGGTCGACACAGCCGTCTTCTTCGGCCTTTCGGGCACCGGCAAGACAACGCTGTCCGCTGACCCTGCCCGCGTGCTGATCGGTGACGACGAACATGGCTGGTCGGATCGTGGTACCTTTAACTTTGAAGGTGGCTGCTATGCCAAGACGATCAACCTGAATGCCGAAGCTGAGCCTGAGATCTACGCGACAACCAGCAAGTTCGGCACAGTCATCGAAAACATGGTCTTCGACCCCGAAACCAAGGAATTGGATTTCGACGACGACTCGCTTACCGCGAACATGCGTTGCGCCTATCCGCTGGAGTATATCTCGAACGCCTCCAGCAGTGCTTTGGGTGGCCACCCCAAGAACATTATCATGCTGACTTGTGATGCGTTTGGCGTCCTGCCTCCGATCGCACGTCTGACACCGGCGCAGGCGATGTATCACTTCCTGTCTGGCTTCACCTCAAAGGTTGCAGGCACCGAGCGTGGCGTGACTGAGCCGCAGCCGACCTTCTCGACCTGCTTTGGCGCACCATTCATGCCGCGTCGACCCGAAGCCTATGGCAACCTGCTGCGTGATAAGATCGCCCAGCACGGCGCCACCTGTTGGCTGGTCAACACCGGTTGGACTGGCGGCGCTTATGGTGTGGGCAGCCGGATGCCGATCAAGGCGACCCGCGCGCTGCTGACTGCTGCGCTCGAAGGGTCTCTGGCCGATGCCGAATTCCGCAAGGATGCCAATTTCGGCTTTGACGTGCCCGTTTCAGTGCCCGGCGTTCCCGAAGTTCTGCTGGACCCGCGCCGTACATGGGACGATCAGGCAGCCTTTGACAAGCAAGCCGAGAAATTGGTGCAAATGTTTGCCGAGAATTTTGAGCAATACATCCCCTTCATCGACGACGACATAAAATCGGTCGCAATCGGCTAAACAGACAGGGGCGCTAGCGCCCCTTCTTTTTTGCGTCATCAATATGGTGCTTTAACCTTCAATAGTTACGCCACGGCACCATTCTCAACAATTTTATTGTTTTGACACTCAGATTGAGATAGGCATTTTGCCCATTACCAAGACCTCCGATGCAACTGCGTCGGAACCAAAACAGAAAGCACCACAGGGTTTCTCGCGCCTGCATACTCACCTCTGCAGATCGGGCCACCCAAATAGAAGAGTAAACCACTTACACGGGGATACGTGCCAGCGCGCAAATTGTTGAACACCCAAATTCAACCGATTTCGCACCACCAGGACTGGACGGTGTCAGGCACGAAGCAAGACAGGTAAAATATGACAGAAATTTCGAAACTGACCGAGCTGCGCAAGTTGATGCAGAGCATGGAGCGTACATTGGGGCTGGAGAATCTCTCGCCGGTCGAACGCGACATCTACTACGCGGCCGAGGAGCTGTCGAAGGCAGATCAAGAGGTTCGGACGTTCGGCTTGATCGAACACACACTGGTCCAAAGAGTTTCGCGCCCGACTTTTTTTCGAGCGCTGAAATCGTTGGTTGAAAAAGGCTATTTGTCTCAAAGCGGCAACGCAAATCGAGGGCGATACATCGTTCATGCGCCCAGATAAACTGCGCCTCTTACGCGTCATCGGTTGATCCCGGTGCGCAGGTGGGTCACCGAAACTTTCTTTGCCTCTTTGGCTTATGTGGTCGCATCACTCCTCACCTTTGAGGTTTTGATGCCGCTACAGAACATGTTCTTCCCAGAATACCCCAGCCGGGCAAGCCTGCTGTTTCTACCGCACGGAGTGCGCGTGCTATCCGCTTGGCTATTGGGTTGGAGGGCGATCTTTGCCCTGTTACCGGGGGTCATTGCGGTTTTTGCAATTCTGGGTGGGGCGGATCTGTTCCTGCCCAGCCGCCTGATGGCCATTGTCATAGCGGTCACAACCGTGCCGTCGGTGTTCTACCTTCTGAAATGGGTGGGTTGGGATTTGTTCCCAAGAGCCGACAGAAAGCCCTGTTGGATTTGCGTCATGGGCGTTGGCGTAATCACGTCAATTCTGGTCTCTGGCCTGACCAACATGGCCTTTGGCAGCGCGACGGTCGAATATGTTGCCTTTTTGATCGGCGATATCTCGGGCCTGTTTTTCCTGATGCTGGGGTTGTATTTCGCGTTTCGCTTTGCAGATGGGCGGCGCTGAAACCAACAATATGTACAGCGTCAAGCTTTCTGCATCGCAAAACGAAAGCGCAATTTTTGAACTTTTTCGCAACGTAATAAGTATTTTTGTTGCGCTGCACGTGCAGCATGATATGACCAGACCACCCAAGACAGGACGCGATTCATGGCCCATGATGGACAGGACATATCCCAGATGACCACCAATGCGACTTTGCCAGACCTCCTGAGCCTGACCAGCAAAGCTGTACCCGCTGTTGAGGCTGTCTTTGAAAAAGCGCGCGACTCAGTGCGGGGCATGGTGACATCCGATGGGCGCGTCTCTGGTGCGTTGATCGAAGCCAACCAAACCGCCGCCCATGGGCTGGCATGGCTGGCCACCTATCACCAATCGCTGCAACAGATGCAGAGGTGGGCCGAAGCACTGGAAGCCGCAGGCAAGTTTGGTGAGATCGAACTGCTACTGCATCAGATCGCCTTTGGTGAATACCTGCATCAGGTGGCCGGTGGCATCCCAATGAATCAGGGTGAGGTTGTGCGCCTTCAGGATCTTGGCCTTGGTTGGGATGCGTTGTCCGGGTTCCAATGCCCCGAGGTGCAGACCCTCATGTCGCAGGCCAACTCACAAGCCGCGCGGACACGTTTGGTCGAGCTGATGGAGGCGCAAGCCGGTGCCGCCATGTTTGGAGCTTCGGGCCTGGATGAAGAGCTTGAGATGATCCGCGATCAGTTCCGCCGTTATGCGGTGGAAAAGGTCGAACCCAACGCCCATGACTGGCACCTGAAAGACGAACTGATCCCGATCGAGATCATTGAAGAACTGGCCGAAATGGGCGTGTTCGGCCTGACCATCCCCGAGGAATTCGGCGGCTTTGGTCTATCCAAAGCTTCAATGTGCGTGGTTTCAGAAGAGTTGTCGCGCGGCTATATCGGCGTCGGCTCGCTGGGCACCCGGTCCGAAATTGCAGCTGAATTGATCCTGGCTGGCGGCACCGACGAACAGAAGGCCAACTGGCTGCCCAAGCTGGCCAGCGCCGAGATTTTACCGACCGCCGTGTTTACAGAGCCCAACACTGGCTCGGACCTTGGCAGCCTGCGCACCCGAGCGGTCAAAGATGAGAACGGCGACTACCAGATCACTGGCAACAAAACCTGGATCACCCATGCGGCCCGCACTCATGTCATGACCCTGCTGGCCCGTACCAACCCGGACAGCACCGACCACCGTGGCCTGTCCATGTTCCTGGCCGAAAAAACCCCGGGCACTGATGAAAACCCATTCCCCACCCCCGGCATGACCGGTGGCGAGATCGAGGTTCTAGGCTATCGCGGGATGAAAGAATATGAGTTGGGATTTGATTGCTTCCACGTGAAAGGTGAGAACCTTCTGGGCGGGGAAGAAGGCAAGGGTTTCAAACAGCTGATGGAGACGTTTGAATCTGCCCGCATCCAGACCGCCGCCCGCGCCATTGGGGTGGCACAAAGCGCATTGGATATTGCGATGCAATATGCGCAAGACCGCAAACAGTTTGGCAAATCGCTGATCAATTTCCCCCGCGTCTCGGGCAAGCTGGCAATGATGGCGGTCGAGATCATGATCGCGCGCCAGCTGACCTATTTCTCTGCCTGGGAGAAGGACCACGGCCACCGCTGCGATCTTGAGGCCGGTATGGCCAAATTGCTGGGGGCCCGCGTCGCTTGGGCCGCAGCCGACAACGGTCTGCAAATTCATGGCGGCAACGGCTTTGCGCTGGAATACAAGATCAGCCGCGTTCTGTGTGACGCGCGTATTCTGAATATCTTTGAAGGGGCTGCCGAAATTCAGGCACAGGTCATCGCACGACGTCTGCTCGGGTGATCGAATAAGGCGGCCTTGTTTCCCCAACTGACCCGGTCTTTGCACCGGGTCTTTTCTTGTGCCAGTTGTTGCAACCAACGCGGACCAATTTCCTAAATCAGTAGTGTTGGCAAACCTGCGGCCAAACTTCCCCTATGAAATCCGTCGATACCCACTTATTGCCACCAGAAGAAACTGGACAATTGCTGGCACCCGACATGACACGAATACTGGTTCTCTGGGCTATGTTGACAGCCCTAACCCTAAGCGGCTGCGCGGTGCCGCAGCCAACCGCCAATCAGGATGATATCGACGAATTGGCACAAGCCATTCAATCCCTCGGACCAAAGGTTGATCCGGTCGAGGCACAAACCGCCGCATCAATCTCGTACACCTATTCTCAGCACCTTGCCCGAGAATGGAATGTAACCGACCCGGCGATCATACATAACGCCAAGGTCGCCAACGGCTTTCGGGAATACGGGCTGTGCAATGACTGGGCAAAGGCCATGACGCGGCGACTGCGGCAGGAAGGGTTTCGAACGCTCGAACTGCATTGGGCCACTTCACCACCAACACCATTCCGGATCATTCACCATTCCGCCCTGATCAGCGCCAAGGGCGATTCAATGTATGACGGCATAATCCTTGATCCATGGCGCAATAGTGGCGCCTTGTTCTGGGGGCCTGTTCGGGAAGATACCCGGTACAACTGGCACCCAAGGATGGAGGTGCGCACGCAATTACTAAACGGTGAACTTGCGTTCTGAGATCAGGACCCCGTCTCGCATTTTGTGATCGTATCGATCACCACCGGTAACATTCGGGCCGCCACCAGTTTCGATCCTTCTGCCGTCAGGTGCGTGTAGTCGACATACAGGCTTTTGTCTTTGTGTTCAGGAGCTGCGATCTCAGCGATTTCGGTATAGGGAATATCGGCCTGATCAAACAGCGCCGGAAACTCAGCCCGAGCGCGCGTCATCACCTGCTCGCGCCCGGGTACATACCAGTCGCGCGTGATCTGAGCGATCTCCTGATCTGCTGCGCTTAGGTTTTCGACGTTTTCGAATACCACCTCAGGCTGCAGGAAGACATGGTAGCAGAACCCGTGATAGGCACCAAAAGTCTCGATCAGCTTGTAATTGCGCAAAAAACCACGACGCGCGGTTTCGGCCAGCTCGCTTGAGAAATCGCGCTCCAACGCTGTCACGTCGCCAGTCAGATTGTAGTTGGGCGCCTCATAGCGCTGATACAGCCCCTGTGTGAATTTCGAGGCCAGCTTGAACGTATAGGAATACTCGGCCGGGGCCCGTAAGAAAGCATAGGCCGCAAAGAAAGGCTCTCGGTCGTTTAGGGCATCCACCATCCGAGCCGAGGAATAGCCATAGCTCTGGATCGGATTTGTAACGCCCACATTGTAGAAATCATTGTGGCCGTCCAGAAAAACAATCAGGTCGGGCTCGTACTCATAGAGCGTCTCGTAGATATACAGCACATGCTGAAAGCTGTGATAGGCGGCAACACCGGCGTTGATCACCTCGATCTTCACACCGGGCATGTCATCCTTCAGCTGCTCGCGGAGTGCTTGTTCAAGGAAATGAGACACCGTTTCGCTGTTGGTAAGCGTCGGATGATCTGGATACACGCGCCCTTGCGATCCGATGGCATAGGCGGTGGAGCCGCCCATCAGAAAGATGCGGTAGGTGCTATCCGGCTTGGGCAGATCGACGACGGCGTCATACCGGAACCCCTGATCCGAATGAATGCGCTGCCCGCCCGTATCGAATTGACGCTGGTAGTCGGGGTTCAGTTCATGCCCTCGGATCGAGGAGTAAAGATGACGCTCGGCCTTGCCACCGAGCGCATTGTCAAACAAGTGGACTACAGCGACGTAAGACAGCAACTCAACGAGCAGGAACAAAAACACCAGATAAACCAGGATGATGACGACTTTGACGATGGGTCGCGTTCGCTTTTTGGTTTCGGTGTCGCTGACCTGTGACATGAAGCAAACTCTACTTTTGCGCTACCAGCTGAATGGGCATTGCCCTTCGGGATTAGCTGTGATGCTGACTACGGCCCGGGTTTAGCTTGGCTCCACTATGTCGATTTGTGACCTTGGGTCAACTATGGCCTGAGTACAACCAGAAGCCTTCAACTTGCTTGACGATGCCGGATCGACACGCCTAAAGGCAAAGCGTTCCGAGGTCGTAGGAGACAGATATGATCCGCCTTGCCTTTGCGCTACCGCTCATCGGGCTCTTGCAATGTGACCGGGATGAAACCGTGTCTGCCTATGGTGCGGCAGACCAGACATGGACGTTGCAGGAGATTGATGGCCAATTATTTGAGGCCAGCGCGCTGCTACGGTTTCCCGCAGACGGGCAGATTGCCGGAAATGCCCCCTGCAACAGCTATCAGGCGACGATCAGCGCGCCATATCCCTGGTTCGAGATTGAAAACCTCAGCGCGACACGCGCAGCCTGCGCATCGCTCGAACTGGAAGGGACGTATTTTGCCGCGTTGATGGCGATGACTCAATCCGAGGTATCAGGCGACGTGCTGATCCTGCGCAACGAAGCCGGGCACGAGATGGTGTTCAAAGCCGTCGAGTAACCTGATCTACAAACCGTGCCCGTGCTTGAGGCAATGGTGTATGGCCCAACGCGGGGGCGACACGGTTTTCTAGGAAATAACCTGTGGTCTGTAGGCCGGTTGCAACCGCAACATCCGGCGCGTCGCCTTCGCCCCGCAAGCACGCCGGCAACGGCAACAACCGATCTGCCCAATCACCTGCGCCCTCAGTGCTGACCGCCCGCCCCGTTTTGGGTGAGACAAAGGCCAGTCCCTCCGTCGCGCCGGTGACGGCGCAGACTGACAGGTCAAGACCAAAACCCAGTTCCTCAAGCAGCGCCAACTCCCACCGCAGATAGGCCAGCGGCCAAATGTCGTCCTGTCCCAACAGGTCCATCAATTGTTCGGTCTGCTTGTAGATCGCCGGATGCGGCTCTCGCTCTGGCAGGCAGAAGGACAGCAGCGATACAACCGCGTTAAGGCCGGACAAGGCCAACCGACCCGAAAACGCCGCCGCCGCGCGGGACCTCAGGGGTTCAACCTGAAACGTGCCGATATGCTCCTCCAACCGCGCGCGCCAAAGCACATCCAGCTGCGCGCCCGGCTGTAGGATCGGCGCAATCTTCCGGCTGGTCCCACCGCGCACAACCCCGGCATGGCGACCGTGGGCTTCAGTGAAAACCTCGACAATCGCAGATGTTTCGCCGTGTCGGCGAGAAGTCAGAAGTATGCCGTGATCGCGCCAGTCCAAGGCTGTGTCCGTTCGGTTGTCTTGTCTATTCGCAGAAAATCTCATGCCCGCTAAACACACAAGGCAGAAACTGGCCTAGGGGATTTACAGGGTCGAACAATCGAATTGCGCGCTATCACCGCACTGGCTAATGTTCGCCCAATGTTCTTAGAAAGGAATTCAATCCATGTCTCTTAACTACGTAATGATCGGCTCAAACGACGTTGCCAAAGCCCGCAAATTTTACGACACAACAATGGCTGGAATTGGTGGCAAAGTCGTAGCTGAATACATGCCATACGCTGTCTGCTACCAACTGCGCGACGGCGGACGAATATGGGTTTCGCTGCCACATGATCAAAAGACTGCAACACCGGGCAACGGCAACATGGTTGGCCTGATGTGCGAAAGCGAAGATGAAGTGCGCGAAGTCCATGCGATCGCGATGGCCAATGGCGGCACCAACGAAGGCGACCCGGGACCGCGCCCGCAGTATGGCCCGGACTTTTTTGGCGCATATGCCCGCGATCTGGACGGCAACAAGATGAGCTTTGTCTATTTTGCAGACTCAGACTGAACGCGTTTATGTTCTGGCAAAGGTCGGGATACCGAACTCGCTTGAGTTTTTATTCCAACCCCTCTTCCCCTAACAGATGTCGCCCTTGCCTATCCTCGACCTCGATCACCCAAAGATCGGGGTCGAAGCTGCGTTGTTTGGTGAGGGTGGCGTCCACATCGCCTTCGGGCCCTGAGGATAGCTCAATCCATTTCCGTTCACCGCTTATAAGGTCAAAGCTGCGTTGATAGGCGATGGCCTGACCGTCGAGCGTGTTCATCTTGACCAGCACCGCGCCTGCCGTGTTGTCCCCATGGGCCACAACAAATGCCGGGATATCCTGCAATCGCAAACGCGCCAGATAGGCATGCACCCAAAATTCGGCCGTCAGGCGAGTCATGCGTTACCGTCTTTGAAGTCCAGACCCATCTCCGAATAGCGCTCGGATTCTTCCAACCAATTGGGCCGGACCTTGACCTGCAGGAACAGGTGGATCTTGCGGTCGAGGAACTCTTCCAACTCGGCCCGTGCGGCCTGGCTGACGGCTTTGATCGTTTCACCGCGTTTGCCCAGCACGATGCCCTTATGGCCGTCGCGCATGACATAGATGACCTGATCGATCTTGGCCGAGCCATCCTTGCGCTCTTCCCAGTTTTCGGTCTCGACCGTCAGCTGATAGGGCAGCTCCTGGTGTAGGCGCAGGGTCAGTTTCTCGCGCGTCATTTCTGCTGCGATCATGCGCATGGGCAGGTCTGCGATCTGATCTTCGGGGTAGAGCCGCGGGCCTTCGGGCAATTCCGAAGCCAGCCATTTCCGCAGATCATCGACGCCGTGACCCTTTTCGGCCGAGATCATGAACGTCTCGGCAAAGGGATAGCGTGCATTCAGATCGCTGGTCAGTGCCAGCAGCTTCTCAGACGGCACCTTGTCGATCTTGTTGATGGCCAGAGCAATGGTGCGGCCTTGGCCAATCTCTTCCAGACCTTCAAGGATGCGTTCGACGCCTTCGGTGATGCCGCGATGGGCCTCGATCATCAGGACAACCACATCCGCATCCGCAGCGCCGCCCCAAGCGGCGGCGACCATGGCGCGATCCAGGCGGCGGCGGGGTTTGAAGAGGCCGGGCGTATCGACAAAAACCAATTGCGCGTCGCCCTCCATCGCTACACCGCGAATGCGCGCGCGTGTGGTCTGCACCTTATGCGTCACGATCGAGACCTTGGCCCCAACCATTCGATTCAGAAGGGTGGATTTGCCTGCATTTGGCTCTCCGATCAGGGCGATAAATCCGGCGCGTGTCGTCATGTGTACTGCGATCCTGTTTGCAAGTGCGCACCCCTATAGCAGAATGGCGCTGCGGGCCAGAGGGATTTGTTGCGTTCCGAACGGGTCGCGTAATTCTGGAGCATTCGGGAAGCCGGACGCTTCAGTGTCATGCCATCAAGCATTGGAAGACCGGGCTAAGCGGCTTTATCCAGCAGATTGATTTTAAGCTTGCCCTTGTATCGTTAAAGCCAACACATGGTTCGGGTAGGCTTGATCCTTAATACGGAAATCCGTGACGCCAACCTGCCGGAAGCCTTTGGACAGGTAGAAATCAATTGCGGGTTTGTTCTCGGAATTGGTTGTCAGCCAGATCCCATTCCGGCCTAGATCCCGAGCATATTCGATAGCAACATCTAACAATGCGGAACCTATGCCTTTGCCGTGATGGCGGGGTTGGACGTAAAACGTCAGGACCTCAAGATCGGAAAGCCCGTCAACAGGTGCAACGCGTTTCTCTGCTAGCCGAATATAGCCGTCGATCCCGTCGCTGTTTTCAGAGACCATCAGCATATCATCCCCCTCTTCAAGCAGAGCCTCGAACCGGGCGGCCGCGAATTCGGACAGAACAAACTCGGCGAAGAATGCGTTTACGCCATGCCGCAGGTAGGTACTGATCCAGACCTCAATCGACAATGCCGCAAGGCTGGCAGCGTCCGCTTTCTGTGCGGGTCTGATCTTCATGTTCCGAGTTCGACAAAACAGCTCAACTCAACTGACCCAACAGAGATTTCGCAGCAGCCTGCTCGGCCTGGCGTTTGGAGCCTGCGGTCGCCTGCGCCTCAGTGCCGTCCTGCAGACGGGCAGCGATGGTGAAGATGGGGGCGTGGTCGGGGCCGGTGCGTTTGACCTCGACATAAGCCGGAGGTTTCTGACCGCGGGCTTGCGCCCATTCCTGCAGCGCAGTTTTGGCATCACGGGCGTCGGCTTCAACCTTATGAATGCGCTCGCCCCATAGGGCTATGATGACATCTCGCGCCGCCTCAAAACCAGCATCACGATAGATGGCCGCGATGACCGCCTCCATCGCATCGCCAAGCAGTGCCTGTTTGCGGCGACCACCCGACAGCATCTCGGACCGGCCCAATTTCAGGACGGCCCCCAGATCAATTTGGCGAGCGACATCGGCACAGGCCTCTTTGCGGACCAACGCGTTGAAGCGCGGCGCCAACTGGCCTTCGGTGGCTTTCTTGTCCGCCTCTAGTAGGGCAGTCGCCATAACCAACCCCAACACACGGTCCCCCAGAAACTCCAATCGCTGGTTATCGGGCCGCGTGGCCGAAGACACTGATCCATGGGTCAATGCGCGCACCAGCAGTTCAGGATTGGTGAATTCGTATCCCAAACGCTGCTGAAATGCTTTTATCTCGGATGAAAGCTTCAATTCACCGCCTTAAAGAACCGATCCCCACGCCAGGTCCAGAAGAACAACATGGACCGTCCGGCGGATGAGAACATGATCCGATCAGCGCGGCCAATCAGGTTTTCGTAGGGGACATAGCCAACGCCACCGGCAGATTGCGGCAGACGGCTGTCAGCGGAGTTGTCGCGGTTGTCGCCCATGAAGAAGTAGTTGCCTTCTGGCACGGTGTAGATGCCGGTGTTATCCGACCCTTGATTGCCGATGTTCAGTACATCATAGGACACGCCATTAGGCAGCGTTTCAATCAAGCGTGACTTTTCGCAAGTACCACCAATGCCGACAGGGCCGTTTTCACAGCGCGGGCGCAGGCGTTGCGGCCCCTGGGGTTCAGCGATTTCGGTGAACACGCCATCGGGCTGCTGCGGCACCGGTGTGCCGTTTAGAATGATCTGGCCTTCGCGCACCTGGATACGGTCCCCCGGCAATCCGATCAGACGTTTGATATAGTCCCGCCCCGTAACCGGATGTCGGAACACGATGACATCACCGCGCTCGGGCTCGCCGCCCCAGATACGCGTGTTGTCATCGCCGGGCAGCCAGCCACAGATATCTTCGGCATCGATATTCAAAAAGGTCAGGCTGGGGCAGGATGAATAAGAGTAGCCATAGGCCATCTTGTTCACGAACAGAAAGTCGCCAATCAGCAGGGTCTGCTTCATCGAGCCGGAGGGAATCCAGAACGGCTGAAAGAACAGGGTGCGGAAAACGCCCGCGATCAAAAGGGCATAGACGATGGTTTTGATCGTCTCCCACACAGGGTTACCTGTTTTGGCGTCCTCGGCCATACTGCTCTCCGGTCATTGCGTTGTTGGGATGCTACATGCGGGGCGACTGGGGCCAAGTCAAGGCCGCAGCCGTGTCAGCAATGGGTCTGGCCTCGATCACCACAAAAGCCTGCGCCCAGGGGTGATCATCGGTCAGGGTGACGTGGATGATCGCCTCATGCCCCTCGGGCGTCATTTCCTTGAGCCGTTCGGCCGCCCAACCGGTGACATGCATCACGGGTTGACCGGTTTTAAGGTTGGTGACCGCCATATCTTTCCACGAGATGCCCATGCGCAGACCGGTGCCCAACGCCTTGGAACACGCCTCTTTCGCGGCCCAACGTTTGGCATAGGTGCCAGCGGTGTCAGCACGGCGTTCGGCCTTACGCTGCTCGGTCTCGGTGAAGACACGGTTGCGGAACCGGTCGCCAAAGCGATCCAGCGTGCCTTGTATGCGGTCGATATTCGCGAGATCTGTGCCGATGCCGAGGATCATTTTCTTAGCTACTTTTTTTGCCGAAGTGCGTTTGTTTTATTTGTATTACTTGCCCTAACACAGCACGGCAAACAGCTATGGCAACCACTGCCCAGAAAAGCAAAATGACGTTTCTCAAGATGACTTCCCAGAAGTCAACTCTGTGCCAATACCTAAATCCGTAAACCAATACTGAGAGTTGAGCCACCCACAAAACCGACACCGACAGAGCAACCATGTAGGTGGCGTTGTACCATAAGGTAGCGTTTGGGGTCACATCACTAAGCCGCTTTGAAAATGGAAGGGTCTGAACCAACGATGTCATAGCAACCGGGATAACTAGAATATCGAGCGGAAAGAAAAACATTCCCTCTAGGCCCAGTTTTTCTTGAGCAAAGTCTGCATTTGCCGACGACATAAGAAAAACTATGAACAACGCAAGGTATCCAACCCGGTTAAACACCAAGGTTTTCTGATCGGATGCCCAAAGGTTCATCACCCCAACCGCACCGTCAGGATCTTGTAACTCGCCAGCCCGAAGAAGCCGGCAAATGCCAGGTCAAACCAGCGGCGGGCGCGACGGTAACCTTGGACCATGCGCTCCGAAGAAAACAGGAAGGCATAGCCGATAAAGATCAGCAACGACCCGACATAGAGCAGCGCGAAATACCCAAGCAACATCAGCAAGCTGGCATCGTGCGGCGCGACGATGGCGTAGATCGAACCCCAGCTGAGGATTGCCTTGGGATTGGTTAGGTGGATCGCAGCGCCCTTGGCAAAGATTGTCGGCAGAGAACCTGTGACAGGTTGACCCAAAGCAACCTCGTCCGCAGTCATCGCCCGGCGCAAGGCCTTGAGGGCAAGCCAGCCCAGATAGGCCACGCCTACATATCGGATGATCTCAAAAACCCACACATTGGCCAGCATGATCGCCGACAGGCCTAGTGCAGCGGCTATACCCCAGGCTGCAGAACCTGCACAAATGCCCAGCGCGAAGGCCAAACCGGCGCGGCGGCCTTCATTCATAGCGGTTCCTGCGATGCCCATGGTTGCAGGCCCCGGAGAGCCCCCGGCCATGATCCAGGCAAACCAGATCGCAATGAAGCCGTATGTGATCACGCGCGCGCCTCATCCATCAGACGACGCATTTCCTGGATTGCAGGCGTGAGCCCCAGAAAGATCGACTCGCCAATCAGGAAGTGACCGATATTCAGCTCTTTCACCTCGGGGAACGCAGCGACTGGTTGAACCGTATCATAGGTCAGCCCGTGGCCGGCATGTACCTCAAGCCCCAGAGAATGGGCAAAGCTCGACATTGTGCGCAGCGCCTCAAGCTCGCGGGCGGCTTCCTCCACGAGGCCTTCGGCATGGGCATCGCAATAGGCACCGGTGTGCAACTCGATGACCTCGGCCCCAATGCGATGCGCGGCTTCGATCTGACGTTGATCTGCAGCAATGAAGATCGACACGCGGCAACCCACGTCGCGCAACGGCGCAATGAAATGTGCCAGCTTGTTTTCCTCGCGCGCAACTTCAAGCCCGCCTTCGGTGGTGCGTTCCTCGCGCTTTTCGGGAACGATACACACAGCATGCGGTTTGTGGCGCAGGGCGATTTTCTGCATCTCTTCCGTTGCGGCCATTTCGAAGTTCAAGGGAACCGACAGAACCTCCATCAGCCCGTCGATATCGGCGTCAGAGATATGGCGACGATCTTCGCGCAAATGGGCGGTGATGCCATCGGCCCCCGCCTCTTCGGCCAGCTTGGCAGCCCGCAGAGGATCCGGGTAGGCACCGCCACGCGCATTACGTACGGTGGCGACGTGGTCGATGTTTACACCCAGGCGCAATTGGTTGTCAGACATCGTTCGATTCCTTTTGCAGTGTTTGGCCTGAACCTAGAGGCTTTGTTGTCTAAGCGTCAGTGGATTCTTCCGCCCGTCGTCTGATTTCGTCGAATTTCGCCTTGATCTTGTCGCGGCGGCGTTGCTGATACGTGCGGATCAGCGGCAGGCTGAGGTAGTGGCATATAGCTCCGGCCAAAAGGCCGGGCAGAATGCCCCCAACGAGGTAGGGGTAAAACACCTCGTAATAAAACACGCCAAGCCCGTGCCAGTCCGCGACACGGTCAGTGAATATCGACAGAAAGTTGTTTTTGAGATCGCCCAACGCGCTGGCGAACTTACCCATCAACCCGCGCTCAACACTCTTGTCGAACTCTGTGCCCAGAATGAAATGACCCGTTTGCAGGCAGATCACACCAATCGGGACATAAGTCAGGGGATTACCAAAGAACGTCCCGCTGAGCGCCGCAAGGATATTGCCGTTGATCAGGCGTGCACAAAGCGCGGCAACAACGAAGTGCATCCCGTAAAACGGCGTAAAGGCTGCAAAAACTCCGGCGCCGATGCCACGCGCGATCCGATCAGGGGAATCCGGCAGACGTCGCACCCGATGTTTGACGTAGTGAAAGGCCCGGGCCCACCCACCGCGCGGATAGACGAACTCCGATGCGATCTGGACAGGCGAGCGTCGATCTCGGCGCTTGAAAACCACTCCTGATCACCCCTACTCAGCCAGCTGCCACAACTGGTTTCGCCTGTTCCCTGTGCCGCTCAACGGCGGCGACATCGCTTTCAGCCTCAAGCATCAGCATAAGCGAATGCAACTGTTCCAGGTCACGCAACTCAACATTGATCAGCAACCGGTAAAAATCTGGTTTCCGATCAACAAACTCCAGGTTCGAGATATTGGCCTTTTTCTCACCAATCAATGTGCAAATGCGCCCCAGCACCCCGGCGTCATTGCCAATGGTCAAATCAAGTGTCGCGCCATAGGCGGCGGGGTGAGTGCCGGAATGCCAATGCAGATCGACCCAGCGCTCTGGCTCGCTTTCGAATTCTGACAATCGATTGCAATCGATTGCGTGCACCTCAACGCCTTTACCGCGATATGTGATGCCAACAATGCGCTCACCGGGCAACGGCTGGCAGCAAGGTGCACGGTCGAATTTCTGCCCCGGCTCCAGGCCAATCACCGCGCGGCGCATCGGGATCGCATCGCCCTCATCCTTGGTCAGTTCGGGATAAACCGCCTCGACCACGTCATGGGCGGTCAATTCCGCACTGCCCAATCGCGCCAGCAATTCATCTCGATCCTTCAGGCGCAAGTGCTTGGCCGCAGTGTCCAACGCCTTGTCGGTCGCCTTGCGGCCCACATGTTCAAAGCCCGAGCGCGCCAGTTCTTTGCCCAATCGAATAAAGCGCTCGCGATCCACTTCGCGCAGCGCACGCCGGATCGCGGTGCGGGCCTTGCCTGTTACCGCGATCTCAAGCCATGTGACCTGCGGCGTCTGTCCATCTGCGGTGATGATATCCACCGATTGTCCGTTCTTGAGCCGGGTCCATAGCGGTACGCGAATGCCATCCACCTTTGCTCCGACACAAGCGTGGCCAATACGTGTGTGGATGGCATAGGCGAAATCAATCGGTGTTGCCCCGCGCGGCAGTTTCACCACATCGCCCTTGGGCGTGAAGCAGAAGACCTGGTCAGAGTACATTTCCAGCTTTACGGCTTCGAGGAAATCTTCGTGGTCTTCTTCGTTGTCGAACTGTTCAGTCAGGTTCGAAATCCACTTGGCCGGGTCCACGGCAAACGGGTTTTCCGTGCGCACGCCATCGCGATACGACCAATGCGCTGCGACCCCGGTTTCTGCGACGTCATGCATCTGACGGGTGCGGATCTGCACCTCAACCCTCTTACCATCGCGGCCCGACACGGTGGTGTGGATCGAGCGGTATCCGTTCGATTTCGGCTGGCTGATATAATCCTTGAACCGCCCAGGCACCGCTCGCCAACGCTGATGGATTGCTCCAAGCGTGCGATAGCAATCCTCCTCGGTCATGGTGATGATGCGGAACCCGTAGATGTCGGACAGTCGCGAGAAACCCTGGTCTTTCTCCTGCATCTTGCGCCAGATTGAATAGGGTTTCTTGGCACGGCCAAAGACCTCGGCCTCAATCTCTGCTTTTTCCAGTTCATGCCGCATATCACCGGTGATCCGGTGGATCACATCGCCGGTTTCGCGTTGCAAGGTGATAAAGCGGCGGATGATCGACTGGCGGCCTTCGGGGTTGAGAACGCGGAAGGCGAGGTCTTCCAACTCCTCACGCATCCATTGCATCCCCATCCGGCCTGCAAGTGGCGCATAGATATCCATCGTCTCGCGCGCCTTGATCACCTGCTTTTCGGGCCGCATCGCCTTAATGGTGCGCATGTTGTGTAGGCGGTCGGCGAGCTTGACCAAGATGACCCGCAGGTCCTTGGACATGGCCATGAACAGCTTGCGAAAATTCTCAGCCTGTTTGGTCTCGCGGCTGGACAGCTGCAGGTTGGTCAGCTTGGTGACGCCATCGACCAGCTTGGCGACCTCATCCCCGAACAGCTCGGCCACTTTGCCATAGCTGGCCTTGGTGTCTTCGATCGTGTCGTGCAACAGCGCCGTGATGATCGTCGCATCATCCAGACGCTGTTCGGTCAGAATGGCGGCAACGGCAACGGGATGGGTAAAATAAGGCTCGCCGGAATGGCGGAACTGCCCGTCATGCATCTGCTGGCCAAACTCATAGGCCCGCTCGATGCGCTCGGCATTTGTCTTGGGATTGTAATTGCGGACCAGCGCAATCAGGTCTTCTGCTGAAATCATCCGGTCCGCACCTTTATCGCTGGGGTTACCCCTGGCCTTGCGCCTCCATCAGAGCACGCAGGAGCTTTTCTTCGGACATGTCGTCATCAGCTGGCTTGTCCGTTTCTGCACCCATCAGCAATGCCATCTGATCTTCTTCGGGCTCGTCAACCTCGATCTGGGTCTGGTTGGCTTCGATCAGACGCTCGCGCAATTCATCCGCGCTCTGGGTTTCGTCGGCGATCTCGCGCAGCGACACGACAGGGTTCTTGTCGTTATCACGGTCAACGGTGATCGGACCGCCGGCAGAAATCTCGCGCGCCCGGTGGGCGGCAAGCATCACCAATTCGAACCGGTTCGGAACCTTGTCTACGCAGTCTTCAACCGTCACGCGGGCCATTGGGCGCTCTCCGTTACTGAGTCCATGTCAGGAAGGGGTTTATCTAAGGCCGATTGTGCGCCTTGACAAGCAAGAAATGCTGCCCCTGCACCGATCACAGTGGCGTGACCTCAGCGACGTCTGCAGCAGGTAAGGCAGCTATCATTTGCTTCACCGTCTTGTTCAGCACGGGATGCCGCCAGTCCGGTGCGATATCCGCCATAGGAACCAGCACAAACGCCCTGTCCTGAAGGCGCGGATGCGGTAGGATCAGTTCGTCCGGGGCTGCCTGCGCCTGCAGATCCGGATCAAGATCATGCCAATGATCGAAAGTGGCGCGGTCTGGTAATACCTGATCCGCGTAGCAGATCAGATCCAGATCAAGGGTCCGCATGCCCCATCGCTGCGCGCGTTCGCGACCGAACTCATGCTCGACGGCATGCAAATCTTGCAACAACTCCTCCGGAGCTTTGGTCGTTTCAATCGACGCAGCCGCATTCACATAGTCAGGTCCCGCACCTGCAGGAAAACAAGGTGTGGAAAAAAACCGGCTGACGTCACGAATCACCAGACCCTTCTCAGAAAGTGCAGAAAGCGCCTGCCGTAACGTCAAGTGCGGCTCAGTTCGTCCCAAACTGAGATTTGCCCCCAAGGCAACGATGGTTTTTGGCACAGAATCACTCATATGAGGCCGTATATTCCGCCAACTGCATACTTGCGATGCACAACAAATGCCCTAATTATAGGGGCACCAAAGCGCGACATTTTTACACCCACTCACACATCACTCACCGCGCTGTATTATACCGGAAGGGACTATTTATGTTTTATAAAGACGAACGGCTAGCGCTGTTCATCGACGGCTCCAATCTTTATGCGGCCGCCAAAGCGCTTGGATTTGATATCGACTACAAGCTGCTGCGACAGGAATTCATGCGCAGAGGCAAACTACTTCGGGCTTTCTACTACACAGCGCTCCTGGAAAATGACGAGTATTCTCCGATCCGTCCGCTTGTAGACTGGCTGCATTACAACGGCTTCACCATGGTGACCAAGCCGGCCAAGGAATACACCGACAGCATGGGGCGTCGGAAGGTCAAAGGAAACATGGATATCGAACTTACCGTCGATGCCATGGAACTGGCACCGCGTGTTGACCACATCGTGCTGTTCTCGGGCGATGGGGATTTCCGCCCGCTGATCGCCAGCCTGCAACGACAGGGCGTGCGCGTTTCGGTCGTCTCGACCATCCGCAGCCAGCCGCCGATGATCTCGGACGAGCTACGCCGCCAGGCCGACAACTTCATCGAACTGGAAGACCTGCGTGATGTAATCGGGCGCCCCCCGCGCGATATGCCGGTTGAACCCCGCAGCGTCGCAGTCGCTAGCGGAACCTGATCGAAGCTTAGCCCCAAAAGGCTAGGAAGGTCGCGCGGCCAGGGCTCACTGATCTGGCCGCGCTTCATTAACTATAGCTTGGTGCTCAAACACCGGCTGGCTAACACCGATTCATGTCAGATGGATGACAGATCTGGCGGCTGGACCAATGCCGGGAAAAGACTTACCTGTGCCGTAAGGAGACACCGACATGACCAAGCCACCGCTGACATTGTATCTGGCCGCCCCTCGCGGATTTTGTGCAGGCGTAGACCGGGCCATCAAGATCGTTGAAATGGCGCTGGAGAAGTGGGGGGCGCCTGTCTACGTGCGCCACGAAATCGTTCACAACAAGTTCGTCGTCGACGGCTTGCGCGACAAAGGTGCTGTTTTCGTGGCCGAGTTGGACGAATGCCCGGATGATCGCCCTGTGATCTTCTCGGCTCATGGCGTGCCAAAATCTGTCCCGGCTGAGGCATCCAGGCGCGAGATGCTGTTTGTAGATGCGACCTGCCCGCTGGTGTCAAAGGTGCATATCGAGGCGCAACGCCATTTCGATGCCGGTCTGCAGATGGTGATGATCGGCCATAAAGGACACCCGGAAACGATTGGCACGATGGGGCAATTGCCCGAAGGCGAAGTGCTGCTGGTCGAAACCCTCGAAGACGTGGCCGGTATCGAGGTGAGGAACCCGGACAAGCTGGCGTTTGTGACCCAGACCACGCTGTCGATTGATGACACGAAAGACGTGATCGCCGCCTTGCAGGACCGCTTTCCAGCCATCGTGGGGCCGCATAAGGAAGACATCTGCTACGCCACCACAAACCGGCAAGAAGCTGTCAAAGCCGTGGCCCCAAAGTCAGACGCCTTGCTGGTGGTCGGTGCACCGAACTCGTCAAACTCGAAACGTCTGGTCGAGGTCGCCTCACGCGCCGGATGCAGCTATGCACAACTGGTTCAGCGCGCACCCGATATCGACTGGCGCGCCCTTGAGGGTATTGCCAGCGTGGCCATCACAGCCGGGGCCTCGGCCCCCGAGCAACTGGTGAACGAGGTCGTCGACGCTTTCCGTGAACGGTATGATGTGACAGTTGAGCTGGCTGAAAACGCCGTGGAAAACGTGGAATTCAAAGTGCCCCGTGTGCTTAGGCAGCCGGCATGAATGGCGTGCCCAAGGCTGCGCTGTACTTGGGTCTGGCGGGGTTGATCCCGTTCATCTGGGGTGCTTTGACTTATCTGAACAGTGATCTGAACGCATGGGGTTCGCGGCAGTTTGGCGCGCGTTTCGTCGGGCCATACATCCAACTGTTTTACGGCTCGGTCATTCTGAGTTTCATGTCTGGGGTGCTTTGGGGTTTTGCAACCAAAGCATCAGGTAGCCGAGCAACAGTGGGGTATACCCTGTCGGTTCTACCCGCGCTCTGGGCCTTTTTCATGACAGGTGGCGGGCCGGTGAATGCGGGCAACAACCTGATTGCTGGCTTTGCGGGACTTTTGGTCTTGGATGCCATCTTTTGGTACTGGGGTTTGGCACCCAACTGGTGGATGCGACTGCGCATTCTGCTGACCGTGATTGTACTGCTTTGCCTGGCAGTAGGAGTTTACCTATGAGCGACAGCAACACCATATCCGTATATGACGCTCAGGCGACGCGCTACGCCGAGCTGACGAATGAAGACAACACGGGCGACCCTCATCTAAGCCGGTTCATTCAAGCCGTGCCCGCCGGTGGCAAAGTGCTGGATTTCGGGTGTGGACCGGGCGCATCCTCTGCAATCATGGTCAAGGCAGGATTACAAGTCGACGCAATGGATGCGTCGGAAGAAATGGTAAAACTGGCCTCAGAACATTCCGGTGTTTCGGCCCGGCAAGCCACATTTTCTGATCTTACGGTCAAAGGCATCTATGACGGCATCTGGGCCAATTTTAGCCTGCTGCACGCCACGCGGGCAGAATTTCCCAAACACCTGAGCGCCATTCACCGCGCACTGAAACCCGGTGGTGCGTTCTTTATCGCCATGAAACTGGGCGAAGGCGACGGGCCCGACCGTTTGGGTCGCTTTTATAGTTACTACTCCGAGGACGAATTGAAGACTTATCTGGAAGATGCGGGCTTCACCATCACAAGCCGAAGACGAGGCAGCGGTACTGGCCTTGACGGCTCGGTCTCGGAATACATCGCGCTGGCCGCCCATGCCTGACCTGTTCGCCTATACCGACGGGGCCTGCTCTGGCAATCCCGGCCCCGGTGGTTGGGGCGTGCTGCTGCGCGCGATGGAGGGTGAGAAGGTCCTGAAAGAGCGTGAGTTAAACGGCGGTGAAGCCGAGACCACGAACAACCGAATGGAATTGCTGGCCGCAATCAGCGCCTTGGAAACGCTAGAGCGCGCATCCCGTATCACCATCGTGACCGACAGCGCCTATGTCAAAAACGGCGTCACCGGTTGGATTTTCGGGTGGAAGCGGAACGGTTGGAAAACGTCGAACAAAAAGCCCGTCAAAAACGTGGACCTGTGGCAACGTCTGGATACCGCGCAAGAACGCCATGATGTGACCTGGGAATGGGTCAAAGGCCATGCTGGCCATCCCGAAAATGAAAAAGCCGATGAACTGGCCCGCGCCGGCATGGCCCCGTTCAAACCCAAAAAGGCGCAGGCGTGAACGGGCTTGCACTGCTCGACTATGCCTCGGTCTTAGTCTTTGCATTGACCGGCGCGCTTGTTGCGAGCCGGGCGCAGCTTGACCTTGTGGGGTTTGCATTCATGGCCTGCCTGACAGCAGTGGGCGGCGGCACCGTTCGGGACCTGTTGCTGGATCGTCACCCTGTGTTTTGGGTCGGCCAGCCCGATTACATCCTGATCGCAGTCAGCGCCGCCGTTCTGGTGTTCTTCACCGCTCATCTGGTTGAGAGCAGATATAACTGGCTGGTCTGGCTTGACAGTTTCGCCCTATCCATCGCTGTTGCTGCCGGAACAGGCGCCGCGCTGTCACTGGGCCAATCCGGGATCATCGTGGTGTTAATGGGTGTTACAACCGGATGTCTGGGCGGCCTGATGCGCGATGTGGTTTGCAATGAGGTGCCTCTGGTGCTGAAACAGGGTGAGCTATATGTCTCCTGCGCCTTAGCAGGAGCGTTAAGCGCGGTTTTGGCCACCAAGTTCGGGCTAGAGGGCCTGCTGGCTCTTGGGTTATGTGCTCTTGTTTGCTGGGTTCTCAGAGCTGGCTCTTTGCTGTTTGGCTGGCAATTGCCGGTTTACAAGGCCCGACCACCGCGACAATAAGCTTGACACTGGCGCACCACCTGTTGGCTGTTTGCAGTCTGCTAAGCTTTGGAGATCAAAAACTGATGAAAGTATATGCGATTTTGACGGGTTTAACCGTCCTGACCGCCTGCGCCGAGCAATACACGCCTGTCAGCTTTGTCGCCCAAGGGGATCAGATCATTGCGACCGGCACCATTGACCACACAACGCTGGATGCGTTTGAAGAGGTGATTGCGCAGAACCCTCAAGCCAAAACGCTGGTATTGCAGCAAATCGAAGGATCGGTCGATGACGATGCGAATGTCATCTTCAGCCGCGTTGTTCATGAGAACGGGATGACTACGGTAGTGCCCTCTGACGGGTTGGTCGCATCGGGCGGGACCGATCTTTTTCTGGCCGGGAACACCCGTGTTCTGCAACCCGGCGCGTGCGTCGGTGTCCACAGCTGGGGCGGTGGGGGACTGGTTGCGACAGAATTGCCAGAGGACGACCCCGAACATGACCGCTATCTCGATTACTTCGAAGATATTGGCGTGGACGAAGAATTCTACTGGTTCACGCTCGAAGCTGCCCCGGCAGACGACATGCACTGGATGACCGCGGCCGAGGCGAACCGGTTCGACATGACCGATCGCGCCGCACCACGTCTGGGCTCAGCAACGGTGTGCGACGAGCGCTAAGACGCGCATAGCATTTGCTCAGACGACTCAGGGCTAACGAAGCTTGCTATCGACGACGAATTGCCTGCCAAATCCAGATCACCAGCAACGCCCCCAGCACAGCCCCCACAAATCCAGATAGCCAGCCCATCATCGTCGCCAGGGCCCGCAGCAGGAAGCCGCCAACCAGCGCCCCTACAATGCCAATCAACATCGTCGTCGGGATATCGGATTCGATCCGCATCAAACGGGTCGCTAGAAAGCCCGCAGCGGCTCCGATGATGATCAGGGCGATAACGGGCATGTCACTTCCTCCAATGGGTTGGCACGATGATCAGCGCCCCGACAGAGGACAAAACCGCATCCAACCCCGGAGGGCCAAAGCTGATGCCGAACATGATGCGCACAAAGTAGAACAGAAACGCCCCGCCTACGCAGATGATGATAGATTGCAAATAGCCATTGTGAGTGAAGCCGGTTTTCTCGGACAGGTATCCAACGATCCCGGCGATCACCACAGTACCCATCAAGACCATGAACATGTATGCGCTACTCCGATACCAATCGTGTGCCGGGTGGGATCGGCCAGCCCCGCAGGAAGGTTTCCCGATCCTGCGCACCTTTGCCTGCCCTTTGCAAGCGCAGCAGTTCGACCGCGCCCTGCCCGCAGGCCACCTGCAGATCATCGTTCAAAACTTCACCGGGCGCGCCCTGCCCCTCTGCCAAACGTGAGGCCAGCATCTTGATCCGCTCTCCATCGATCTTGGTCCAGGCACCGGGAAATGGCGACAGGCCGCGTATCTGGCGATCAACCTCAGCAGCGCTGCGCATCCAATCGATCCGAGCCTCGGCCTTGTCGACCTTCGAGGCATAAGTGACGCCTTCATCGGCTTGCGGCTCGGGCGTCAGATCAGACAGACGGTTCAGCGCCTCAACGATCAGCGCCGCACCCATGAATGACAGGCGGTCGTGCAGTTGGGCCGTTGTCTCTTCGGTCTGTATCGGTGTGGCTTGGCGCAACAGGACGGGACCAGTATCCAAGCCAGCCTCCATCTGCATGATACAGACGCCGGTTTCTGCATCCCCTGCAATAATCGCACGATGTATCGGGGCCGCCCCGCGCCAGCGCGGCAATAGGCTGGCATGGATGTTCAAGCAGCCCTGTTCAGGTGCATCCAGAATTGCCTGTGGAAGGATCAGACCATAAGCGACCACAACCGCCACATCGGCGTTCAACGCAGCGAAGGCGGCCTGTTCTTCCGCTGATTTCAGCGACACCGGATGACGTACCATCAGGCCCAGCGCCTCAGCGCGTGCATGAACTGGCGTCGGGCGATCTTTCTTGCCGCGGCCCGCCGGACGTGGCGGCTGGCAATAAACGGCGGCAATCTCATGCCCGGCCTCGACCAGCGCATCCAGTACCGGGACCGAGAAATCAGGCGTACCCATGAAGATAACGCGCATCGTTACCCCTGTTTCCTGGCTTTGCGCAGCAGCATGTCACGTTTGACCTTGCTGAGCCGGTCGAAATACATCTTGCCGTTCAGATGGTCGATCTGGTGCTGCACGCTGGTGGCTTCGATCCCCACGAAATCACGGCGGTCGATCATGCCGTTTTCGTTCAGGAACTTGACCGTTACAGCACGTGGGCGTTTCACCTTGGCGGATACACCCGGCAGGTTGGGACTGGCCTCATCATGCTCACGCATCTCGATTGAACTATGCAGGATTTCCGGGTTCGCCAGACGCACCGCCCGGCCCCGCTCGGTCGAGCCGTCAACAACCGCCAAGCGTAGCATCACGCCGATCTGGGTTGCAGCAAGGCCAACGCCTGGCATCGCCTCCATCGTATCGATCATGTCGGCCCAGATGGCGCGGATTTCATCCGTGATCTCGGCGACGTCCTCGGCCTTGGTGCGCAGGCGCTTGTCGGGCCAGGGCAGGCAAGTCCGAACGCTCATGCCCGCGCCTTTTCGCGTTTCAGCTTCTGCATCTTGCGCGTGATCATCTGCCGTTTCAGTGGCTTCAGGTAGTCGATGAACAGCTTGCCATCCAGATGATCAATCTCATGCTGCACGCAGGTGGCCCAAAGCCCATCGAACGTCTCTTGCTGCAGGTTGCCGTTCTGATCCATCCAGGCGACGTCCACAACCTTGGGGCGCGTCACCTCAGCATATTGTTCGGGGATCGACAGGCAGCCCTCTTCATAGACATTGGTCTCATCGGAGGCGGCAATGACCTCGGGGTTGAACATGACCAACGGACGTGGCGACTCGCCCTCTTCCTTGACGCAGTCCAATACGATCAACCTATCCAGTACACCAATCTGCGGCGCAGCCAAGCCAACACCGGGCGCGTCATACATCGTCTCCAGCATATCATCAGCCAGCTTGCGCAAATCATCCGTCAGGTCAGCCACAGGCGCGCAGACCTTTTTCAAACGGGGATCAGGATGGATCAAAATAGTGCGTTTCATGGGGCTGATTTAGGACATCGCGCGCGTCGCCGCAACGCCCCCCTTGCGCATGCTGCAATTCCGGATAGCTTGCGAAACGATCATACAGGAGACACCCATGAGCTTTGACGACCTCATCAACCGCCACGGCACCCATTGCGCCAAGTGGGACATGATGGAGCCGGCCTACGGCGTGCCAGCCGATGACGGCCTTGCAATGTGGGTCGCCGATACTGATTTCCGCGCGCCGCCACCTGTGCTGAACAAGATGCGCGAGCTATTGGACCATGGCGTTTTTGGCTACGTAAACCTGGACCAGCCCTACAAGGACGCCATCCGCTGGTGGATGCGCACGCGTCACGACTGGGTTGTTGATGCAGATGCGATCTTTACAACCACCGGTCTGGTCAATGGGGTTGGCATGTGCCTCGACACCTTTACCAGACCGGGTGACGGGATCGTATTGTTCACCCCGGTCTATCACGCTTTTGCCAAAGTCATCCGGAATGCTGGGCGCGAAGTTGTTGAATGCGAGATGCGCGATACCGATGGACGGTATGAGATGGATTTCGAAGTCTACGATGAACAGATGACCGGAAGCGAGAAGATGGTCATCCTGTGCTCGCCGCATAATCCCGGTGGGCGCGTCTGGAGCCAGGACGAACTGCAAGCCGTTGCCGATTTTGCCAAGCGCCATGACCTGTTGATCCTGTCGGACGAAATCCACCACGATCTGGTCTTTCCGGGTCACACTCACATCCCGATGCAAAACGCAGCCCCTGAGATTACCGACCGCCTGCTGATGCTGACTGCGCCATCAAAGACGTTCAACATCGCCGGGCTGCACACCGGTCAAGTGATCATCCCCGACCCCGAATTGCGCGGCAAATTCGCCAAACGCATGGCTGCCTTGTCACTCGCCCCGAACTCGGTCGGCCAATTTGCAACAGCGGCCGCCTATTCGGCAGAAGGTGCCGCATGGGTGGATGATCAGGTCGCGTATATCGACGCGAACCGCCAAGTATTCGATACCGCCATCGCTAACATCCCTGGCCTCAGGTCGATGCCGCTGGAAGCCACATACCTTGCCTGGGTCGATTTCTCGGGAACCGGGATGGAGCGTGCCGAATTCACTAACCGTATCGAACAGACCGCAAAAATCGCAGTCAATCATGGCACCACTTTCGGCTCGGGTGGCGAAAACTTCTTGCGCTTCAATTTGGGCACCCAACGCGCGCGGATCGAGGACGCCTGTGCACGGTTGAAACAGGCCTTCTCGGATTTGCAGTAAGCGATCCGCTTTTGCGTGAGAAAGACAAAGCCGGGCGAACTTCCTTTCGGAGCACCCGGCTTTGATCCAGTCTTAAGGCCTTAGTCCTCGTGCCCCAACAACGCAATTGGCGCGTCCGGCGCACGGTAGAAATCCAGCGGTGCCTTATCATGCGCCGCTGTGCTGCGTTTGAACTCGTACCGCATCTCACCGCCTTCATCCTCATCCGCGATGATCAGGCATTGGTACAAATGGTTCGCCCCGTCATAGATATCGACCAACCCACGCAGGCGTGGCGTTGTCGCGGCCTCGACCGTAAAACCGTCTTTCCACAATTTCAGAATTTTGTAGGTATTGTCGCCCATCTCAACCCGCAAACGGCTGGATTTTTTAAGGGCGGCGATTCGTGCGGCGTCTAATTCGGCGCGAATCTCCTTGGAAACATAAGTACTCATCAAACTATTCCCCCTCTTGTATCTATTATTGTGGGCATGCGAGCGTAAAAATCCAGTGAACTTCGTCACATACACCAGACCGGGTGGCAAAATATTGCGCAGCCATCGCAAGCATGACTGTGCAAAGGCGCAGGCCAGATGCGCATAGGCTGATGTGGCGTGGCTATCCCTGCCCTCCTATCTTTGCTGCAGACTCAAAATGCGGAGGATGACCAATGGGTTTGCTAGTCGATGGGACATGGCACGATACTTGGTACGATACTAAGTCCACCGGCGGGGCGTTCAAACGCAGCGCCGCGCAATTTCGCAACTGGCTAACGGCTGATGGCAGCGCTGGACCATCGGGTAGGGCCGGATTCACGGCGGAACCAGGTCGGTATCATCTCTATGTCTCTTACGCCTGCCCTTGGGCCCATCGCACATTGATCTTCCGCGAACTCAAAGGGCTGCGTGATCTGATCCCCGTCTCAGTCGTGCATCCGGACATGCTGGACAAAGGTTGGACGTTCGAAACGGACAATCACGGCGCAACGGGTGATGACCTCTATGGCCTCGAATTCGCCCATCAGATCTATAGCAAGGCCGATCCCGCCTATTCCGGTCGCGTTACCGTGCCGATCCTTTGGGACAAACAACAAGAGACAATCGTGTCGAACGAAAGCTCGGAAATCATCCGCATGTTCAACGCCGCTTTCGACGGGATCACCGGCAACACAGATGATTATTGGCCCGAAGAGATGCGCGATCAGATCGAAGAGGTCAACGCTCGCATCTATTCCGACATCAACAATGGCGTCTACAAATCCGGTTTTGCAACCTCACAAGAGGCTTACGATGCCGCCGTAGGTCCGTTGTTCGACACACTGGATTGGCTCGAAGAGCGCCTGAGCCGAAATCGCTATTTGATGGGGGATCGCGTGACCGAGGCGGACTGGCGCTTATTCACAACCCTGATACGGTTCGATCCAGTCTATCACTTGCATTTCAAGTGCAACAAGCGCCGGCTGGTCGATTACCCGAATCTTTGGGCCTATACCCGCGAGCTATACCAATGGCCCGGAGTCGCACAGACGGTGAATATGAACCACATCGTACGGCACTATCACTATAGCCACGACAGCATCAATCCGCACCGGATCATCCCGGTGAACCCGGTGCTGGACTACATGGAACCGCATGGCCGAGATCAGCGACCTGCTGCGTAATGTTCCACCATCGCCGCCAGATCCTCTGGCGGCGTGCCACTTTGCACATAAGCACAGGCATTGGGGCTATGGGCAAAGATCGAACCGTCTGAGAAGAACGTTGTGTTGGTGACAAAGATCACCCGCGCCTCGGGGCGGCGATAGCTGGCAAAGTCAGCCACAGCCAACGCACTGCCGCTCTCCAGCACCAGATCCAGCACGATAATGTCAAACGCCGTACCATAGAGCGCGAGGATCGCTGCCTCTTGCCCTGTGACCAGTTCAACATCTGCACCTTGTCTTTCAAGATGCCTTTTCCAGACCCGACCAAGGTCGGGGTTACTCTCAACAATCAGAACTTTCATTTGCAACAACCTCGGCACTTGGTATGGTGAGTGGTGCCGACCCCCGTGGTCTGTGATCCCGTTATTTCCTTAACAAAGTGTTAACGACGCCAGCTACGTGCGCTGATCACGCGGATTTGCTTGTCAAAACGGCAAAAATCCGCTTGAAGCAAGGCGAATTTGGCGTTTGAGGCTTAAGGCGCGATGACTGAAAACATATTGAATCCGCGCGCCGAACGCGACCATGGCGGCGGGCTGGATCAGGCGATCAAGCACTATGGCGGCACCCGCAGTGATTGGATAGACCTGTCGACCGGTATCAACCCACACCCATATGACCTGCCAGCCTTCCATGCCGAAGATTGGGCCCAATTGCCCGATCATGGCGCTTTTGAACGGCTCTGTGAGGCAGCGCGGAGCTTTTGGAATGTGCCTGAAACTGCACACATACTGCCTGCCCCCGGTGCATCCGCTGTGATTGCACGCCTACCCGCGCTTGCGCCCTTTGGGCGGGTGCAAATCACGACGCCTACCTATAACGAGCATGCTGCTGCCTTTGCCGCGCAAGGCTGGCAGGTCCAGGAAGACGGGTCGGCCGATGCGCGCGTTCTGGTGCACCCGAACAACCCAGACGGACGCCTCTGGCGCGAAGAGGATGCCAATGCGCCCTTGACCGTGATTGATGAAAGCTTCTGCGACGTGAGCCCAGAGGCGTCTCTGATCCGGTTATCCGCCCGCCCAGGTGTCGTCGCCCTAAAGAGCTTTGGCAAATTCTGGGGCCTGGCTGGGCTGCGGCTGGGCTTTGCGATTGGTCAGCCTGACGTTATTTCTAAACTAAACGACCTAACCGGTCCTTGGGCCGTTTCCGGCCCCGCATTGCGAACGGGAACCGCCGCTTTGCAAGACAGGAACTGGGCCGAAGAGACGCGCGCGAAACTGGCAACCAACGCCGATCGTCTGGACACTTTGCTACTGGACAGCGGCGCGCAGCTGGTCGGCGGCACCAGGCTGTTTCGGCTGTATAAGGTCGACAACGCACGAGGTTGGCGGGACCGTCTGGCCAGCGCACACATCTGGAGCCGCATCTTCCCCTATTCCGACACCTATCTGCGCCTTGGACTGCCCCCATCAGACGGGTGGAGCCGGCTGGAAAACGCGTTATGAGCACGGCCTTTGTGCTGGCTTGCGCCATGCTGCTGGACGCGGCACTGGGCGAACCCGATTGGCTCTGGTCCCGCGTGCGTCACCCTGCGGTGATCATGGGGAAAGCGGTTGGCACGCTTGATAAGACCCTGAACCAAGAGCCATACCAACGCTTGAAGGGCGTAGGTGCTTTGATCCTACTGATCGGCCTAGCTGGCCTGTTGGGCTGGGCGCTGGCCTTACTTGGCCCGGTTGCCGAAGGGGTCATCTGCGCCATCCTTCTGGCCCAGAACTCACTTGTTTCGCATGTGCGAGCCGTAGGTAACGGGCTTCAACAGTCAGTGGAGGCAGGTCGAGCCAAGGTCGCCATGATCGTATCCCGCGACACGACGGATATGACAGAGGCTCAAATCGCCCGCTCGGCCATCGAAAGCGCGGCAGAAAACCTGAGTGACGGGGTCATCGCCCCTGCCTTCTGGTTCTTGATTGGCGGATTGCCTGGGTTGTTGATCTACAAGGTCGTCAACACCGCCGACAGCATGATCGGCTACCGCACTGAACGGCATCGCGCATTCGGATGGGCCTCGGCCCGGTTCGACGATCTGCTGAACCTGATCCCGGCACGGCTGACCTGTCTGATGATCGTCGCGCTTTCCGGCCAATGGTCCCGCTGGGCTGAGATTATCGCAGATGCGCGTCGCCATATCTCACCCAATGCGGGATGGCCTGAGGCCGCAATGGCGCGGGCGCTGAACATCGCATTGGCCGGGCCGCGCAGCTATGACGGACAGCTCCGCGAGCTGGCTTGGGTGAATGGAAACGCCGAGCGTGAGATCGGAGCGGAGGAGATTTTCCGCGCATGTAGGGTGCTATGGCGGGTCTGGGGGCTTGCACTCGGCCTTCTGTCGGTGTGGGTTGGGATCACATTTATTTTCTGAAGGATATCCGATGCGTTTGTTGCCCTCTCTGTTCGCTGCCGCCCTGTTTGCGGCACCTGCTTTTGCTCAATGCGGCGGCGGTTTCAACCAGTTCGTAAACGGGTTGAAATCCGAAGCGGCACAAAAGGGCTTTGATCAGGCCACGGTGAATGCCTTCTTTCAAGGCGTCCAGCAGGACCCAGCAGTGCTACGCGCTGACCGGGCTCAGGGGGTGTTTCAGAAACCTTTCATAGATTTCTCACGCCGGCTGATTTCGCAAAACCGGATCGACCGGGGGCAATCCATGTCCCGCAAGTATGACACGGTGTTTGACCAGATCGAGCGTGACTACGGCGTTTCACGGGGCGTTTTGCTGGCTTTCTGGGCATTCGAGACCGACTACGGCGCGGTTCAGGGTGATTTCAACACCCGCAACGCGCTGGTCACCCTGGCCCATGATTGTCGTCGCCCCGATTTGTTCCGGCCACAAGTTTTTGCGGCAATCGAGCTATTCAGCCAAGGCAATTTCGACCCAACCCGCACCACCGGGGCCTGGGCAGGTGAAATCGGCATGGTGCAAATGCTGCCGCAAGACATTCTGGACAATGGCGTCGACGGCGATGGCGATGGCAAGGTTTCCCTAAAAACATCGGCCCCCGATGCGTTGGTGTCCGGTGGCAAGATGCTGTCACATCTGGGGTGGCAACCGGGCCAGCCCTGGCTGCAAGAAGTGACTGTGCCTGCTCAGATGGAGTGGTCTTTGTCTGGCCCTGGCAAACCACGTTCGGTCGCGGATTGGCAGGCGATGGGCGTTCAGGCGCGCACTGGGTCGCTGGCCAACCTGCCCGCCTCGCTGATCCTGCCGCAGGGGCACAAAGGGCCTGCCTTCCTCGCCTATCCGAATTTCGACGTCTATTTCGAATGGAATCAGAGCTTTGTCTATGTGCTGACCGCCGCGTATTTTGGCACCCGACTTGAAGGCGGTCAAATCTATGACGCAGGCAACCCTCCTGCGGGGTTGTCGGGCGCGCAGATGAAACAGCTGCAAACCAAATTGCAGGCCAAAGGGTATGACGTCGGCAAGATCGACGGCATTCTAGGCGCGGGTACGCGCGCCGCGGTACAGGCTGAACAAAAGCGGTTAGGGCTACCCGCGGATGCGTGGCCAACCGTAGACCTACTGAACCGGCTGTAACAGGCTAGCCTTAGGCAACCTCGACCTGATCTAAGGCCTCGAACGGCCTGAACGAGTGTGTCCTGACCAAGGACCCCTCGGTTTCAATCGCCTTATTGGGTTGGATTTCGATCCAACCCTCATTGTTTCCATCCAACGGCTCGGATGAGATGATGATGCCATCCTTACATGTTCGGTAGTGCAGACTGGGCGCATATTTGTCTGACGCATAACGCGCGGCATAAACGCGTTCGCCATCTGACCAGCATGCAGCGAACCTCATGTACGGCAACACTTTTTGCTGACTGGATACCTGTTCCACCCGCGCAACGGCGCTTGCCATCGCACCAATCGGATCCGTTTCCAGCCCTTCACCATGCGCGATCAAGAAAATGGCTTCGCTTTCTGTAGCCCCAAACCGCTGCCCGTATAGATGCGCCGGAATCATCGCATCCAGTTCCTGCCGTATCAGATCATGCCCACCCGCCTGACCGTTATGCATAAAGCTCCAGCGACCGACACCAAAAGGGTGGCAGTTGTTCCGGGACGTGGCTGTGCCAGTAGAGGCGCGTACATGGGCCAGAAAAAGCCGTGACTGTGTGTGATGCGCCAGCTGTTTCAGGTTGGCGTCCGACCAGGCCGGGTGCGTGTCTTTGTAAAAGCAAGGCACTTTTCGGTCTGAATACCAAGCAAGGCCAAAGCCATCCGCATTGATCGGCGTCTTTCCGATCAGTGCATTGCGGCTTTGGATGACAAGAGATTGTTCTTGCTCCAGCACCAGTTCATCAAGATATCGCTGCTTGCCGACCCAAGCCAAAAACCGACACATCTGATCACTTTCTTCACCATTCGAGTTGAGGGAAGATTATCAAAGCATTACGCAGATTTTTTTCGGTTTTGCCTTACGAATTTCCTCTTACTTCAATCATATGATCTTCCAAGAAGTTAAAAGTGGGTCAATTACTTCGGTCGAACCGGATATCGATCGCCTTTTTGATCAATCAGGATCAATCGCTCGCCATTGCGCACATACAGGTCACAACGGTCAAACCCGTTGCGATAAACGATACAGACGCTGCCATCTTCAGCAATGGTATATGTCCCAAAGGCCGCATCGCCGCTGGAATAGGTGTAGGAATACGCCCCACCTGCCGAAAATCTGGCCTGACCGTCGTCATAGAATGTCAGTGTTTGGCCTGCCAAAGCGTCCAATTCGCCAGAGGACAAAGGAATGTCACCAGATTTGATGGGCCAATCAGCGGCAAAGATCGGGCTGGCAGCGATAAGGGCGGGGATCAGAATGCGTTTCATAGGCCAAAGTTAGCGCGATAATCTCGACATGATCGTAACGATCCGGTGAGGGGTCTACGCGACCATCTGCTCGGCCTTCTTCAGATCGACCGAGACCAACTGGCTGACGCCCTGTTCCTGCATGGTCACACCGAACAGACGGTCCATCCGGGCCATGGTCACCGCGTGGTGGGTGATGATCAGGAAGCGTGTATCGGTCTGGCGGCACATCTCGTCCAGCAGGTCGCAGAAACGGGTGACGTTGGCATCGTCCAGCGGCGCGTCGACCTCGTCCAGCACGCAGATCGGCGCGGGGTTGGCAAGGAAGACACCAAAGATCAGCGCCGTCGCGGTCAGGGTCTGTTCACCACCCGAAAGCAGGCTGAGGGTCGACAGCTTCTTGCCCGGCGGCTGGCACATGATCTCAAGCCCGGCATCCAGCGGATCGTCGCTTTCGACCATGACCAGGTTGGCCTCGCCTCCGCCAAACAGATGCTTGAACAGCATGGCGAAGTTCGAGTTCACTTGTTCAAACGCGGTCAGCAGACGCTCGCGCCCTTCACGGTTGAGGCTGGCGATACCACTGCGCAGCGCCTTGATCGCCTCTTCCAGATCGGCCTTTTCCGAGTTCAGCGTGTCGAACTCTTCCTGAACCTCCTTGCTGTCTTCTTCTGCCCGCAGGTTCACCGCCCCCATCGCGTCGCGCTGGCGTTTGTGGCGGTTCACTTCGGCCTCAAGCGCGTCGGCTGCGGGCATCTGGTCGGGGTTCACGTCCAACTGGTTCAGCAACTGATTTGGGGTGAGTTGCTGATCCTCCGCAATCCGCTCCGCTGCGGCAACAACGCTCTCCTTGGCCGCGTCACAGCGCGCCTCGGCTGCCGCACGGCTTTCGCGCGCTTCCGAGGCCAGTCGCTCCGCCTCACGCTCGGCCATGACAACTTCGCGCTGTTGGGTCTCGGCTGCGGCCAGTTTGTCGGCAGCTTCGGCCCGTCGCGCCTCGGCGGTTTCGATCAGTGTATTCAGTTCTTCGCGCGCCTCGGCGATTTCACTCGGCGCGGCGGTAGCCTCACTCAGTTCTAGCTCAGAGCTTTCCTTGCGCTCAGCCAGTTCGGAAATGCGTTTCTCGGCCGTTTCCAGACGATGCCGCCATCCGCTAAGGTCCTTGGTGACCTCCTGCGAGCGCCGCGTCCGGGCGTCGCCTTCGCGGCGAAGTTCATCATGGGACGAACGATGAGTCAGCATGGTAATCCGCGCCGCCTCGACCGTCTGTTTGATGTCTTCAACCTGCGCCCGCGCGCTATCAAGATTACCCAACCCAGTCAGGGCGCCTTCGGCCTCGCGCAGTTGCGCGCGAGCGGCCATGGCGTCCTCTTTATGGCGATCCACAGCCAGTGTAAGAGTCTCAAGCTTGCCTTGCGCCAGGTTGCGGTCTGCCTCTGCCCGGCTGAGCTGTCGGGCGGTTTCGGCCATAAGCTGATCGGCTGCCCGGCGCGCCTCGCGCGCACGGCGGTCGGCTTCGGTCACCTCTGCAAGTTGTTTTGACAGGGCCTCATGTGCCGCACGCGCGCCATCGGCTCGTGCTTCGATCCGCGCAAGCTCCTGCTTAAGCGCTTCCAGCTTGTTAAGCTGTTCCAACCGCAAGGCCGCCGCGCTTGGAGCATCCTCAGCCCAGGCGCGGAACCCGTCCCAACGCCACAGATCGCCCGACCGAGAAACCAATCGCTGGCCGGGTTTCAACTGGGCCTGCAAACGCGCGCCCTGATCCGCATCCACCAGCCCGATCTGCGTGATCCGTCGGCTCAAGCGATCCGGGCCGTTGATATGCAAGGCCAAGGGTTCTGCCCCGCCGGGCAGTGGCTGGTCACTATCGTACCCCGCCATCGGAACCCAGCCGGATGGTCCATCGCCTTCGACCAGTGGCGCACGCAAATCGTCGGCCAGCGCAGCGCCCAGAGCTTTCTCATAACCCGGTGCCACCCGCAGTAGATCCAACACTTGACCGCCCTCAGCCGTGTCGCGTTCGACCAGCTTGGCCAGCGCCATGGTTTCAGCGCGGATTGCACCCAATTCGCCTTCGGCCTCGGACCGCTGTGCCCGCGCTTCGGCCTCGCGCGCCTGGGTGTCTGCGCGTTTCTCATCCGCCGCCGTCAGCGCCTGTTCAGCCGCATCCGCCGCCACGCGGGCCTCTTCCTCACCGACCTGCGCCGTTGCGAAGGCGTCGCTAGCCCGGGTCAGGGCCTGCTTCGCATCGTCCACTGCAGCGCGGGCTTTTTCCTCTTCGCCTTCCGAACGGGCCAAGGTTTTCCGGCTGTCCTCGACCAAACGCTGCGCTGATTGGTGACGGGCCACCAGCCGGGCCATATCTTCGGTTTCCTGCGACAAGTGATCTTCGCGCTGTTGCAAAACGGCGGCAGCTTCGCGGGCAACCTCAGCAGCTTGAGACACTTTGTCATCGTAACCTTCGGCGGCTTTGGAAAGCTCGCGGGCCTCCCATTCCAGCCGCTCGATCATCTCGCCCGCGTCGCGATTCAGACCGGATTCGCGTTCGATATCATTGCCCAACTGCTTGATCCGGTTGGTCAGCGTCTCAATCGTTTGACGCGCGCGCGTTTCCTGATCGGACAGCTGATCGCGCTGAACCTGTTGGCGTTGCAACACCGCGGCTGCGATAGCTTCCTCTTCTCGCAAGGGCGGCAACGTGTCTTCGATCTGGGCCCGCCTTACTCCGGCCTCTCGGGCCGCCGCTTCGGCGCGAGAGGCTTCGGTGATCCGCTCGCGCAGCTTTTCTTCGGCCTGCTGACGGGCCATGTCAGCCTCTTTCCAGCGGCGATACAACAGCATGCCTTCGGCCTGACGCAGCAACTCTCCGATCTCGCGATAGCGTGCTGCCTGCCGAGCTTGACGGGCCAGCTGCGCCAATTGGCCGCCCAGCTGTTCCAGCACATCATCGACGCGGGTCAGGTTGGCCTCGGTGCCTTTCAGCTTCAGCTCGGCCTCGTGACGACGTTGATAGAGGCCCGAGATCCCGGCCGCCTCTTCCAGGATACGACGGCGCGCCCGAGGTTTCGCGTTGATCAGTTCGGCAATGCGGTTCTGCCCCACCAGCGCTGGCGAATGCGCACCAGTTGAGGCATCCGCAAATAGCATCTGTACATCGCGCGCTCGTACATCTTTCCCATTGGTCTTGTAGGCGCTGCCTACATCGCGGGTGATGCGGCGCACAATCTCAAGCTGGTCGCTTTCATTGAAACCCGACGGCGCGAGGCGTTCCGAATTGTCCATGGTCAGAACAACCTCGGCAAAATTGCGTGCAGGCCGCGTGGCGGCCCCGGCAAAGATCACATCTTCCATCGCGCCGCCGCGCATGGATTTGGGGCGGTTTTCGCCCATCACCCAGCGCAAGGCTTCCAGAAGGTTGGACTTGCCACAGCCATTCGGACCCACCACACCAGTCAACCCGTCCGCGATAATCAAATCGGTCGGGTCAACGAAGCTTTTGAAGCCGGTCAGTTTGAGTTTGCTAAAGCGCAATGGCTGCTCTTTGGATGATTCCTATGGATAAGAAGTCTGCGCAACGGATCACAGAGGTGTCAACGTGAATGCGCAGGATATGGCATATTGCGGCAAGTTATCCACAATATCTTGCCAAAATACGAGGTGAAACCCGTGTTTCAATAAGGCGTGCACTCGAACAATTCGTAGGCATAGCCACTGGATGCGCCGTAATTTACACATTCGTAGTTGGGGCGTGAGATTGCAGTCAGCAGCAAACGCTCACCTGCCTCACGGTCACAGCCCAGCACTCCAACCGTGACAGCGGCATCGCCCAGCACATCCAAAATAGGACAACCAGACACCTGCGCCATGGCAAGGGCAGCCCGATCCCGGATTGGTCCCAACCGAGGCGCATATTGAGCGTTCAGGCGGACCGCTTCGGCCAGTTCCCCGCGCACACGCACATCGAACACGCTGCCATTGACTGATATGCGCGTCGCAGGCAGATCGCGGAAATGAGGCGTGCCAGCCGAACAGGCCGCCAGCAGCAAAGGGGTAACATACCGGATCATGCCCGTAGGATTGCAGAGTATTGGTTAACAGAACCTTTCCGCACTCAAGCGCGCAGCACGACACCCAAGCGGCGAATACCCTCACGGATCGTGTCTTCGTCGGAATTCGAAAAACTCAGCCGGATCGTATTGGCACCGCTTCCGTCAGGAAAAAAGGCCCGCCCGGGAACAAAAGCGACCTTCTCCGTCTCCAATGCTCTCTCTAACAATGTGGCGCCATCGATATCTGACGGCAAAGTCAGCCAAACGAACATACCACCTTCGGGCCGGGTCCACTGAACACCATCTGGCATATGCTGTTCCAGCGCCGCCAGCATCGCGTCGCGGCGTGCCTGATAGGCCGCACGGACCTTGGGGATATGCGTGTCGAAACAGGTCTCAGCCACATGGTGCACCGCCATCTGGTTGATGGTTGCCGAGTGCAGATCGGCGGCTTGTTTCAACAGCACCATCTGAGAAATGATCGGTTTGGCCGCGACGACCCAACCCATACGCAGCCCCGGTGATAGTGTTTTTGAGAAACTGCCGCAGTAAATCGTGCGGCACGCTTCAATCGTTCCTTTGCGCGCAAGCTCCAGCGCCAGGATTGACGGTATGGCCTCCCCGTCATAGCGCAACGCTTGATAGGCCCCGTCCTCGATGATCGCACAATCAAGCTCCTCTGCCTGATCAAGCAACGCCTCGCGGCCGCGCAGATCAACGGTTTCCCCCGTCGGGTTTGAAAAGTCGGGCGACAGATAGGCGAACTTCACGGCCCCATCGCCGGCAGCATCCCGATATTCCACCGCGCCGCGATTGCCTTGAGGGTCAAGCCGGTCAAAACGTGGTTCATAGGCGTCAAAGGCGTTAATCGCTCCCAGATAGGTCGGCCAGCCAACCAACGCCGTATCACCAGGAGACAGGAACAGCTTGCCCAGATAATCCAGCGCTTGCTGCGAACCAGAGGTGATCAGGATGTTGTCAACATCACACTCCACACCGATCCCGCGCATATGATCCGCCAGCCATTCACGCAACGGGGCATACCCTTCGCTGACCGAATATTGCAGCGCCTGCGCCTGCTTCTCACGCCCGAGAGCGTTCTGGAACGCCTCTGCAAATGCGTCCCCCGGAAACAGGTCCGGATCTGGAATGCCCCCCGCAAAAGAAATAATGCCCGGTTGGCCCAGCAGCTTCAGCAACTCACGGATTTCGGATGCTTTCATCCTTGATGTGCGGGTGGCGTATAGCTGATCCATCTATCCGGGCCTCCTCTGCCCCAGCGCGCAGACTAGGCACTTCACCTTCTAAGTCAATAATACTGACCTATTGTTTCAAACACCGTGATCGGCTTGAACGCCGCCACCAATCGTGGTCAATTGTCTTGACCAATTTTGGAACGTCTATGCCTTTTCAAAAAGTTCAGACCGAAAAACTATCTCTGGCCGTCGTTCGCCAGATCGAGTTGCTGATCTTGCGCGGCATCCTGCGCCCAGGTGAGCGACTGCCGTCCGAGCGCGAGCTGGCAGACCGAATGGGCGTATCACGCCCGTCGTTGCGAGACGCCATTTCCAACTTGCAGGAACAGGGGTTACTGACACCCAAAGCCGGGTCAGGGATATATGTGGCCGAAGTGCTGGGGTCGGCATTTTCACCGGCCTTGATCCGTCTGTTCAGCAGCCATGACGAGGCTGTGTTCGACTACCTGTCCTTTCGACGTGACATGGAGGGTTTGGCTGCGGAACGTGCGGCGCGCTTGGGGTCCGACAGTGATCTGAAAGTAGTTCAGACGATTTTCAACCGGATGCAATCCGCACATGATCGCAACGCCCCCGAGGACGAGGCACAACTGGATGCTGAATTTCACATGGCGATCATCGAGGCCAGCCACAACGTGGTTATGCTGCATATGATGCGATCGATGTATGATCTGCTGCGCCAAGGCGTATTCTACAATCGCCAGATGATGTTCCAGCAACGCGCCACGCGCGATGCTTTGCTGGATCAGCACAGGGCGATCAATGCAGCCCTTCAAAGCCGTGACCCGGATGCAGCGCGCGTTGCAGTCGAACTGCATCTGGATTTTGTCGAGCGCTGCATGCAGGATCAGCAGAAGGCCCTACGCAACGAAGAGATCGCCCAGCAGAGGTTGAAGCACGAGACTGGAGAGGCTTGATGTTCATCGGGCATCTGCCGGGGGCTTATCTGATCTTCCGGGCTACTGCGCCAAACCTTGGCAAACTTGCTTTCACAGCCGCAATGATCGGGGCCGTCGCACCCGATATCGACATGCTTTGGTTCTATCTTATCGATGATCGAGGGCATCACCATCATTCCTATCTGACCCACCGCCCGATCATCTGGGCGGGCTTTCTGCTGGCGGGTCTGCTGATCCGACAATGGCAATATTGGGTCGGGACATTTCTAACCTTCCTCGGCGCCGGCGGTCTGGTTCACCTGCTGCTGGATTCAATCACGGGTGAAGTTACCTGGTTGTGGCCGTTTTCGAACGCCACTTACCCATTGGTAACGGTACAGACGACACATTCTCATTGGATATTGTCTTTTCTCAATCATTGGACGTTCAAGGTTGAGATCCTGATCACCGTGGTCGCTCTGATCGTGCTTGTGGCGAGGTGGCGCAGATCACTGTGAAAATCATATTCCGGACAAAAAAACCCGAGTGCTTCGCAGCCCTCGGGTTTTTTCAGATCATGTGATCCGGGTGATCAGTGCAGTTTTTCACCCACATCCGCAATGGACGCGTCAATCAGCTTGTTGGCTTGCGCCGCGCTCATTTGCTTGGCCAGAACCGCGCTGGCTGCCGAGACTGCCACAGAAATCGCCTGATCGCGGACTTCTTTCACAGCCGAGGCTTCCGCCGATGCAATCTGGTCCTGAGCAGCCGCCAGACGACGCTCAATTGAGTTTTCCAGATCGACCTTTGCCTGTTCAGCAGCACGGACTGCGTCTTCCTTGGCGGCGGCCACAATGGCGTCTGCCTGCGTCTGCACTTCGCGCTGCTTACGCTCGTACGAGGCTAGCAGGCTGCGGGCTTCTTCGTGCAGTGCGCGGGCTTCGTCCAGTTCCGACTTGATGCCCTCGGCACGATTGTCCAAAGCGCCGCCGATCATACCGGGGACCTTGAAGTAGAACAAAACCGCGATGAAGACGATGAAGCCCAGCAGGACAACAAAGTCCGTGTTACCCAACGAGAAGAACGGGCCTTTGGCCGCCAAGGCTGGGCTGGCAGCGCCGAAAGTCAAGATAAGGGCAAGAGTGTTCCGCATGTCACTTATCCTTTCATCTGCGCGTCGATCGCACCGTCGATGGCTTTGGCATCCGCCTCGCCGCCCAGTGCTGTCACCAATTCAGCCGCCGTATCTTTGGCAACCACTTGAATGCTTTCCAGCGCGCCGGCACGGATTTCAGCAATTGCCTTTTCCGATTCAGCCGCTTTGGCAGCGATTTCCGCATCCGCCGTGGCAATTGCGTCATCCAGATCAGCCTGAATTTCTGCGCGTGCTTCGGCAGCGATCCGCTGCGCCTCGGCACGGGCATCGGCCAGCGCCTTGTTATAGGCCTCTTCGGCCTCGACCGCTTTGGCCTTCAGATCTTCGGCCGCAGCCAGGTCATTTGTAATGGTCCCCTGACGTTCGGCCAGGATTGCCGCGATACGCGGCAGGGCCACGCGAGACAGGACCAAAAAGATGACGACCAGCGTAATGACCAGCCAGAAAATCTGGTTGGGGAACCAATCGAAGCAGAGCTGCGGCATCCCGATGGCAGAGCCATAGGAGTCGACGCACGAGCCGGCTACCTCTTTTGTAATGGGTTCAGTCGCCATGATATCCTCCGTCGGAAACTTGTCTTTACAACAGGTGGGCCGCTATGGCTTGGACCCACCTGCGCGTAAGGATCAGGTTCCGCAGATTATACGGCGAACATCAGCAGCAGCGAGACCAGGAATGCGAAGATCCCCAGGGCTTCTGCGAACGCGATACCGATGAACAGGGTTGCGGTCTGCGAAGCAGCCGCCGAAGGGTTGCGCAGGGCGCCGGCCAGGAAGTTGCCTGCAACGTTGCCCACCCCGATTGCGGCTGCGCCGGAACCGATTGCTGCCAGGCCTGCGCCGATGTGTGCGAGATCGCCTTCCATGATGTTTCTCCTTACGAATTGGAAGTTTCGATGTTGGGTTATCGTTCCTGTGCTCAGGGTTACCCCTGATCAGTGATGCGGATGCAAAGCGTCCTTCAGGTAAACACAGGTCAGAATGGTGAAGACGTAGGCCTGGATGAAGGACACGAGGACCTCAAGGCCATACATTGCGGTGATCGCCAGAACGGACACGGGCGAGATCACGGCAATCGCGGCAAAGCCTGCGAATACTTTGATCACAGCGTGGCCTGCCATGACGTTACCGGCAAGACGAATAGAGTGGCTAACCGGGCGCACGAAGTACGAGATCAGCTCGATGATCGCCAGGATCGGGCGCAGCGCCAGAGGGGCGCTAGAGACCCAGAACAGGCTCAGGAAGCCCGCTCCGTTCTTGACGAAACCCAAAACGGTCACAGTCAGGAACACGGCCAACGCCAGCGGGATGGTCACCGCAAAATGCGATGTCGTGGTAAAGGACATTGGGATCATGCCCAGGAAGTTTGCGCATACAATGAACATGAACAGGGTCATGACATAGGGGAAGTATTTGACGCCTTCCTTGCCGCAGATGTCTTCCAGCATCTTGTAGATGAAGCCATAGGCCAGTTCTGCGACCGACTGCATCCGGGTCGGAACAATCGCGCGCTTCGAGGTCGGCACGATCAGCAGCAGAATGATCGCCACGATCGCAAGGAACAGCCACAGCGTCACGTTGGTGATCGTGAACATGCCAACCGCACCGTCGCCGAACAACGGCTTAACGATGAACTGATCCATCGGGTGGAAAACCAGGCTGCTGCCTTCTGCTGCGGTGGTCTCAGTTGCCACGTTCAGTCCCTCTCGTCCTTCTCGGCCGCCTCAGCCGCCGCTTGCTTCTCTTGAACCTCTTTCGCGCTGCGGAGCATAACCTTCACGCCCGCGACAAGGCCCAACAATGTGAACAGCACCAGAAAGATCGGGATCGTCCCGAGCAGGCTGTCCAGCCCGTATCCGATGCCAAATCCGATCCCCAGACCGGATACCATTTCGATGACCATCCTCCAGGCAAGCTCGCCCCCGGACACGTCAGCATCTGCGCGGGGCTTGGGCGCTTTGGCCTTTTTCGCCGCGTCGATCTTGGCCTCCAGCTGCGCCATACGCTGCTTTTGGTCATCATCGGTCAAAGGCGTTTTCCTCGCACAGTCTTGAGGCTAGGTGCTAAGGGCGAAGAGGCACAGAGTCAACGCTATAGAATGCCCGAATTGCCGCATATTAACCTATTGTTTTATATATGATTTTCACACCTTACTTCGCAAGCAAATCGACGCGGATGCCCACTGCCACCGGAAATCAAAGCAAAATCCGATATTCAACCAATCGGTTGACCAAACCCAGGCAGTATGGTTCAGCGGGCCATGTCTAATGATCTGGATACCGTGTTCGCGGCGCTTGCCGATCCGACCCGGCGCGCCATCCTTGCGATGCTGCTTGAGGATGATATGGCCGTGACGGATGTGGCCGAGCCGTTCGAGATGTCGCTGGCGGCCATCTCGAAGCACCTGGTCATTCTGACCAAAGCCGGGCTGATCTCTCAGGAAAAACGCGGCCGGGTTAAGTGGTGCAAGCTGGAGCCAGACGCACTACGAGCCGCCTCGGTCTGGATGCAGGGCTTCGGGCAGTTCGAGCCGGTCAACCTGGATGCGTTTGAACGGTTTTTGGAAACGGAACTGCCCACGTCGGAGGATGGTCCTACCTGACCACAAAGACCGACACCTTGGCGTGTTTCGCCAGATACCCGGCATGACTTGAGAAGATATAGTCTGTTATGCGCGGTGCATGGGTGCCCACGACGATCAGATCGGCCCCTAAATCCTCAGCCGCGCGCGCTAAATCGCCATCCACCTCTGCCGCGACATCGACGGAATGGATATTTCGGGTTTCGACCTGCACACCAGCTTTCGCCGTCAGATCCTTGGAAAGCGCAGCTAGCCCCTCGGTAACCGAGTCTTCGGACACCGGCACATCCCCAGGCTGGGTTCCGGTCACACTGACAAGGGTCACCCGTGCGTTCTGCCATTTGGCGATGTCACCGGCCACGGCAATCGCCTTATGGACCTCGGGCGGCAAATGAAGGTCTACTGGGATCATGATATGTTGAAACATGGTGTCCTCCTCTCCTTACGGAAAAGCATAGACACCTGGTCATTTCGGGGCCTTGATCTGCCTCAACAGAGGTTTTGGCGCCAGTTTAGCCCTGTATCATGCTGGTGATGACACCTGTTTGGTCAGCGGAACATGACCACGGGTCGCTTTGGCCTTCGGCCAGAACCGTTGTGACAGACCCGGTCGGGTTCTTTTGGGTTTCTTGCGCTTTGACAGCGTCAATACGCACACCGCTTTCAGCCGAAACTAATGCCTCGCAACTGGCTTGCATGGTTGTCTCGTCGCCTGAGCCCTGCAAACCGCCTTGGCCGCAAGCGGCCAGCAGCACCAAGACTACCCCCGATAGGGTGGATTTCATTCCACTGCTCCCATAGTCATTTTTCATCGGTAGAATGGTGTCAAACTTGGGTGCAAACGCAAGCCTCAATCCGCACTGTATTGAACAGCGCTTGTGCTGGGCGTTTCTTCCTTCAACAGCAAAAGCAAGGCCAAGACGGTCAGCGCGATGCCGATGATGATCAACCCTGTTGGGGCGCCGTTGCCAAGGGCGATTTCCCACAGGATGACCCAGCTGGGCACCAGATAAGTATAGGCCATAACCTTTGCCGAGGGCAGCCTGAGCGCCGCGAACTGTACCAGCACAAAGCTGACCGCCGTGGCGAAGAAGGAGACATACAAAAGACCGATCCAGAAAATGGTCGGCAAGCGCGACCAATCGGTGCTAACCAAATCTGACCAGCCAAATGCCACCAATAAGACGCACCCCGCAACCAAAGTGCCAAAGGCAAACACGACCGCAGGTTCACCACGGTTCAGCTTGCGCACCATTGGCGTGTAGATCGCATGAGCGACACAGCCAACAAAATAGATGACTTCCCCCTGGCCAATCTGAAAGGCACGGAAAAGCTGCCAATCGGCGCGAAAGATCACCCATAGCGCGCCGGTGGCCCCCACAGAAAGCGCAAGCGCCATCCTTGGGGTTGTGACCTGACGCAACAAGACCCATCCGGCAATAGCCGACAAGACAGGGGTGAGAGTAAACACAGCCGCTGCGCTGACCGGTGGGGCCGTCTGCAGGCCATAGAACATCAATACGAAATAGGTGGCAAACAAACCTCCTAGCACCAGATAGCGCCAGGGCGCTTGCAGCGCCGCGCGTGATACACCGGTCGTCACAAAGGCAGCGACACCGATCACGACCGCGGCGATCCCAAAGCGCACGGCATTCAGCGCAGCTGGCGCAATCTCATTCGCGATCATCGAACCCAGCGAAAAGCTGCCCGCCACCAGCGCCGAAAAGACCAGCATGGCCAGATGGCCACGGGTTTGCTCAGTCACAGATCCATTCCTTGGACTTCGCCTTTAGGAATTTCAGAAAAGCCTGGACCTTGGTGGTGCGGTGCAGATCGACATGGGTCACCAGCCACAGCTTTCCAGCCCATTCCGGCAGGCTCTTCATCACTTCTTCCAGATCCGGGTATCTGGCGGCTTCCCAGCGGGCCATAAACCCGATCCCGGCCCCGGCCCTGACCGCCTCGGCCACAGTGAAATTGTTCGAGCAACGAAATGTCAGCGCCTCGGCCGGGGCATTGGCTCGCAACCACTGCGAAAAAGGCGCGCGGCTGTTTTCGTCATCATTGCCGACAAAAGCGTGCTGCGGAAATTCTTCAATACTCTCCGGCTTGCCCCGGCGGGCGATGTAGTCCTTGCTCGCATATAGCCCCACATCCTGCGTCACAAAAGGCTGGACCACGTTGTCCGGCTGATCCGGCGCTGACCCGGCACGGATGGCAACATGCGCCTCGCCATATTCCAGCCGAAACAAGCGATCTCCGGTCAGATAGCGCACAATCAGGTCCGGGTGGGCTTGCTGGAACTCGCTCAGCGCAGGAGCCAATAAAGGTACGAGCGATGACAACGACGTCACCACCAACTCGCCCGAGACATCGTCGCCACGGCCCTTCATCCGCCCGACAAGCTGGTTGAACTGATCCTCGGTCGCCTGGGCCACCCTCAGCAGATCCTCACCTGCTTCGGTCGGCGTGTACCCGCGGGCGTGACGTTGAAACAGCTTCACCCCTAACCGAGCCTCAATCGCATCGATATGCCGAATGACGGTCGCATGGTGTACACCCAATACATCGGCAGCACCGCTGACAGTACCCATCCGAGCTACCTGATAGGCCGTTCTCACTTCGTCCCAGTTGTCCATAGCGCTTTCACTATTGTGCAATTTCTAACATTAGATGTTGGTATATTCGAGTTTTGTTCGAAAAAACAATATTCATATCATCGGTCGTAAGATAACTCTCGACCAAAGGACATGAAAATGACCAAGACCATCCTGCACATTGACGCCTCGGCCCGCCGCAGCGGGTCTGCGACCCGAGACCTGTCTGACCGCATCGTCAAGCACCTGGGGGCGAGCCGGATTATCCGGCGTGATCTGGCATCACCGCTGCCACTGTTAACTGAAGACTGGATCGCGGCCAACTTCACTCCCGCCGATCAGCGCGATGCGGTGCAAAGGGATCAACTGGCCTTATCAGATCAACTGGTTGAAGAGCTTCAGCAAGCTGATACAATTGTCATTGGTTTGCCAATCTACAACTTCTCGGTACCCGCAGCATTCAAGGCTTGGATCGACCTGGTGGCGCGGGCTGGCCTGACCTTTTCCTACAGTGAAAACGGTCCCAAAGGCCTGCTAGAGGGCAAGCGCGCCGTTCTGGCCATTGCTTCTGGCGGTACCGCCATTGGATCCGAGGTCGATTTCGCAACTGGCTACGCAAAACATGTTTTGGGCTTTATTGGCATTCATGATGTCGATGTGGTTGCCGCTCACCAGCTGGCAATCGACCCGGACACTTCAGTTCAGAACGCGCATAAAGCAGTCTTGGAACTGGCGGCTTAATCGGTCTGGCCAATCTAATCAGAAATGTCCAATCTGAAGCTCGGACTGGCTGCGGGTTGGGCATAGACCATGAAGAAGATCGGAATACTTGGCGGCGTTGGCTGGGCTTCGACCGTCGACTATTATCGGGCCATTGCAGAAGGCTCTGCCCGACATTTCGCAGCACGTGGCCACGGGTCGCCGCTGCCTGTGCCACCAATGACAATCGAGTCGGTGACGCAAGCCAAAACCCGCGCCTTGCGCGGAGTCGCTGGCGATGAAAGCAGTTGGCAAGATTTTGATGCGGTATTCCGTGACGCTTTGATGACGCTCCAGCGCGCTGGCTGTGACTTTGGCATCATTGCGTCGAACACCCCCCATGCACGACTTCATGCAATCCGCCAGGGTGTGACGATGCCGATCCTGAGCATTTTCGACGCGACCGCGGAGGTGACGAAAGCCACCGGTTGCAAGACAGCGCTGGTGCTAGGGACAAGCGTCACAATGCAGGCCCGAAACTACGCAGATCGTCTGGCCCAAGAAAGTATTTCGGCAAATGACACACTGCCGGAGGCAGACATCGCTGAGATGCAGGCCATGATCGACAGTGATTTCTACGGCGGCGCGTCAGATACGGCACGCGCGCGATTGGTGGCCTTCTGCAACCGGCATGCTGAACCCGGCACCGCAGTGCTGTTGGCCTGTACCGAGTTGCCTCTGGCCTTCCCTGACCATCTGGACGATCCGGTGTTCGAGGCGGATGGCCATTTGTTTGTCAATCCCTCTGCCGCCCATGTCGCTGCCGCTTTGAACGAAGCGCTTGAGGAGTGATCAGGGCAGCCAGGTCACCTCGCACCCGATCTTATCAAAGAACGCCATCAGATCTTCGCGCGACAAAACGACGGTTCGGTCGTTGACCAAAGGGTGCATGTTGATGACATCGGCCTGCTTGGCGGCTGCGTCCATAAAGAACTTAACGTTGTTCTCAACCCCGTTGATCATCGCCAGCGGACTAACCGCGCCTGGGCGAATGCCCAGATTCTGAAACAACCGATCCGCCGAGCCGAAGGACAGGTTACCTATCCCCAACTCCGCGCCCAACGCCTTAAGGTCGATTTCGCGGCTCTGTTCCAGCGTCACCAGATAGTTCCGCTTTTTCTTGTCGCGCAGATACAGGTTCTTAAGCCGCAGCGTGTTTTCACCCGGCACCATGAACTGGCCCTCGACCCCTTTGGCATCTTCAACGGTGCGCAGCGGGATGTGCGTATGCAGCCGATAGGACAGCCCCCATTCATCCAGCTGTGCCAAAAACGCATCCGAGCTAAGCGGCAACGTATCCTGAAAAGCTGATGATGCGACCATCGGAACCTCCTCGTATGACGCGCTCATCGCTCAACCGAGAGCTAAATTCAAGCCACGACAGGCTCAGTTTTCGATGCTAGCGTGCCGCCATGAAAGTCACGCGCAACACTCCGAGCCAACTGATCCTGTCCAATACGCCATGGTTCATCGGCATCACGCTTGTCTTTTTCATTCTGGCCTTTGTCGGTGCGGGCGTCTTCATGGCTAGTGATGGTGGCGAAGGTATCTTCTTCGGCATTTTCTTCGCGCTATTTGGCGGAGGCATGGGCTTTGGCGCATTTTGCGCCTTTGTCCGCCGCGTGCAAGTCATACTGGATCGCAATAAAAACAGCATCCTGATCCGCAGACAGTCTGTGTTTGGGTATGATGCGGTGGAACATGAGCTCTCGCACCTCTCGCACGCGGAAACCGAAAGCACGACCTCGCGTAGCGACAATGGTACATCGACCCTCTATCGCCCTGTCCTAATACTGGATGAAGGCATGAGCGCCGGACGCCATCCCATTGTTGAGGCTTATTCCAGCGGGCGCGGCGCGCAAAGGCTGGTTGATGCGATCAATGACTGGCTTCCGGCTCGCAAGGTTGACTCTGCCAGCCAATCGGCCTAAGTCGCCACCAACATCCGGAAGCGTATGATCTTCCGGTCCCTTGAGTCGTTCAGGGATCGCCCCCCACCAGCGAGTTTCGCCCGTGGGGGCAATTGTGTATTTAACCGGTGTTTCTTATCTGAGAAGCGCCACCAGATAACCGGCTAAGGAGGCCGAAGGCATGTTTGAAAATCTATCCGAACGCCTTTCCGGCGTCTTTGACCGGCTGACGAAACAAGGCGCTCTGTCCGAAGAAGACGTTAAGACCGCCCTGCGCGAGGTTCGCGTTGCCCTGCTTGAGGCCGACGTCTCGCTGCCGGTGGCGCGCGAATTCGTCAAAAAGGTGCAGGAACAGGCCACCGGTCAGGCGGTGACGAAATCGATCACGCCCGGCCAGCAGGTCGTCAAGATCGTGCACGACGCTCTGGTCGATACCCTGCGTGGCGAGGAAGACCCCGGCGCGCTGAAGATCGACAACCCGCCTGCCCCGATCCTGATGGTCGGTCTGCAGGGTTCCGGTAAGACCACCACCACCGGTAAGCTGGCAAAACGCCTGAAAGAGAAAGAGGGCAAAAAGGTCCTGATGGCCTCGCTGGACGTCTATCGCCCGGCGGCGATGGATCAGTTGGCGGTTCTGGGCGCGCAGGTTGGTGTAGACACGCTGCCGATTGTGCCGGGCCAATCGCCGGTTGATATCGCCAAGCGCGCCAAGCAGCAGGCCACGCTGGGTGGCTATGACGTCTACATGCTCGACACCGCGGGCCGTCTGCACATCGACCAAGTGCTGATGGACGAGGTGGAACAAGTCCGCAACGTCGTCGACCCGCGCGAGACCCTTCTGGTCGTTGACGGCCTGACCGGTCAGGTCGCCGTTGAGGTCGCCGAGGAGTTCGACGCCAAGGTGGGCATCTCGGGCGTGGTTCTAACCCGGATGGACGGTGACGGGCGCGGTGGCGCAGCGCTTTCGATGCGCGCGGTCACCGGCAAGCCCATCCGCTTTGTCGGTCTGGGCGAGAAGATGGACGCGCTCGAAACCTTCGAGCCGGACCGGATCGCCGGTCGTATTCTGGGCATGGGCGACATCGTGGCCCTGGTCGAAAAGGCCCAGGAAACGATGGAGATGGAACAGACCGAGCGCATGATGAAGCGCATGGTCAAAGGTCAGTTCAATATGAACGACCTGAAAATGCAGCTGGAGCAGATGATCCAGATGGGCGGCATGCAGGGCATGATGGGCATGATGCCGGGCATGGGCAAGATGGCCAAACAGGTCGAAGAAGCGGGCATGGATGACAAGGTGCTTAAGCGTCAGATCGCCCTGATCCAGTCGATGACCAAACGCGAACGCGCCAACCCGCAATTGCTGCAAGCCAGCCGCAAGAAACGCATCGCTGCGGGTTCAGGGATGGAGGTCAGCGACCTCAACAAACTGCTCAAGATGCACCGGCAGATGTCGGACATGATGAAGAAGATGGGCAAGATGGGCAAAGGCAAGATGTTGAAACAGGCCATGAAAGGCATGTTCGGCAAAGGCGGCCCCTCACCCGAAGACATGGCCGCCGGCATGGACCCCAAGGCGCTGGAACAGGCGGCGAAGGCGATGGGTGGACGCGGCGGCCTGCCTGGTATGAGCGGCGGTATGGCCCTGCCACCGGGCCTCAGCGGCTTTGGGAAGAAAAAGTAACGTGACCCTTGCGCCCACCATATCCACCACGCGCCTGACATTGCGCCACCACCGGCTTGAGGATTTCGAGCCGATGGCGAAGCTGTTTGCGACCGATTGGGCGAAATACATGGATGGGCCGTACTCGGCGCAGGACCTGTGGTCGATGCTGGGCTCGGACGTGGCCAGTTGGCAGTTTCTCGGATTTGGCGCTTGGGCCGTCGATCTGACGGAAACCGGTGAATTCATTGGTCAGGTCGGGATCAACAAGCCCCCGAAATTCCCGGAAACCGAAATCGGTTGGTGCATTTTCCCCGGATTTGAAGGCAAGGGCTATGCATTTGAAGCCGCCTGTGCCGCGCGTGATTGGGCGTTTCAGAACACCGGGCTGACGACTCTGGTCAGCTATATCGACGCGCCTAACACCCATTCAATCGCACTGGCCAAGCGGCTTGGGGCAATTGAAGACCCAAGCGCAGCGCGCCCGTCTCCCGAAGATGTCGTCTATCGCCACTCTCACCCGGATGAGCGGCAAGGCAGATCGGAGGCCTGCGCATGACCTTCCGATTTGAAGCCGCTCCAAATGCGCAAGGGGCTGAGCTGGCGGCTCGGGTGGCGGGTGCGCTTCCAACGCTCGAAACCGAGCGTCTGGTTCTGCGCGCGCCGCAGTTGTCGGATTTCGACACCTACGCCCAGATCGTGGCCAGTCCGCGCGCGCGGTACCTAACAGTCATGTCGCGTGAAGACGCGTGGTATGATTTCGCTCAGATGGTCGCCATCTGGTCGCTGCGTGGCCATGGCCTTTGGTCGGTTGAAGCGAAGGCAGGCGGTCAACTGCTGGGCTTTGTCGTTCTCGGCTTCGAGCCGGAAGACCCAGAGCCAGAACTTGGTTTCATTTTCACTGAGGAAGGTGAAGGCCACGGCTATGCGTTTGAGGCCGCAGGCGCTGCACGCGGCTTTGCGTTCGAGCAACTTGGTTGGGACACTTTGGCGAGTTTTGTCGTCAAAGGGAACGAACGCTCTCAACGTCTGGCAGAACGGCTTGGCGCCTTTGTTGAACGCGAGATCGTTGAAGAGGACGGCGTTACCTTGGTGTATCGCCACCTCGCCACCGATGGCGATGGCGGGATGGAGGCCTACACATGACCTCGTTCACTATTCCGACCGTTGAAACCGAGCGTCTGATCCTGCGTGCGCCGCATCAGGACGACCTGCCTGCGATGACCGCGTTTTTCGCAACTGAACGCAGCCATATGGTTGGCGGGCCAAAGGATGAGCAGGGCAGCTGGGACTCGCTGGTGAAACGCCTTGGACACTGGGCGCTAAAAGGCTTTGGCTTGTGGCACCTGACCGAAAAGACCAGCGGCGCATTCGTAGGCTGGGCCGGCATGATCGACGCCCCCGGCTGGGCCGAGCCCGAGCTGGGTTGGACGCTGATGGCTGAAGCCGAAGGCAAAGGACTGGGCTTCGAGGCTGCGGAAGCAGCGCGCGACTATGCGGCGCGGCATCAGGGCTTGAATGGTGTGATCTCTTACATCGCCCACGCAAACGACCGCTCGCGCGCTTTGGCTGAACGGCTTGGCGCAACGCTTGAGATTGAGAGAGCTGAGCTTTTGGGCAAACACGCTCAGATCTGGCGCCACCCGCAGATTGACTTGACCACCGAAAGGACCGGCCAATGACCAACCCCGTGACACAAGCTGCCGCGTTGTTGAAAGACCATCGCGAAAGCATTGATCGGCTGGACGCGATCCTTGTCTACACGCTGGGCGAGCGGTTCAAGCACACGCAGGCTGTTGGCAAGCTCAAGGCCGCACACGACCTTCCCCCGTCCGATCCTTCGCGCGAGGCAGCGCAGATCGCACGGCTCGAAGACCTGGCGAAAGAGGCCGATCTGGACCCCGATTTCGCCAAGGCTTTCCTGAATTTCATCATTCAGGAAGTCATCCGACACCACAAGAAACATCAGAACTAACCGGCACCTACGCCGGATACGCCATCTAAAGGAGATACCACCATGGCAATGAAAATTCGTCTCGCCCGCGGCGGCTCGAAAAAACGTCCCTTCTACCGCATCGTGGCTGCTGACAGCCGCATGCCGCGCGACGGCCGTTTCATCGAGAAACTGGGCACCTACAACCCGCTGCTGCCGAAAGACAGCGAAGAGCGCGTGAAAATGAACATGGAGCGCATCCAGTACTGGCTGGATCAGGGCGCACAGCCCACCGACCGTATTGCGCGTATGTTGGAAGCAGCCGGCGCACGCGACAAGGCCGAGCGCAACAACCCCAACAAGGGGGCCCCGGGCAAGAAAGCTCAGGAACGCGCGGAAGAGAAAGCTGCCAAGGCTGCTGAGGCAACCGAAGCTGCAGAGGCACCGGCTGAAGAAGAAGCTGCAACAGCAGAAGAATAAGCAGGCGGGCGCGTGCAGGATCAGGCTTTTCCCGACGATTTTCGCACGCAGTTCGATCTGTTGATGCGGCTCCGGCGCGATGTGCGCCGGTTCCGCACTGACGCGATTGACGAGGCGGTGCTGACGCGCTGCCTCGACGCGTTTCGACTGGCCCCTTCGGTGGGGCTCAGCGAGCCCTGGCGCGTCATCCGCGTCGAAAGCCAAGCCGCACGCGATGCGGCTTTGAAAAATTTCCAAGCCGCAAACGCCGAGGCCCTTAAAGGCTATACCGGTGAAAAAGCGCGGCTTTACAGCCAATTGAAGCTTTCAGGTATGCAAGAGGCCCCGGTGCAACTGGCGGTATTCTGCGATGACAGCACCGATAAGGGGCTTGGGCTGGGGGCTGCGTCCATGCCCGAGATGCGACGCTATTCTGTCGTCTCAGCCGTTACCCTGTTCTGGCTGACCCTGCGCAGCTATGGGCTTGGCCTGGGTTGGGTATCCATTCTGGACCCCGATCTGCTGAGCCGGGATCTTAACGCGCCAGACTCATGGCGTCTGATTGGGTATTTCTGCATCGGCTGGCCGGAAGAACCCTCGGACACGCCAGAACTGGAACGGACGGGTTGGGAATGCCGGGATGATGCTCTTGCCATCGAGGTACGATAGCTGATGTTTGGATTGTTACGCCTTCCCATCCTGCTGGTGATCGCCTTTATTGTCGGTGTGTTCTATGAACGCAGCAATCAACGCGAAGCCTGCGAGGGTCTGGGAGAGTGGAAAAGCGGCATATGCGTAACTTCGGGTGGTGCAAATGAGTGATCTGATCTGTGTCGGCACCATCGCGGGCTCTTACGGGGTGCGCGGCGAAGTGCGGCTGAAAAGCTATTGCGCTGAACCATCGGATATCGAGAGCTATTCCCCCCTGACCGACGAAGCTGGCAAAGAACGCTATCCTTTGGTTCTGACCCGCACTATCAAGAACGGTTTCGCCGCACGATTGGGCGGAGTAGAGACCAAGGAACAGGCAGACGATTTGAAGGGCCTGCGCGTGTTTGCACGCCGCGATCAATTGCCATCTTTGCCCGATGACGAGTTTTACCATGCCGACCTGATCGGACTTGAGGTTTTTGACACCGGCGGCACCCTGCTGGGACAGGTGAAATCTGTTCAGAACCATGGTGCAGCCGACCTGTTGGAACTGCACGGGCCGGGGCTGAAATCAACTGTCCTGCTGCCCTTCACGCTTGAGGCGGTGCCGACAGTCGATCTGGACAAGGGCCGCATCGTTGCAGACCCGCCCGAGGGGCTGATCTGATGCGGCGCGTTCTGCTGCATCTTGGGCTGCACAAAACCGGCACCACTGCGGCACAATCCTTTCTCTATGAAAATCGCGAGCTGATCTGGCCGCATTTTTCACTGGTTTTGCCATACAAAACTCGGAAATCGGGCCTGGCAAATGCGGCGACGCGCCATTCGGTCTACCGGCTGGACGACACTCTGGCCACATTCGGCAGCAAGATGAACACGTTTTTGGAGCAGATCGATTTTGGAACCCGCCGGGGTCTGATCCTCAGCGAGGAAAACTTTGGCGGCCTGCGGCCAAGCAGAAACCGCGCCGAAGGCTACGCCGCCACACCCGAGCTTGCATCGACATTGGTGGGCACCATTCGCCGCCAACTGATCGGGGACGAGGTCGACATCACCATTTATCTGTCGCTGCGCGAACGCTCTGAATGGCTGCGCAGCCTTTGGGCCCATGATCTGCAGCGACGACGCCTGGTTGAGGATTTCGATGCATTTTGCGCGGCGCTGGATCATCTTCCAGATTTGCCGACTGTCGCCGACAGAATCCAGGAAAGACTTCCCGAAGTGCATGTGCAGACAAGATGGCTGGAGCATTTGCAAGAAACCCGCTTTGGCCCCGGCACCCCCTTCGCAGAGTTTTTGGGGCTGCCGCAAGACAAAGCGTCCAAGCTTGAACCGCCGTCAAAGTCCAACACCAGTCTGCCGCAGGATGCACTGACCGAATTGCTGGCACTCAATCGCTCCTCGTTGGAGGACACAGCGCTGGTTGCGCGGAAGAAAGCCCTTATCAAAAGCGCCCGGCGCGCGTTAGCGGATCAGACATGACCGAGAAACCAAGCAAATCCCACGGACGCAAAGCCATCCGCCCCACCTTGAAACCACGTGAGTTGATGATGCCCACACCGGATTTGCATGGGGTGTGGAAGGCCAAGATCATAACCTTGTTCCCGGCCGCATTTCCCGGCGTCTTGGGTGAAAGCCTGACGGGCAAAGCACTACAGGACGGTTTGTGGCAGCTGGAAACCCTGGACTTGCGACAGTTCGGGATCGGCAAACATCGAAACGTCGATGACACACCCGCAGGTGGGGGCGCGGGCATGGTCCTGCGCGCCGACGTACTGGGGCCTGCCATCGAACATACGATGGCCGGTATCCGGGGAAACTGGCCGCTGATTTACCTCAGCCCGCGCGGCAAGCGCATGGATCAACGGATGATGCAGAACCTGGCCCGCTGCGATGGGATGACATTGCTCTGCGGTCGGTTCGAAGGTGTGGACGAGCGCGTATTGGAGCATTATGGCGTTCAGGAAGTATCCTTGGGCGACTTCGTGATGACCGGGGGCGAGATTGCCGCTCAGGCTTTGATCGACGCCACGGTGCGGTTGATCCCTGGCGTTCTGGGAAATCAGGCCTCGACCGAAGAAGAGAGCTTTTCGTCAGGCCTGTTGGAACATCCGCAATACACCCGTCCAGCCGAATGGAAGGGCCGCCCGATTCCCGAGATTCTGATGTCCGGACATCACGGACGCATCGCCGAATGGCGGCATCAGATGGCCGAACAGATCACTCGCGAACGACGTCCGGACATCTGGGAAGACTACAACCGGCCCTCCGATGAGGACTCCGACTAACCCGGCGATTTTCGCCGTCAGGGTTCGACTTCAGAACCAGCAATGCGGCGCGCAAGGCCTCAGGGTGTACCTGCCTTCCAATAGGTCCAGGTCTCGGGCGTTCCGTGAAAGACATTGATATCCACCTTGCCCTGAACTCCCGGCACCAACCCGGTGCCGGTGTATTGCCAAAAGCGCCAAACAGCCTGCGGGTAGACCTTGCTGGGATGCCCGGCAACCGACCTTAGCCAGAAATCGGTTTTGGGCAGGCGTCCGATCTGAGTGTCTTCGTAAAAATCCACGGTGGTATAGACGACGGGCCTGCGGCCATAGTGGCGTTCAAGGATGTCCAGAAAGCGCTGCGCCTCGGCCCGGACGGTGCGGCCATCGGGGCGTAAGGTGCAGGTCTTTGAATGTGGCGTCCATTCCATATCCAGCACGTGCGGCAGGTCTGCGCCTTTAGGCACATTCTGTATGAACCAACGCGCCTGTTCCCGCGCAGACCGACAGAAATAGTAATAGTGGTACGCTCCCCACGGCACGCCCGCTGCCTGCGCGCCCCGGCGATGATCCTCGAACAGCGGATCTGCAACGTCACCGCCTTCGGTCGCCTTAAGGAAGGCGAAGCTGACACCTGAGGCTTTGGCCTGGCGCCAATCAATCGGCCCCTGCCAGCGGGACACATCCAACCCATGCACAGGATAAAGCCCAGGATGCCGCCCCTCCCAATCGTGCGGGTCGGCGTCACCGAAATCCGGATAGATCACCGACGGGGCGGTTCGATCCACGCCTGGAACCTGCTCGACAACTTGCGGTGGCGGCCCCGGTCGCCCGCATGAGATCACGGTAAGGCCCACAAACGCCAGCAAAACGGGAAACCGCATGACATTGTCCTGTTTTTGAAATAACTGCTCGTTGAATTGGCCCCAGAATGCCTGAACCACCCGCCAAGGCAACGGCGCAGTTTCAAAGCGGCGAAATCTTACCGGCGACGCCTGCAATTTAGGCTTGATCCCTGCCGTCAAACCCCCTAAAGCAGCGCAATCCGGTGCCGCGAGATGCGACTCCGGTGTTTTGGTTTGTTGTCTGACGTGACGCCCGGCTTTCTTCAGCCAAGGCGCGACAGGAGCGGACCAGGCAAAAGGAACATTCGATCTGACCTCTGGCGGGCTGTTCGCAGGACCCGGTGAAGACCAAGAGCTCTCAGCCCGTGCCCAAACTTCGTGGACCAACCACGAGCAGATAGGAGTAAATGCGATGGACCTGATCGCACAGCTAGAGGCGGAACAGATTGCCGCCCTGGGGAAAGACATCCCCGATTTCAAAGCCGGCGACACCATTCGTGTCGGTTATAAGGTGACCGAAGGGTCGCGCACCCGTGTGCAGAACTACGAAGGCGTCTGCATCGCGCGCAAGGGCGGCGAAGGGATCGCCGGTTCGTTCACCGTTCGCAAGATTTCGTTTGGCGAAGGCGTGGAGCGTGTGTTCCCACTGCATTCGACCAACATCGACAGCATCACCGTTGTCCGCCGCGGCCGCGTCCGTCGCGCCAAACTGTACTACCTGCGCACCCGTCGCGGTAAATCCGCACGTATCGCAGAAGTCACCAATTACAAGCCCAAAGCTGGCGCCGAAGCGTAAGGAACGGAAAGATGAAAAAAGACATCCATCCCGATTATCACGTCATCGACGTCAAAATGACCGATGGCACCGTTGTTCAGATGAAATCCACCTGGGGCAGCGAAGGCGATCAGTTGGCTCTGGAAATCGACCCCTCCGTGCATCCCGCATGGACCGGTGGCTCGTCGCGCCTGTTGGACGCTGGCGGTCGCGTGTCGAAATTCAAAAAGAAATACGAAGGTTTGGGCTTCTAAGTCTGACCCGGTTCGAATGCGAGAGGCCGTCCCTTAGGGCGGCCTTTTTCTTTGGAACGTCCGCTGCGTGTTTGAATTAAGAAATCGTAATCTACTGCCCATGAGGAAGACAGATCGCATAAACATTTAAAGGGTGCCAAAGTGTTACCCAGGAGGTTGCAATGCTATCGCCAACCAAATTGCTCGCCGTCACAGCAACTGCGGCTCTACTGTCCCACGCTGCTGTTGCAGGCCCAATGGATCACGACACTGACGTTTCTCCGCAGGAGGAGAACTTAGTGGAAGGTATGCCCCTTTGGGGCCCGTTCACACCAGATTTCCCACTGTCCTTGCTGATCGAGAACTGGGACAGCAGTCAGCCCGCGCCACCGACGATGGTCTAGAAACAAAGTTGTCTTCAGTTTTGCGGACAGAAGTCACAGCACCAGATCAATCGCGCCATAGACTCATACCCAAATGGAAAGTGCTACTGGCAGCACAAGGATGGTCGTGAGTGTCGACACGAGAATGAACCCGGCTACATCGGGCCCATATTCCGGCAAGTGCTGGTCAATGAACAGATAGGTCGCAACCGAAGACGGCATCAGACAGCACAGGATCAGCGCCCCACGTTCTGTGCCGGTGAAGCCAAAGAACCAGATCAGCGCGCTGGCGATCCCGACGGCCATGACAAGATGCAGCCCGGTCAACAAAACAGCGCGCCCAAGGCTAGATATCTTCAACGTAGCAAGCGTGTGGCCCAGCGTCAGGAGCATCAACGGGATAGACAATCCACCCAAGATATCGAACGACTTGGCAATTGGTTGCGGCAAGCTTGTGCCTGTACTCATCAGGATCAGCGATGCCGCCACCGCATAGATGATCGGCGAAGTCGCTAACTTTTTGGGTGAGAATTCTCCGGCGGGGATCCACATACCCACCGTGAAGATACTGATCAACACCACAACGACAAACGCCATCGTATAAGCCATACCCGCGTCCCCCAACGCCAGGAGCGTGATCGGCAGGCCGATATTGCCTACATTGCCATGCATCAATGGCGTCAAAAAAGCGCGCACCGGCAGGCGCAGCATCTTAAGTGCGACAAATCCCAAAACGCCAAATCCCGCCACGGCCAAAGCCGCAGCACTCATCATGTCCAGAAACCTACTCACATCCAGATTGGTGGCCGCCAGATGAGATATGATCAGTGTTGGATAGCCGACTTTCGAGACAATCCCCCCAATCACCTTATTGTCGAACGGCGTTTTGGTCAGCGCCAATCCGTACCCGATGCCTGCGCAGATCAGCACCGGTAAAACGACGTTGAAAACGTTCAGAAACAGATGCTCCAAACCCAAAACTCCCTGCCCGGCCTTTGATTGGACCGTGAATTAGCCGCACCAGTTTAGCAAGCACCCCGTGTTAACCCGCGAAGGGTGTTGAGTTTTCCAAAATTGTCTTGGATATCGCCACAAACCACGGTCAGAGGTTCTTTTCATCCCCTCAGACACAACATATAGTGGGTTCTAACAACGTGTAGACAAGCACGGCGGGACTTGGGAATACAAGCATGGCACATATCATTGTAGTCGGGAATGAAAAGGGCGGCGCCGGGAAATCGACCGTCTCGATGCATGTAGCAACGGCACTGGCCCGTCTGGGCAATAAGGTCAGCACCTTGGATCTGGACCTGCGCCAGCGCAGCCTTGGCCGCTATTTTGAGAACCGCAGCAATTTTCTGAAAAGCAGCGATCTAACACTACCCAGCCCGTTGCACCACGACCTGCCTGAGATCGACGCGAGCACGCTGAAACCCGGTGAGAATATCTATGATCACCGTCTGTCCGCCGCTGTGGCCGAACTGGAAAGCGACAGTGATTTCATTCTGATCGATTGCCCGGGATCGCATACACGGCTCAGCCAGGTGGCGCATTCGCTGGCAGATACGTTGATCACACCGTTGAACGACAGTTTCATCGACTTCGACCTGCTGGCGCGGATCGATTCAAAGGGTGAAAAGATTCTTGGACCCTCGGTCTATTCCGAAATGGTCTGGAACGCGCGACAGCTGCGGGCACAGGCCGGTCTGAAACCCATCGATTGGGTGGTCGTGCGAAACAGGGTCGGGACCCAGCGCATGGTCAACAAGGAAAAGATGCAGCGCGCGATTGAGCTGCTATCGCAGCGCATCGGCTTCCGCGTTGCTTCGGGCTTCTCAGAACGTGTGATTTTCCGCGAGTTGTTTCCCCGCGGGCTGACCTTGCTGGACCTCAAGGACATCGGGGTTAAACAGCTGAACATCTCAAACATCGCCGCCCGGCAAGAGCTGCGCGACATGATGCGCGAGCTGAACTTGCCGGGTGTGGAAATCGATTTCTGATCGCTCGACGCCCGAGCACGGGCAGCCTATTATTGATACAGAACCGGATCAGCTTCACCCGCCGGATCAACGATTGGATCAAGAACCAACAGCAACCGGGTTTCGCCCGTGCCTTCAATTGGTGGTGATCGATGCAGAAGGCCTGATTTCGGTGTCTCTGGCCAACGGGTTCCGCGCAGCAGGATTGGCGATCCGGTCGGGACAGTGAATACCCGCCTTGGATCTTCTCCATTGGAGGAGATACCATATTGCGTTCCCGTCCCACGGTATGTGCAAACAAGCCTGGCTGTGACAGCGTCAATGTGGAACCGTCGACAAGCATTTGTCGCCACAACATCCAGGCGCAACCGCACCCATGTTGCCTGCATTACATCGGAAAACAATGCGCACAACGCGGCAACATCGTCGATCAGCCGGTCCCGCTCGACACAGTCCGGGGTGCCCGAAGTTTGACAAATCTTGCCCAACGCATCGCGCACCGTGTCCGGCCGAAGGATCATACGTGCCTTCGGCAGTTCTTCTGGTTCAAGTGCACCCAGCCAGCCCTGAAAACGGGTCAAAGGAGCCCTGCGCCAGATCGCAGCAGCACAGCCTGGGTGATGAATCGCGCTTAGATCTTCGGGGTTCAAGGCGACTCCGACACCTATGGCGGCATCCTTCACAACCTCCCGTACAAAGCTCATGCTGCAGCCTCGGCGCGCCGCCACAGCGGGAAGGGATCAGGAAGATCCGGCAGGTCTTCGACACGGGCCACAGCCATCGCTGGCAGCAACGCTGCATCGAGCCTCGCTTTGAGCGTCGGCCAGTCGATACCGCTGCCGATAAACACAATCTCTTGTCGGCGATCACCCCATGGCTCCTGCCAATGTGCCTGCATATAGGCCCGAGCGCTTTCGTGATCCGGGCGGCGATCTTCAGGAACCGTTGCCCACCAGGTGCCCAGTGGCTGAACCGAGGACAACGCACCAGCCAGCGAGAACTCGGCCACCCAATCCGGGCGCGTGGCGATCCAGAAATGCCCTTTGGCACGGATCACGCCGGGCAAGTCCCCGTTCAGCACCTCAAGGATATTCTCGGGCACGAAGGGCTGCCGAGCACGATAGACAAAGCTGGTAACGCCATATTCTTCGGTTTCCGGCACGTGATCCGCAAACCCATAGAGCTCTTTGGCCCACATCGGATGCTCATGAGCCTTCTCAAAATCGAACATCCCAGTATCGAGAATGGCATCAGCCGCGACATCGGAATGGTTCGTTTCGATAATTTTTGCATCTGCATTCAGGCTACGAATGATCTTACGCGCCGCATCCACACGCTCGGGCCCTGCATCATCAACCTTGTTTAGGATCACCACATCCGCAAACTCGATCTGGTCGGTCAGCAAATGTACCAGAGTACGCTCATCCTCTTCGCCCAGTGTCTCACCTCGATCGCTCAGGAAATCATGGCTGGAATAGTCTTGGAGCAGGTTCACCGCGTCAACAACTGTGACCATAGTGTCCAGCCGCGATACATCGGACAGGCTTTGCCCAAGCTCATCGCGGAAATCGAATGTAGCGGCGACAGGCAAAGGTTCGGAAATTCCGGTCGACTCGATCAACAGATAGTCAAACCGGCCTTCACCGGCCAAACGGCGAACCTCGTCCAAAAGGTCGTCACGCAGCGTGCAACAGATGCACCCGTTCGACATTTCGACCAATGTCTCATCAGTGCGCGACAGTTCGGTATCGGCACGCACAAGATCGGCGTCTATGTTCACTTCGGACATGTCATTGACGATCACCGCCACCCGGCGGCCATCGCGATTGTTCAGAACACGGTTCAGCAGCGTGGTTTTGCCGGCGCCGAGAAAACCTGAAAGAACTGTTACGGGAAGCCGGGTATCGGTCATAGCATGCTACCTGTTCTGTTACATCTGGATGGTTTGGTGCGTCAGACCGAACCGATCCGGGGTGCACCGAGCATAGCTGTTTTTGTTATGTAATTACATTTGTTTTGGCAAGAGGTCTTTTTCCGGTATCGCCCCTAAGGCCTGTATCAGCTGTTCGGGTTGTAGACCGTAAATAGCTCTTTCGGCTCATTCACGCCACGCAGCATGTATCGTCCGACTGAAATCAGTTCGGGCTCACACGGATCTGCCGCGCGTGCGACGTCGTCTGACACAAGGATTCTCTGACCCAGAGATTTGTGCATCCCCGCAATCCGTGCGGCCTGATTTACTGCCGGGCCAATCACTGTAAAGTCCAACCGGGTTTCCGACCCGATATTGCCATACAAAATTTCACCCGAATGCAGGGCCAGCGTGTAGTTTGACACCGGTAGCCCTTCATCCTCACGCCGCGTATTGAGCTCGTGCATCCGCGTTTGCAGCAGGGGTATTGCCGATAACGCAGCACGAGCATCAGCGTCAATTTCACCGACATCGAACATGGCCATCAGCCCGTCGCCCATGAACTTGAGGATATTTCCACCGCAGTCGTGAACCACACTGACTGCGACCGCCAAATAGTCATTCAGCATTTCGATGATCTGATCTCCGGGCAGATCCTCGGACATATTGGTGAACCCTTCCAGATCGAAGGTCCAGATCACCGCATCAATCTGCTGCAAAGACCCGCGTCGTATTTCGCCCGACAACACCCGATCGCCGGCATCGCGCCCCAGATAAACCCGCAACAGATCCTTTGACATCACCTGGTTCTTCGCAGATTTCAGCGCCAACCCAAGATGCGGCAAAACCGCATTGATCCGCGCCAAGTCACTATCTTCGAAACCCGTTGGCGCATCGCTGGTCCAAGACATTAGCACCCCATCGCTGACCTTGTCAGGCCCGGCGTGACGCACCTGTTCGGACAGATCAAAGGGGATGCCGGTCGCGTAGTAATCCGTCGCACCTTCCTCTCGCAGCTCATTCAGCAGCGGAAATCGGCTTGGTTCATTCTGATCCACCAGTTTGACACGGATATCGTCCAAATCTTCGTTCAGCAAAGCATACAAGGGGCTGCGCAACCATTGCTCGCTTGGTGTGTCCGTGTTCTCGAATTTCTCAGATGTTCCGCCACTGGCCCGATACCAACTGTATCCAAAGCCGCCATAGGCCGGGTGCAGGGTCGACTGTGCTGCATGGAACCGCATCAAAGGGATACCCTGATCCACCAAAGTGGAACAGAAACCCTCTAGCAGTTCTTCTTGCCCGGCACCTTCCAGTCCCTTCCGGACCAACCAATCAATCAGGTCAAAAAATGCGGGCGGAAGGCGGTCAGAAGGGATCATTTGAGCGTCCATGTAAATTCTTTGCAACAAATGGGGACGGAGGCACCGTTCTACCAGAGGTTACTCGAATCCAGCCAGCCGTCTTAGCATTTTTCGCAGGATCGCAATCTCGTCTGCATCAAACTGACCCGCCAGTTTCGCGTCATATTGCACGGCAATGTCTCGCAACTCACGATAAGCCGACTCACCCATCGGTGTCAGCGCCAACCATTCCACGCGCCGGTCTTGATCATCCCGCGTGCGTTTCAAAAAACGGCGATTTTCCAGCTGATGCACAGCGCGGCTGATCTTGGTCTTGTGCGTCTTCGCCCGATGTCCGATCTGCTTGGCCGTCATGCTGCCGAAGAGCCCCAGATGAAACAGAACACGCCATTCAGTGCGTAGCATCCCATAGCGGTCCTTGTAGACTTTCTGAAAGTCCATCGAGGCGGATTCTGCCGCCTGATTCAGCAGGAACGGCAGAAAGTTCTGAAGGTCAAAACCGTCAGTATCGGGGGATTTATCGTATCTCATGCTTGTTAGTTACAAAAACAACTATTATCCGACAAGCAGCAAACGGAGGAACCCCAATGAATCGTCCGGTAGAACCGCACAGTCTGACGCAGGCCAGCACGCCCGTTGGAACCCATTCCGGCTATATGCCCGGCTTTGGCAATGATTTTGAAACCGAGGCGCTGCCAGGTGCCCTGCCCCAGGGTATGAACAGCCCGCAGCGCTGCAACTATGGCCTGTATGGTGAGCAACTCAGCGGCACCGCCTTCACCGCAAACCCGCCTGAACGAACCTGGTGCTATCGCATTCGCCCCTCGGTCAAACACTCGCACCGGTATGAGAAGATCGATCTGCCTTATTGGAAATCAGCCCCCTGTATTGATCCGGATGTGATTTCTTTAGGTCAGTACCGTTGGGATCCGGTTCCACATTCCGAAGCTGGTCTGACCTGGCTAACCGGTATGCGCACGATGACCACGGCAGGGGATGTGAACACGCAGGTCGGAATGGCCAGCCATATCTATCTTGTCACCGAGTCGATGGTTGATGACTACTTTTTCTCGGCCGATTCCGAGCTGTTGGTCGTGCCACAGGAAGGTCGGCTGAGATTCATCACCGAACTTGGTATCATCGATCTGGAACCTAAGGAAATCGCCATCCTGCCGCGCGGGCTGCTGTATCGCGTCGAAGTGCTGGAAGGGCCGGCACGTGGGTTTGTGTGCGAAAATTACGGACAGAAATTCGAACTGCCGGGCCGTGGTCCAATCGGGGCAAACTGCATGGCCAACCCACGCGACTTCAAGGCCCCGGTTGCTGCGTTTGAAGACCGCGAAGTGCCCTCGACCGTGACCATCAAATGGTGCGGCCAATTCCACGTGACCAAGATCGGTCACAGCCCGCTGGATGTGGTTGCATGGCACGGCAACTATGCACCGTACAAATATGATCTGCGCACCTACTGCCCGGTTGGAGCCATTCTGTTCGACCACCCGGACCCGTCGATCTTCACCGTCCTGACAGCGCCATCGGGCCAACCCGGCACGGCCAATATCGACTTTGTCCTGTTCCGCGAACGCTGGATGGTGGCAGAGGATACGTTCCGCCCACCTTGGTATCACAAGAACATCATGTCTGAGCTGATGGGCAACATCTACGGCCAGTATGATGCAAAGCCGCAGGGCTTTGTCCCCGGCGGGATGAGCCTGCACAACATGATGATCCCGCATGGGCCAGATCGCGATGCGTTCGAAAATGCCTCGAACGCCAATCTCGGGCCCGACAAGCTGGACCGGACGATGTCGTTCATGTTCGAAACGCGCTTCCCGCAGCACCTGACCGAGTTTGCAGCCAGTGAGGCGCCCTTGCAGGATGACTATATCGATTGCTGGACTTCGCTGGAAAAGAAATTCGACGGCACCCCCGGCAAAAAGTGAGACCGAGATGAGCTTTGATGTTTGGATCACTTATGCCGCCACGGTGCTACTGCTGATGAGCACTCCGGGGCCCAGCCAATTGTTGATGCTGTCTAACTCGGCAACAAATGGCTTGGGTCGCGGGCTTTTCACGGCGGCCGGAGACCTTTCAGCCAATTTGCTGCAAATGCTGGCCGCTGGGCTTGGTTTGGCTGCCATCATTGCGACCTCGGGGGCGGCTCTGGCTGTCATCAAATGGCTGGGTGTGGCCTATTTGGTATTCCTCGGGGCCAAGATGATCCTGGGGGCAAAACGCAAAACCACACAAGCCGCGCCACGCACCAGCCGCAAGGCGCTATGGATGCAGGGGTTTGTCACGTCGGCTGCCAACCCCAAGGCCGTGATATTCTTCGCGGCTCTGTTCCCGTTGTTCATCGACGGTGCGCTGCCATTCTGGCCTCAATTCGCGATCCTCTCCGCCACTTATCTGGTCATAGACGGGCTTTTTCTGACAGCCTATGGCGGCAGCGCCAGCTGGCTGGCCGCACGGCTAAAGGGCTCGGCACGGCTATGGTTGGATCGGGCTGGCGGCGTTTTCATGATACTTGCCGCCCTTTTGCTGGGGCTGAAATCCCTGCGTGACGCACAATAGACTTTAGAGACAAGGATCACAGATGCCTTTGATGAAATCCTGGATAACTTCGGCCAATGACCCGGCCCACCCCTTTCCGCTGAACAACCTGCCGTATGGTGTCTTCTCGGTTGCGGAGAATGATCTGCGTTGCGGCGTGGCCATCGGTGACCTGGTCCTCGATGTCACGGCAGCCGAAGAAACTGGGCTAGTAGTTCTTGGCGAAGACCCTCTCTTTGACCTGCCCTTCTGGAATCCTCTGATGGAACAAGGGCCCGCCGTATGGGCCGCATTGCGCAACAGACTGACCGAGCTGCTGTCAGAAGGCACGGACGAGCAGGACAAGGTCGAACCTCTGCTGGTGTCGCAGGACGACGTGCAGATGCACATGCCTTTGGCAGTCAGTGAATACACGGACTTCTACGCGGGCCGGCACCATGCCACAAATGTGGGCACCATGTTCCGCGGGCCGGAAAATGCATTGCCACCCAACTGGCTGCACATTCCGATTGGCTATAACGGGCGCGCCTCATCCGTCGTGGTGTCCGGTACGGATATTCGCCGCCCTTGGGGCCAGTTGAAGGGACCCAACGACGCCCTGCCCCGTTTTGCGCCATCGCAGCGGTTTGATATCGAACTTGAGATGGGCGCCATTGTCGGAACCCCTTCAGACGGTCCGATTTCGGTGCAGGAAGCGGACGATAACATCTTTGGCTATGTGCTGCTGAATGATTGGTCGGCCCGAGATATTCAGGCGTGGGAATACCAACCATTGGGGCCGTTCCTGGCAAAGGCCACCGCCACTTCTATCAGCCCTTGGATCGTCACCAAAGCCGCACTGGAGCCGTTTCGCTGCGACACCCCTGCAAGAGAGTTCGAATTGCTCGATCACCTGAAGGATTGCGGCCCGATGCTCTACGATATCGATCTCGAAGTGACGATGGCCCCTGCGGGACAGTCAGAGACAGTGATCGCCCGGACCAACTATAACGAGATGTATTATTCCGCAGCCCAGCAGTTGGCCCATCACACGACATCTGGCTGTCCGATGAACACCGGGGATCTGCTGGGATCGGGCACCATCTCTGGCCCTGAAAAGCAAAACCGTGGATCGTTGCTGGAACTCAGCTGGGGGGGCAAAGAGCCTCTGACGCTGGATAGCCGTGAAACCCGCAGCTTTGTTCAGGATGGCGATACGCTGACCTTGAAGGGGCACGCCAAGGGCGACGGCTATGTGATCGGGTTTGGCACCTGTTCGGGAACGATCCTTCCTGCGCTTGAAGACCCTTACAAAAGATGAGGCGCTGATCTTAGCTTGCGCGACGCGCCTATCAGAGGTGAAGAATGACTGAGACCATCTTGTATGACTACTGGCGTTCTTCGGCCAGCTATCGGGTACGGATTGCGCTTAATCTGGCTGGGATTGCGTATCGCTCGGTCTCGGTCGATCTGACGAAGGCGGCGCATAAATCTGACCAGCATCTTGGCCGAAATCCGCAAGGCCTGGTGCCCGTGCTTGAGATTGACGGCCTACAGCTGACTCAGTCATTGGCCATCATCGATTATCTGGATCAGACTCGACATCTTGGCCTTCTGCCGACCGAACCAGCGGCACGCGCCAAAGCACAAGCATTGGCGCAATCTATTGCGATTGACATCCACCCGGTTTGCAATCTCTCAGTGGCCCGATATGCGACGCATCTGAGCGGTGATGCCGAAGGGATGCCCGGGAATTGGATGAAGCGCTTTATCCGTCCGGGCCTGCTGGCTTTTGAAACCCTGCTCGGTAGTTTCGAACAGGCCCCCTACTGCACCGGCAAACAGCCGGGCCTTTCTGATCTGTGCCTGATCCCACAGCTATACAACGCACGCCGGTATCAGGTTGATCTGGCTGATATGCCCTGCCTTCTGAGCGTCGAGGCCGCCTGCGCAAACCACCCGGCCTTTGCCGACGCGCACCCGGACCGGCATCAGCCATAATCTCGCACACAGGACCTGTGTAGAGCTACAAGTATGCCTGTCAGAAAACACTGTGACGGCTATCGCAATCTACTGACTAAGAGGCCGGAACTTAAGGCCTGTGTGACCCGCTGTTCTTGGGTTACTCTTGGTCCTTCTTCACCAACTGCGCCGCAAAGGCAACGCCGGTCCCCGGACCTGCATAGGTGACCATGATTACATCATCTAGGTAGACGCCATTGAAAATTCCGGATGACACATCATCCCCCGATACACCGGCCTCAGCCAACACAAATTGGGTGGGATCATCCAAACTGAAGGTACCCATGGCTTCTTCGACGATCCACTCGGTCTCACCGATACGTCGCCAGCGGTTGGTGGCGGTGATCAGGTTGCCGTCCAGCTTGGTGATCTCCAGCTCCATCTCTGTGCGCAGCAGACCTTTGTCGTGGTTCGGGTTCGATTTGGCAAAAGCCACCAGATAGGTGCCGTGCCAGGTACCAACGATCTGAGGGAAGCCGCTGCCATCGTCGGCAGAGACGGGGTTTGCGAATATCAAAGCGATGGAAAGGGCGAGGCCACGAGCAAGAATTTGTATCATAGAAAACGGTTCCGATTGCTGGGTTGAATGCTCCCACGCTATCGTAGTGCAGACGTTTGGCAAGCTTTCTAAGCGTATCGCTTGGTATGCTTGGTCTTGTCATTTAGGCTATCGAACCGCTGCCAATCGTCTTAGGTTCAGGTGGAACTCGCTTCACGTTGTGGTTCTGGCTCAGGGATTTGTTCGATGCCGAAAGCTGTTGTTTACACCGGTGGATGCCTGTGCGGGAACATCCGGTTTGAAGCCCTTGGGCCGGCACTCAACCCACACACGTGTTCTTGCAGGATGTGTCAGCAGCACACCGGTGCACTAACAGCCGTGTGGGTCGAATTTCCCAGGGGCTCAGTAGCTTGGACTGGACCCGGAGGGGCACCCACCGCCTATCGGTCCTCTGACTATTCCAATCGCGCTTTCTGCCCAAAATGCGGAAGCAGTTTGGGCGCGATCGACGATGCGCCGACAATTGCGCTGTTGACAGGATGTTTCGACAGGCCAGGTCGGAAGGACTTGATCCCTACCACACACTCCTATCGTGGGGCGCGTCCAAAGTGGTGGAACGTCAACATAAAAGCCGACTAGCAGAGCTTTCGCACTGTCGTTTGAGGGTTATATTTGAAACAAATGTGAACGAAAAAACCGGCGCCAGAAGCGCCGGTTTCTAAGCGTTTACTGTAGGCGACTGTGGCGAGATATCAGCCGAACACACGCCCCAATGCGCCATCGACCGCATCGGTGATCTGGTCGATATCATCTGCCGTCGCAATCAGCGCGGGCGAGAAGCACAGCGTGTTGTTCCGACCGGGGACCGAGCGGTTGGTGACGCCGATGATCACGCCCTGCGCCATGCAATCGGCAACCACGGCCTGTGCGAGTTTTTCGTCCACCGGCTCTTTGCTACCACGGTCTGCGACCAGCTCGGCGCCCAGGAACAGGCCTTTGCCACGGACGTCGCCGATGACCTTGTGCTTCTCCATCAGCGCCTGAAGGTTGCCTGTCATCCGGTCACCCATGGCCGCACAATTGCCAAGTAGGTTCTCATCCTCGATAATCCGCATGTTCTCGATTGCAGCCGCCGGACCAGCGGTGCAGCCCCCGAAGGTTGAGATATCACGGAAGTAGTTCATGGGGTCAGCCGCATCGTCCTTGAACATGTCAAAGACTTTCTCGGTGGTCACGAGGCAAGCAATGGCTGCATAGCCCGAAGCAACACCCTTAGCCATGGTGACAAAATCGGGTTTTACGCCGTATTGCTGGTAGCCAAACCAAGTGCCAGTCCGACCAACGCCGCAGACGACCTCGTCAATGTGTAGCAGCACGTCGTACTTCTTGCAGATCTCTTGCACGCGCTGCCAGTAACCTTCGGGCGCTTCGATCACGCCACCCCCGGCGGTGACCGGCTCAAGACATAGCGCACCTACGGTGTCAGGGCCTTCGCGCAGGATCACCTCTTCTATCTGATCCGCTGCCCATTCACCGAAATTCTCTTCGGGCGCGCCGTCCAACTCGTGCTTGCGGTACTCCATGCAGTGCGGCACGCGGATGAAATCGGGTGCGAACGGTCCGTATTGCGCGTTGCGCTCATCCTGCCCGCCAGCCGACATCGCGGCCAGGGTCGAGCCGTGATAGTCGCGGTCACGATACAGAATTTTGGTTTTCTTGCCGCCATAGCGCTTATGCGCAATTTGACGGATCATCTTAAAGGCTTTCTCGTTCGCCTCAGAGCCTGAGTTGGTGTAATACACCCGGCTCATGCCCGGCATCTTTTCAATCAGTTTTTCCGCAAACAGCGCACCGGGAATCGAGCCCGCCGAATTGGCAAAATAGCATAGCTTCATCAGCTGGTCATAGACAGCCTTACAGATCGATTCGCGACCATAGCCAACATTCACGGTCCACACGCCACCGGAGACCGCATCCAGATGCTCTTTGCCTTTCTGGTCCCAGACACGCATGCCCTTGCCTTCGACGATGATGCGGGGATCATTGGTTTCAAAGGGTTTATGCTGGATCAGGTGATGCCAGATATGGGCGCGGTCAGCTTCAACCACGCGGGAAAGATCGTTTTCGCTGAACGTTCCGTCCATGACATGTCCTTTCAATCAAGTGCGGTGTGTAGGGTGGGGGTTAGGTCCCACAATAGCATGTGTTCAAGATGGCTCAGATCACCGCGAATGACCGCTGGAATATAGGGCCAGATCGCATGTTAGCATACATCCAGAACGCAGGTTTGGCGTATTTCTACGGGTTTGTCAGCGGCGCATGTTTGTGCTCAAGTCAGCCAACACGCGAATGGGGAGGATTGGCGTATGCAAGCAACCAACATATACGAGCGTCATCTGGATAAGACCCGCGCGAACTATACGCCCCTGTCCCCGCTCAGTTTCATTCAAAGGACGGCGGCCGTCTATCCGGATTACCCCTCCGTCGTATATGGAGATCGCCGGTATACCTGGGCGCAAACCTATAGCCGCTGCCGCAGGTTGGCCTCGGCCTTGGTGACGCGGGGTGTTGGAAAAGGCGACACAGTATCTATCATCGCCGCGAATGTCCCCGAACTTTATGAGGCACATTTTGGGGTGCCGATGGCAGGGGCTGTTCTGAACGCGATCAACACACGGCTGGATGCCCCGATCATTGCCTTTATCCTGACCCATGCCGAGGCAAAGGTTCTGCTGGTTGATCCAGAGTTTTCAGCGGTGGTTAAAGAGGCGCTGTCGCAGGTCGAGCGCGACATTCTGGTTGTCGACATCGAAGACCCCGGCTTTGACGGCGGCGAAAGACTGGCAGATTTAACCTACGAGGCGCTGCTGGCAGAAGGTGACCCGGACTATGATTGGCAGTTGCCCGGAGATGAATGGGACGCGATTACGCTGAACTACACATCCGGGACCACGGGTAACCCTAAAGGAGTGGTCTATCACCACCGCGGTGCGGCGTTGAACGCGCAGTCTGATCTGCTCGATTGGAACATGCCGCGCCATTCTGTCTATCTGTGGACCCTACCGATGTTCCATTGCAACGGTTGGTGTTTCCCCTGGGCGATGGCTGCGAATGCGGGGGTGTCAGTCTGTCTGCGCGCCGTTCGGGCAGAACCGATCTATGCCGCATTCCGGGATGAGAAGGTTACCCATTTTTGCGGGGCTCCGATTGTTTTGAATATGCTGGCACATGCGCCGGATCATCTGAAAAAGTTCGATCATCAGATCAAGGTGATGACAGCAGGTGCGCCGCCCCCCGCCGCAGTCATCGAAGCGATGGAGGCGATGGGGGTTGAGGTGACCCATGTCTATGGCTTGACCGAGACATACGGTCCTTCAGTTGTCTGCGCTTGGAAAGAAGAATGGAATGCGCAAGGTCCCGAGGATCGGGCGGCGCTGAAGGTGCGACAGGGCGTACCCTATTCGGCGCTATCTGGGCTGATGGTAGCCAATCCCGAGACGCTGGAGCCTGTTCCGGCAGATGGCGAAACCATGGGTGAGATCTTCATGCAAGGTAATGTGGTGATGAAAGGGTATCTGAAAAACCCGGATGCCACTGATGCGGCGTTCAACGGCGGGTGGTTTGCGTCAGGCGATCTGGGAGTGATGCATCCAGACGGCTACATCGCGCTGAAAGACCGGTCCAAGGACATCATCATCTCGGGGGGAGAGAATATCTCATCCGTCGAGGTGGAGGGCGTTTTGTACAAGCACCCTGCGGTGATGGAGGCAGCGGTCGTTGCGCGCCCGGACAAAAAGTGGGGTGAAACACCCTGTGCCTTCGTCGAGCTGAAGCCAGATGCCAGCACGACCGAAGCGGAACTGATAGCGTTCTGTCGGGATAACATGGCCCATTTCAAAGCACCCAAAACGCTTGTGTTTGGAGCCTTACCAAAGACCTCTACCGGAAAGATCCAGAAATTTATCTTACGTGATCAGGCGCGGGCGTTGAAGTAGGTCAATCAAAGAGCGATAGGTTGAACGGCAAAACCTCACCCATCCACAAGGCGCGATCGCGGTGATCAGCAAGGCGAAGTCCGTTGTCAGGTTGGGCCAACACTGTCAATCCATGACGATTTCATTTTGCCCAAGTTACTTGTTTCTATGGCTATCTTGGTGGCTCGACCCCCAAAGGTTTTCCTTTTTCGCCCGAAAAGGCGTTCCAGCCGTCAATAGACCTGAGTTGGCTTTTTTGATAGAATGCTCAAATTGGATTTTTTTCTGTCATATCCTCAAAGCGCGGCCGTGTGGGTGCTTTTTTGATGGGGTGAGTTTTGTTTTATACTGCTTTCATAAGCTACTCTAGGACAGACAAAGCTATTGGAAGTAAGTTCCACGACTTCATCGAAAAATACAAGATTCCGAAACCTCTTCGAGATCAATCGAACGGAAAGCGCTTGGGGAAAATATTTCGCGATCAGTCGGACTTAGCCGCTAGGTTCTGGACCCATTAATTTGGTTGCCGTCATCTCGGCTGCGTGATTCAAAGCTCCTGAGTTTTGAGGGGTATATCATGAGCAATCTATTCTGGTTGAGCGACGAGCAGAAGTCGCGTCT
>NZ_JBQFYL010000016.1:0-83539 GCF_056541465.1 Ruegeria sp. AH12 | reverse complement strand
GTAGGTTCAAATCCTACTCCCGCAACCAACGCCAGAAAATCCCAAACAGCCCGCATCTCTACAAACAACCCACTGGATCAATCGCTGAACGATCAAACATCGGCGTTAGCAGGGTTTTCGTAAGCGTTGCATCTGACCCCCTAAATCACCCCTGATCAGCTCGTACCTGGCAGTTTATGATGTCCGAAAAAGGATACCCGCTCATGTTCACATTGTCGGTTTCATCGCGGTCGTCTTCGTGACCTTGAATTATCTTTCGGCCAAATTTGACGCCAAGGTTGGTAAGGCGCAATGACAGTAGTGTCTTGAAATGAGAGTGATGCGTTACATTCGCGCACCCGACATAACCTTCAAAACCAATCAATCCATCCGCCAGTTTTTGAAAGGCTGTGTCCGTAAGATTATTGAGATAGACAACATAAAACTGAGTGCTGTGCCGGAAGGTGATCTGCTCTATTGGACACACCGCATCGCGGAAGGCCTCAAACAGAATGTCTTGGTGTTCGTTCTCTCCAAGGTAGTCGCCGTGGAGGATGCTATTCTTGGTGTGCGGGTCTAGGAGCGGAATCAAATGCTTGAAGACTTCATATCCATACCAACTACTTTCAATCTTCATCGTGTCGAAGATCAACGCCAGCTCAAGCTTTTCGCGGTCTGGAACAAGCGCAGCGCGAAGTTCATCGTAGTTTACGCCTTTGGTCTTCAAGGCATCCACCACCTGCTTTCGCATAGCTTGTATCTCAAACAACATGCGGTCGGGCGGGATGTTGAAGTGGTCTCGAAAGACTTCCAGCATTACGTGGCCGCGTGCGTTCAGAGTATGGATCGGAAGAACTCTGAATGCCATTTCGCCACTATACTCCCTTTGAAAGCCTAAGAAGTCGCATGGGTAGGTCGTGGGTAGAACCGGCGACTCGCCAATTTATCCAATAAAATCAATGGGTAATGGCGGAGACGAAGGGATTCGAACCCTCGAGACGGTTTCCCGCCTACTCCCTTAGCAGGGGAGCGCCTTCGACCACTCGGCCACGTCTCCGCCGACGGGTATATCCGTGCATGTCACGGAGTTACAAGGTCGATTCTGGTGCTTGAGTCATTTTTTATGACCCAAAGCCTGGTTCTGGAAACGAAGCAGGGCCCCGGCGGCAGCTATGCCGCCGGGCTTAAGCGAGCTCTAACGGAACACGTCGACCAGATCTGAGACGCTGACGCCTTCCTTGATTTCTTTCAGGCGGGCGAAGATCATCGCGATTGCGACACCTGTCCAGCCATAGGCCAGCGCGTTCAGGGCGGCCTCGGCGATGATCCAAGTCGGTGTGGGTTCAAAGCCGATGGCAGAGGTGTCGCCAAATCCAAACGCGAATACGAACCCCACTACCACAGACACCAAAAAGATGCATAGAATAAGTAGGAGCAACGTGCCGACGATTGGCCAGCGATAGCCCTTGGTGAGCTGCGAGCTGCGATTGAGCGCTCCGAAACCGGATTTGTCGATGACGATGGCCGGGACAATGACCGAGAATACCGCGTAGAGCCAAAGCCCGGGTACAAGCACAAGCGCAAACCCGATTACGATCAGAATGCCGCTTACGATGGACAAAACCGCCAAGGCTGGCAGGTTGACCAAGGCGTTTTTGAAGTATTGGCCAATCTGGGCGGGCCGTCCGGATTTGGCGTCATAGGCCAGTTGAATGACCATGGCCGAGGTTAGCGAGATGGCGACGGATGAGATCAATAGGGCCACGACAAAGGTGGAACTGAAGGTCGCCCAGTCGAACTCAACCCCCGGGACAGCTTCGAAATCCGTATCCCAGGCATATGTATTCACAATGACGTCGATCAGAGCGGGGATGAAACCCAACAGGATCACGATGTGAATTTTCCGGAAGAAAATCGAAAATGTATCACTCAGAACCGCGCCCACTCCGAAGGGGGCGTGGACGTCAGAAGTTGCAGTGTCAGCCATCTGTATATCCTAAATTAAACGATATGGTCTTGGCTCAGATAAAGCAGCGCACTGCCTTTCATCTGCAAGGGGAAACTGCACGTTATGTCTCGCCCCTAGGCAAAACGGCAACAGCTTCTTATTGGACGTCTCCGTTCTCGACGGTGTGGTGCTTGTCCTTCCGTTTGTCTCCGAACAGTTGTCGTTGTTCGAGAAAGGCACGCTGTGCCTTGTAGAAGGCTTCGAGGAAGGCTTGGTGGTCTGCATCGGGAACCGGGTCGGCATAGTCGATCTTGCGGCGCACTTGCGCAAAGACTGCGGCCAGCGTTTCTTTATGCTGCTGGTAGGCGGCGGGGCCTTTGGCACGATTGGCACTGCGCAGAACCCCTTCGAGGGTCTGCAACTCGAACGCGCCATAATGTTCCAATTGATGCGACAGGAATTGATAAGAGGATTGTGCAGCCGTCAGCGGCCGGTTGGTTTCTGACATGTCCGGCAGCAAAACGGGTTTCGGCAAGTGGATCACGTAGGTGCCGGCGATGATGTCCCCAAGCCGCTGGCGGCGCTTGTTGAACAAAGGCACGGCCAGAACGCCCAAAATCCAGACCAGAGAGATAAGCGACGGCACCAGAGCATCCGTTGTCAGCGTCAGCACCAGTGTGCCAGGCAGAAAGATCTCGGCTTCTTTCATCAGGTTGCGCACGACCAGAGATTGCGTCGTCAGAGCTTGGCCATCTGCCGAGACCACCTTGATCTTCATCAGCCGTTTACCAAGGGTCTGGCCGTTCCAGATCAGCTCGGATGCGGCGTAGTAGGGGATGCGGATGACGAAGAACAGCATCGCGCCAATTGCCGAAGCCGTGAACGGTTCGACCAGATCGAAGGAAACCGCTAAAAGGAACAGCGCAACCGCCACGGCCCCGGTGATCAGAATGTCGGTCAGCTGCGCGGCAGTTCGAACGCCTACACCGGCGACACGAAAGTAAAGCGGCACACCTTCGGGTGGCAGCAGGCGGTCCATTGCGGCAACGCTCATGACCGCCTCCTTCCGCCCAGCGTGAACCACAACAGCCAAAGCGCACCGATGGTCCAACCGATGGCAATGCGCGTGGAGCGGTCTTGTACCAGTTGCCTGCCGAACCCTTCCAAAAGGGCCGCAACCACCAGCATCATTGCTGCGATCAGCGCTAGCTTGACCGCATCATGGCCCGCCGCGCGCAGGGCCGCCGCTCGGGTCTGTGGGCCGGGGAACAGGACAGCCAGACCCAGTTTCAGCCCCCCTGCACCTGCGATGCAGATCGCCGACAGCTCGGTCACGCCGTGGATCGAGAGCCATCCGAACATATCCCAACCCAATCCGCGATCGATGTGCAGGGCGTAGAAGACGCCAAGGATCAACCCGTTATAAAACAGCAGCATGATCGTCGGTGCGCATAAGAACGCGCCCAAGCCAAAGACAAAGATGGCGATCCGGGTGTTGTGTGAAAACAGATAGGTCGCAAAGGCCCCAAGACCCGATGCATCCTCTTCCCCGTAAATGGTCGAGCGCAGATAGTCGGTGCTGGCGTCAGGCCCGCGCCCTCCGGCCAAGTCGGATGGCATGAAGACATAGAACCATTCGGGGTTGTCGAAATAAAAGAAATATCCGGCCAGTGCTCCGGCGGCCATGCACAAAAACCCCAGCAGTGTGACGAGCCACGAGGATCGCATCGCCCGTGGCCCACCGCTGGTCAGGAACCTGCGGATCGTGCCGCCCAGCCGTTGTTGGGGCGCATAAACGCTCAGATAGGCGCGGCTGGTCAGGGCTTCGAGATAGTCTAACAAGCCGCGATCCAGCGAAATCTCGCGCGCGATGGACAGGGACGTGGTGGCCTGCCGATACAGATCGGCCAGATCGCGCGCCTCCTGAAAGTTCATGCGATGCAGGCCCTGACCCTCGGCCTTATCGACCAGTTCGGACAATCTGCGCCAGTCACCTTCGCGTTCCTGCCGAAACCGGGCCGAGCGGATCAGGTCACGTTCAGACATCAGATCATCTCTCGCGCTTTGATTTCCAGATAGGTCGAGATCAGGCGGGCTGAGACCTCACCCGGTTCCGCATCAATCACCGTGACGCCCAGCTGGTGCAGCCGCTCCAGCACAAGGCGACGCTCGCGCAGCAGTTGCCCGGTTGAAACCGTCTCTGCCACCCCATCCATATCCGATGGGGCCTCATTGACTTGCGCTTCCAAAATCGGATCGCGCAGGGTCACGAAGACGATCAGATGCCGTTTGGCCAGAACGCTGACATTCTCGACCATCAGCTCGGCTGTTGTTGTGTCCACGAAATCCGAGAATATGATGATCAGACTGCGCTTTGGCGTGCGCCCGTTCAACTCGGTCATAGCCAAGGTGTGGTTCGTCTCGACGCTTTCATAGCTGAGTTCGGCCGTGCGGCTGCGTAACCGGTTGAACGCGGCGCGTCCTGGTTCCGGCGGCAGGAACATGCGCGGTTTGGCGTCATAGGCGTAGAACCCAACCTGATCACCGCCGATGGCTGCGGCCCAGGCGGTTGCCAGCGCAGCGGTGATGGCATGGTCGATCTTTGGCAATCCAGCGACCTCTTCACGCATCTGATAGCCGTTATCCAGCGCGATGATCACATGATGGTTGCGTTCCGCCCGCACCTCTTTGGCCACAAGCGAGCGATAGCGGGCCGAGCGTTTCCAATCGATCGAGCTGGCATCCATCCCGCGCACAAAATCGCGTAGCTGGTGAAATTCGGTGCCTTCGCCAATGGCGCGGTTTTCTTTCACGCCGAACAGGCGTGATTGCACGGTGGTCGAAATCTCACCCGACATGACGCGGCGGATGTTGGGCACCACAGGGACCTTCAGGCCAAAGCTCAGTTTGGGGACGAATTCAAACAGCCTGAGCCGAGAAGACCAAGACAGCCACAAATGCGACAAATCCCAGGTGCCCCTTCGGCCCGCACGAAACGGAATTTCAACCGTGCCTTTCGACAGGTCAAAGCCCGATGGGCCGTTCAGGCCCGATGGCCAATCCAACTCTCCCAACATGCCCGGCGCACTGGGAGAGACGGTCAGGTCGATCTGACCTGCCTCGCCTACAAAGATATCCGGCATCGGTTCAACCGTGACAGACCGTCGACGTGGCCAGGACAACAGCAAATCAACAATTGCCAAACCGCACAGCACAACCCAGGGCAAACCAGCGATGGGCCGGGTTGCATCCCCCAGAACAATCGCCAGCAGCGACAGGCACAGCGCCGCGCAGGCGGCGATGAGCAATATGCGGGATGGCCGGATCAGCGGGGGGCCTCGATCTGGTTGAGGATGTTTTCCAACACTTGCCGCGGGCCACGCCCTTCGATCTCGGCCGACGGGGACAGCACGATGCGGTGTTGCAGCGCGTGGATGATCAGGGTTTTGACATCATCGGGGATCGCAAAGTCGCGCCCATTCAGGGCGGCCGTCGCACGGGTTGCCCCGGCAATGGCATCCGCCGCACGCGTCGAGGCGCCAAAGGCGATGTCCGCGCTTTCGCGCGTGGCGCGGACCAGCCGCAGGATATAGGCCAGAATGTCGTCATCCAGCACGATCCCGTCGATCAGCTGGCGCGCCGCCATCATGGTGGGTGCATCCAGCAGGGGCTGAACGGTTTGTGTTGCGCTCAGGAAATCCAGCGGCTCATTCGCATGCTGGCGCAGGATCGACAGTTCCACATCTTCGGGCGGGAAACTCAGGTTGACCTTAAACAGGAACCGGTCCAACTGCGCTTCGGGCAAGGGGTAGGTGCCTTGCTGTTCAATCGGGTTTTGGGTTGCGACCACGATGAACTCCGAGCCCAGCATGTGGTCGGTGCCGTCAATCGTCACCATCCGCTCGTTCATCGCCTGTAACAGGGCGGCCTGCGTTTTTGGCGGGGCGCGGTTGATCTCATCCGCCAGCAGGATCTGGCTGAAGACCGGGCCTTTGGTCAGAACAAACTCGCTGGTCTGGAAGTTGTAGATCGAGGTGCCCAACACGTCGCCCGGCATCAGGTCGGGGGTGAACTGGATGCGCCCGAACTGCAGATTAAGTGCGCCGGCAAAGCTGCGGGCCAGTAGGGTTTTCGCGGTACCCGGAGGGCCTTCGAGCAGTACATGCCCGCGCGCGAACAAGGCGGTCAGCAGCAGATCAACAGCCTCTTGTTGGCCTTGCACAACTTTGCCGATCTCGGCGCGCAACGCCTCGGCCCGGGCGAACAATTCTTCAAGCGTCATTGGCAAGGTGCTCCAGTATCAGTTCGAATTGGTCAATGTAGGAAATCGCGTCATCTGCGCCCAAATGCGGGGGCAGGGCGCGTATGGTTTGGATCAACCCGTCCAGCTGGACGGCCAGATCAGGCTTTCTGGCGTGGACGTATTTCAGATACGCCTCCTCAGGTGTGCCGACTGTCATTTGCGTATTGCCAAACAGCGCGGCGGCGCGGGCACGCAACCGTGTGTCGACATAGTCCGACAGCATCGCGCCATCCTGATCTGTCAGGCGCATAAGCCGTGCGCGTGCCCGGTTGGCTGTTCGTTTGCCAGTGCCCAGCGTCGGGGCAAGGCCCACCACGGGCCCGCTGCGCAAACCGCCACGCCAAATCGAAAGCGCCAATAAAAGACCCGCCCCGATCCACAAAACTCGGAATGGAGGTTCAAACAGGCGTTTCAAATCATCCCATGTGCGTTCACGGGCGACGACGTTTTCCGGTGCTGTCAGCCAGTTCTGGTCGCTGTAATCGATGATGATGCGCTGATCGCTAGCGATCTGAGGCAAGACCTGCGCCGCAACCCAAGCATTGTCACCCAGGGTCAGGCCGTGATTGTTCAACAGATCCGGGTCTGACAAGATATAGGCTTGTTGCTCGCCCTCAGACCCCGGCAGCGGGCACAGCCCCAGCAGCATCTCGCCCGGTTGTCCGACGACGGGATCGCACCCGTTTCCGGCAAAGGTCTGGGCCGCATAAATCCGGGCGTTCAACTGCTGGTCTGCGACCAGTTCATAGTCCAGAAACGGCCTGCGCGCGAAGTGCAGCCCTCCGACCTCGGGCCCGACAAGCCCGTGCAGGATCGTTTCAAGATCGGTCCTTTGCGCGATCAGAAAGGGATGTCCAAACCCGGTTAGGCGCATGCCGCTGCGCCATTTCGGCAGAATGATCAGGCTGGGCACGGATTGTGCCTTGTCACGGATGACCTCGATGTCCTGATCGAACTCATCGGGCTGAAACAACAACTCTTCTTTGGTCTTCGCAGCGGTTCGATCGGTATCGAGGCGCGTGTCGTAGAGCGGCTGAACCAGAAGGCCCACGGTGCTGCGATCCAACGGCCAGCCGCCTGTAAAGCTTTGTGTGGCGTGCGATTGGCTGTTCAACCAGCGATCCAGCCCGTCAAACCCGCTGGCCGACTCGCGCAGCGCGTATTGGCGACCCGCCATGACATAGAGGAATATGCCCACGCAGATCGCAATCACGACGCCGACGATGATCCAGTCCAGCCGAATGCGATCTGTCGGAGGGAACCCTGTTGTCTCGCTCATGCCCGCACCTCGCGCAGGACGGGCCGGATGCGTGAGAGCAGTGCGTCAAAATCACCTTCACTGATCGAGTGATGGCCGAAATTCACGCGTTCGCTTTCCAGAACCAACGCGCGCAGATCAGGGATGTACCACAGGTTCTGGGGCATGCTGCGTAGGGCCTCGCGGTGGGTCCAGCTTCGTTTGAACAGCACCTCATTGGCGGCCAGACAGCGGCTAAGCGCCAGCTGGGCCAACCCGGTGACGGCCAGATCACGATCCTTGAGCCTGAGCAGCGCGTCCAGATCAGGTATTTCCTCGCCGTCCATCACCGCCACGGGGTCGCCATGCCGACCCTTGCGCTTGGCATTGTCCGAGGATTTGCGGAAAGAAACAGATGTTTTGCCCGCACTGTTATAGATGAAAAGCGCCAGGAAAATCAGAACGATCGTCGAGATGGCACCCACAATCCAGCGACTGTCGGTAGACAGTTGAACCGGTTGGTTTTCGGCCCGAGGCGTGAAATCAGTGTCCAGCGGCGGCGCGGGTTTGGTGGGATCGAAATACAGCACATCCGTGTCGATCCCCCGGTATCTGACTGCTTTCAGATAGTCCTGCCCTGAGGCGCTTAGGTTGGGTCGGGATAGCGTCGCCTCCTGCGCGTTGGCAGGGGGTGAAGCGCACAGAAAACACGCAGAAAAACAGGCGAAAACAAATCTCATCGCGGTATCGATAGATCACTGGCGAATGGCAGGCAACAACCTAGACGCGTTTGCCAGGATCATCGCCCACAACCTGTTGCTATGGGCACATCGACGATGTGAAATCAGGCTACGCCAGGGGCGCTTTGCAGGCCTATTCGGGTTCCGCCGTATATAGGCCCAACTGGTGCCTGCGCTGGTGAAACCGTTCAACACGTTCCACGATCTCATCGCTGGAAACCGAGATGACGAAGGACAATAGCGTTTCCAGAAGTGCGATGGTTGACACCGAGGATGGGAAGAACTGCGGCGTATCCGCGGCCACGACAAACCCGTGTTGTGCATTCAGGATCACCGGGCTGGCGGGGCTGTCCGAGATGCCGACAACCGTCATCCCCTGCCGCCGGGCCAGCTTGATCGCATCAATCACTTCGGTCCGGTAGGGGTGGCAGGTGATGGCGATCAGGACATCTTGTTCATCCGCCCAGGCCAGATCATCCACCGGGGTTGAGCCTGACCGGGGGATAGCGTGAAACTGCTTCATCCCGGTCGAGGCCAGATAGGTAAAGTTGCGCGCGTTCGAGTTGTTGACGCCGACACCCAGCGTGAAAATCTGACGGCAGTTCCAGATATCCTCGGCCGCAGCGCGCAGACGGTCGACATCAATGCCAGCAAATGTCTCTTCAATATTGCGGATGGCTGCGCCGATCATGTCGGCATAAAGGCCGCCCATCTCTCCTGATTTGCCGATTTCCTGTAACCAGCGGGCGCGGTCGGGAAATGAAACCGAACCTTTGCGAATAGCCTCACGGAAGGGCGCACGGAAATCTTCGTAGCCTTCGAACCCGACCTGCCGCGCCATGCGGACAAAGGTGTTGGGTTTGACATTGGCCGCCTCGGCAATCTCGCGCACGGTGGATACGCCCACATCCGTGGGGTTTTCCAGCACATACCGTGCGGCTTTCTGGGCTTCGGGCGTCAGGGCGTCCCATTCCTCGGACAAGCGATCCAGGACGATAGATGATACATTTGTGTCATTCATGATTGACGATGGTACAGTTGTGAAATTAGCCTGTCGAGCAGAATCGCAGGCCGTGAAACGGGTATCGACCTGTGGCCCATCAGGAGACTAGAGCATGACCCTGCCCAATACAATGAAGGCCATGGTGACCATGGGGCACGGCGGTCTTGAGCAAATGGTGCTGCACGACAACTGGCCGCGCCCCGATCCTGCGCCGGGTGAGGTGTTGATCCGCGTCGCCGCCTGCGGGCTGAACAATACGGATGTGAACACAAGGTCGGGCTGGTATTCGAAGACCGTGACTGACGCCACGACCGGCGGCGCGTTCGAGGAAGTGGGCGAGGATGATCCCACCTGGGGCGGTGCCCCCATCACTTTTCCTCGCATTCAAGGCGCTGATATCTGTGGCCATATCGTTGCGGTTGGCGGTGGGGTCGACCCAACACGCGTCGGAGAGCGGGTGATCACCGACGGCTGGCTGCGCGATCCTGACGATCCTGAGAATATGGATAAGACGGGCTATTATGGGTCCGAACGGGATGGCGGCTTTGCTGAATACGCGACGACATTGGCGGTGAATGCCGTGCCAATCACATCGGAGCTGACAGATGCCGAGCTAGCGATATTTTCCTGTTCCTATTCGACTGCCGAAGGGATGCTGACCCGCGCCAATGTGACCGACGCGGATACCATTCTGGTGCCGGGCGCATCGGGTGGTGTTGGCGGTGCTTTGGTGCAGTTGGCCAAGCGCAGGGGTGCCCGTGTGATCGCGATGGCGTCTGAGGCAAAACACGAAGACGTGGCCAAGCTTGGCCCGGACAAACTCCTGCCGCGTGCGCCTGAAAATCTGCGCGCATCGCTTGGGGCTGAGAAAATCACAGTTGTGGCAGATGTGGTGGGTGGCCCCTATTGGCCGCGCCTGATTGACGTATTGGAACGCGGCGGGCGGTATACATGCTCGGGTGCCATTGCCGGGCCGATGGTCGAGTTCGACCTGCGCACATTCTATCTTCGTGATCTGACTTTCACCGGTTCCACCGTGATTGACCCTCAGGTCATGCAGAACCTCGTCAAATACATCGAAGCGGGTGAGATCAAACCGGCCCTTGCCGCAACCTACCCGCTTGAAGAATTGCGAGAGGCCCAGGCCGCGTTCATCGCAAAACAGCATACCGGCAAAATCGTGGTGATCCCATGACTCTGGATGATGTCCTAGAAGCTGCTCGGCAGGTGCATCAGGCACATCCCGAGCTGTCCGCGTTTGGCGCGTGGCCTTCGGACCTGTCGTTTATGCACGCCCACCCCAGTCACATTGCAGCGGCAGACCAGGTGCGGGATTTTGAGATCAAGGGCAGCGAATTGACCCAAAGGTTGGTGGCCGCGGTGCAAGGGACGACGCATCTGGCCCATTGGAAACAGACTTATACCGCAGATGAGGTCGGCGCGGATTTTCTGGCGCGCTACGGATATTACGAGCTATTTGGTCCGACCGGTCATTTCCACTCGACCCAGCTGCGCGGTTACATCGGATGTTGGGGTGCCGGGTTGAACTATGATTGGCACAGCCATCAGGCTGAGGAGCTTTACCTGACCTTGGCGGGCGGCGCTGTGTTCAAGACCGCCGAGGATGCGGCATTCGTTGGGCCAGATCAAACCCGCATGCATTCCAGCTGGGAAAGCCATGCCATGGTAACAACAGATCAGCCAATCCTGACCTTTGTTCTGTGGCGCGGCGCGGGCATGGGCGACCTGCCAAGAATGGATGCGGCATGAAGATGACACTCACCCGCATCTATCAGCTCTGGCTGCCCTATGTCGGCGGACCGGACTCGCGGGAAGGTAATTTTAAGACCTTAGATTCTGAAAGCCTCGGCGCACCATTGGCGGAGTATGCCTTATGAAACCACAAGCCATTGCAACCCAGATGATCGACGATACGCGCGTGCGTGTCACACGCTTTGACTTTGCCCCTGGCGCAGAAACCGGGTGGCACCGGCACCAGATGGATTACGTCATCGCGGCCATCACAGACTGTCACATGCGCCTGGAGCTGCCGGATGGTTCTGTCAACGAGGTCACTGTGTCAGCCGGAACAGCCTATCGCCGCGACGAAGGCGTCGAGCATAATGTGATCAACGCGGGCGACGAACCGATGTCTTTTGTTGAAGTGGAACTGAAATGAAGATCACGCGCCTTTCGGTCTATCACGTCGATCTACCGCTTGAGCATCCTTACTGGCTGTCTGGTGGGCGGCTGAAATTCGAAGTGTTGGGCGCGACGCTAGTGAAGGTGGAAACCGATGCAGGGCTGATCGGTTGGGGTGAGGGCACGCCATGGGGTCACACCTATGTGCCCGCGCATGGGCCGGGTATCCGGGCCGGGATCGAAACCATGGCTCCATTCATTCTGGGTCTTGATCCCCGCAAGGTGCTGGAGGTTGAGCGCGCGATGGACCTCGCGTTGCCCGGTCACCTCTATGCCAAAAGTCCGATTGATATGGCCTGTTGGGACATTGCCGGACAGGCGGCGGGGTTGCCGATCGCCGATCTGATGGGCGGCGGATCCCGTACACCGCGCCCGATTGCCTCGTCCGTCGGGGCGAAGACGGTCGAAGAAACCCGCGAGGTGATCGAACGTTACCGCAGCCGGGGCTACGTGGCCCATTCGGTGAAGATCGGTGGCGATGTGGAACGTGACATCGCCCGTGTCCGCGATGTTGAGAGCATACGGCGACCGGGTGAGATTGTCCTTTATGACGTCAACCGGGGCTGGACGCGGCAACAGGCCCTACGGGTGATGAGCGCCTGTGAAGACCTGAACGTGATGTTTGAACAGCCCGGCGAGTCACTCGACGATATCGCCGCCCTCTCTGGCCGTCATGCCTCACCCGTGTCAGTCGATGAAAGTCTGGTGACGTGGCAGGATGCCGCCCGCATCGCCAGCGAAGGGATCGCCGAGGTCTTTGGGATCAAGTTGAACCGGGTCGGTGGTCTGACCAAGGCCGCGCGGCTACGTGATATCGCACTGGCCCATGGGATCGACATGTTCGTGATGGCGACCGGCGGAACGGTTCTGGCCGATACCGAGGCCCTGCATCTGGCTGCGACCATCCCGGATCACAACTGTCACGCCGTCTGGGCCTGTCAGGATATGATCACCGTCGATATTGCTGGCGGTCGCGGCCCGCGCAATATCAACGGCCACCTGCATTTGCCCGAGGCTCCGGGCCTTGGCGTGCACCCCGATGAAGACGCGCTGGGCGACCCGGTCGCGATTTATGAATAGTCACTGTGTTTATTACGATGGAGATCGCGTGACATGCTGAAGATCAACACTCAAGCCGAATGGATCGACCGCGCGAATGCTGTATTGCCAGCGGGCGGGTTTGGCAATTTCGATCCGGGGATCATTATCTCTCGTGGTGAGGGCAGCCGTGTCTGGGATGAGGATGGCAACGAATACATCGACTATCTGATCGGATCAGGGCCGATGCTGTTGGGTCATGGCCATCCCGAGGTGATGGAGGCCGTGCTGGAGCAACTGCCCAAGGGCATGACCTTTTTCGCCAACAACGCCAAGGGCATCGAACTGGCCGAAGCGATCATCGAGGCGGTGCCCTGTTGCGAACAGGTCCGCTTTGTTGCTTCGGGGGGTGAGGCGGATATGTATGCGATCCGTCTGGCGCGGGCCTATACCAGGCGCGATAAAATCCTGAAATTCGAAGGTGGCTATCACGGGATGAGCGCCGAGGCACAGATGAGCCTAGCCCCTAGCCGACAGGTTAATTTCCCACAGGCGGTGCCCGACAGCGCCGGTATCCCACAGGGTGTGGCAGATCAGATGCTGATCGCACCTTTTAATGATCTGGACGCGGTTGAGGCCCTGCTGAACGAACATGGAGACATCGCCGCGATCATGGTCGAACCTCTGCAGCGGATCATCCCGCCCATGCCCGGCTATTTGCAGGGCCTGCGCGATCTGTGTGACAAGCATAATGTCTTGCTGATCTTTGATGAAATCGTCACTGGTTTCCGCTTGGCCTATGGCGGTGCGCAGGAACGCTATGGCGTGACACCCGACATCTGTACGATGGGCAAGATCACCGGTGGTGGCTTCCCGCTGGCTGCGTTGGGCGCAAGTGCCGATATCATGAAGCATTTCGACAAATCGCAAGTGGGCGAGGGCGGATGGCTGATGCAGCTTGGCACCTTGTCAGGTAACCCCGTCGCTTCAGTCGCCGGGCTGAAAACGATGGAGATTCTACGCCGCGACGGCACCTATGATTGCCTGCGCGACATTGGTGCGCGCCTGCAAAATATGCTGGCCGATACGTTGAATGAGGCCGGGATCGCGCACCAGATTTGCGGTGACGTGACCCTGTTTGACGTCTACTTCACCAGTAGTGACTGTCGGGACTATCGCAGCGCCAAGCATGACGATCCGAAGCGCAACGTGCTGTTCAATGACGTGTTGCGCGCGCATGGTATCTTCAAATCGCCAGGTAAGCTGTATCCGTCCTTGGCGATCACCAAGGCGGATCTGGAACAGACACAATATGCCATTCAGCAAGCTGTCAGCGCCATAAGCTGAAGATACGCCATGATCCAAAAAAGTCGGGCCGCTGTTGACCCCCAACAGCGACCCTGGACCTTTTGAATGTCGGGGTCAGCCTCGCCCCCTCGAACACTGATTAAAACACTAACAACTTGAAACTTTTCGATACTTTCGAGACTGTCCCGATTTTTCAACCGGTATGAACACACTATCAGCTTAATTCCGGCGCCGCGCTGTGAAAAAGTTCACATTGGTTAAAATTTTTCGATTTTTTTCCAATCAAAGAATCCCGGGCCTGCATTTTTAAGCAGGATATCAGCCACGGCACGGCCCATTTCGACGCCATCTTCGATGGCTCCGGTGGTGTCTTCACCAATCGCTTCGGACCCATCGGGGCGCAGAACTTCGCCACGCAGTCGCAGTTGGCCATTTTTGATCTCGGCCAACCCAGCGATCGGGGTTTCACACGAGCCGTCCAGCGCTGCCAGCAAGGATCGCTCGGCTGCCAAACGTGTGCTGGTCTCCACATGGTGGATCGCCTCAAGCAGCTCGGCGGCGCGGTTGTCATCACCTCGGCGTTCGATCCCGATGGCACCTTGTGCGATGGCAGGCAGCATCTCATCGGGCGAGATCGGGCTGGCTGGTACATCCGCCATGTCCAGACGACGGATGCCCGCCATGGCCAGAAACGTGCATTCGGCCACGCCATCTGCCAGTTTCTTAAGACGTGTCTGAACATTGCCCCGGAATTCAACGACATTCAGATCGGGACGGCGATTGAGCAGTTGTGCCTTGCGCCGCAGAGAAGAGGTGCCAACCACCGCACCTTGGGGCAGGTCCTGGATTGCCTGAAACTGTGGAGAGATGAAGGCATCCCGCACATCTTCGCGCGGCAGGAACGTGTCCAGAACCAGACCTGCGGGCTGTGCAACCGGCATGTCTTTGGTCGAATGAACCGCGATGTCGATGTCACCGCGCAGCATCGCCTCTTCGATCTCTTTGGTGAACAGGCCCTTGTTGCCGATCTCTTTCAAAGGCCGGTCCGCATCAATCATCGCGCGATTGTCGCCGGTGGTTTTGATCACCACGATGTCAAACGCATCTTCGGGCAAACCGAACGCATCACGTAACCGTTGGCGGGTTTCATAGGCTTGCGCCAGAGCAAGCGGCGAGCCTCGGGTGCCAATCTTCAGCGGCGATGCGGGGTTGGGCAGGGTCAGTGTCATGGGCACAGCTTTAGTCGCGTCACATTGCCCTGACAATGGGGGCTGCGCTTGACAAATTGCCGCCAAAGGATGACCCCGTGAGCCAAATTGCAAACTCGGGGGCAAAGATGGCCGAAACAAAAAAGCTGCTGCGGGCGCTGGCGGGTGAAGTCCAGGACGTGCCGCCGATCTGGATGATGCGTCAGGCTGGCCGGTATCTGCCCGAATATCGCGCAACGCGGTCACAGGCCGGAGATTTCCTGTCGCTGTGCTATAATCCGGAGTTGGCTGCCGAGGTCACTTTGCAGCCGATCCGCCGATATGGGTTCGATGCGGCGATCCTGTTTGCCGATATTCTATTGGTGCCGCAGGCGCTGGGTGCTGATCTGTGGTTTGTGACCGGTGAGGGCCCGCGTTTGTCGACGGTCACGCAGCAATCGGACTTTGATGTTCTGAAGCCGGTTGCGGATATTCATGAAACACTGTCTCCGGTCTATGAAACTGTGCGGATTCTGTCGCGCGAGTTGCCATCCGAGACTACATTGATCGGCTTTGCCGGCGCGCCCTGGACGGTGGCGACCTATATGATCGCCGGGCGCGGCACACCAAATCAGGGTCCTGCGCATGCGCTGCGCGAGGGGAACACTGCGCTGTTTGAAGCTTTGCTGGATCGGATCACGCTGGCGACGATCGAATATCTCTCGGCTCAGATCGAAGCGGGTGCGGAAGTGGTCAAAATCTTCGACAGCTGGGCTGGTTCTTTGAAGGGTGAAGCGTTCCGGAAGTACGCGGTCGAGCCTTGCCGAGTGATCACCCAAGCCATCAAGGCGCGCCATCCCGATATCCCGGTCATTAGTTTTCCGCGAGAAGCAGGCGATGGTTATATTGGCTTTGCCAAAGACACCGGCGTGGATTGCGTCGCTTTGGACAATTCGGTCGCGCCCGATTGGGCGGCAGCGCATGTACAGGTAGACGGCTGTGTTCAGGGCAATCTTGCGTCCTCGCACATGGTCACAGGCGGTCAGGCGCTGGTCGATGAAACCCGGCGCATTGTCGAGGCGTTCTCAAAAGGCCCCCATATCTTTAATCTGGGGCACGGGATCACGCCGGATGCGGACCCCGAGAATGTGCAGTTGATGATCGACACTGTGCGGGGGCGATAAAGGGGGAAGGGGGCCAGCCCCCTTCTTGGCCTGCGGCCAATTCATCCCCCGGGATATTTTTAGCCAGATGAAGGATTGGATCGGCGCAAGCGGTCGAGTTCGGCTTTGATCTCGGTACTATGTTCGCCTCGGGCCGGGCTTGGTTGTGGGGTCCAGCGGCGGTTTGAGAAGCGCGGCGCGGCTGCTGCCTGAAGGGTGCCGTCGACACTCTGCCATGTTTGACGCATATCGTTCATGGGATGGGCGACGGCTTCATCCGGGCTGAGAACCGGAGCGACACAGGCGTCTGAGCCTTGGAACAAGGTTGCCCAGTGGTCCCGCGGATGTTTGCAGAATAGCTGCGCCAAGCGACGGGTCTGCTCGGGCCAGAGCGTCGGCTTGTATTGAGGTTCGAAGGTGGCGTCGTCAGACAACCCCATGATCTTCAGGAACTCGGCGTAAAATTTGGGTTCGAGACATTGAACAGTGATGTAACGCCCGTCCGAACAGGTGTACGTGCGGCTCCAATGCGGGCCGTCCAGCAGGCTTTGACCGCGTGCCTCTTGCAGGTTGCCAGTTTGGCGCATGGTCATCAGCAGGTTCATCATATGGGCCGAGCCGTCATAGATGGCGGCGTCAACCACCGTGCCTTCTCCAGTGCTTTGGGCGTTGATGATGCCTGCGAGCAGCCCTGCTACCAGATACATCGCACCGCCGCCGATATCGCCCACCAGTGTGGCTGGGGTTTGTGGAACCGCATCGGATGCTGATGCGTACCAAAGCGCACCGGAAAGAGAGATGTAGTTCAGATCATGGCCTGCGGTCAGGGCCAGAGGGCTGTTCTGCCCCCAACCGGTCATGCGCCCATAGACCAATTTTGGATTGCGCCGCAGGCATTCATCGGGCCCGAGGCCCAGCTTTTCCATCACGCCGGGGCGAAACCCTTCGATCAGCGCATCGGCGGTGTCGATCAACTGCTTTGCGGTTTCCCGATCGTCAGCGTCTTTCAGATCCAGCGCGATGGATCGTTTGCCACGGTCCAGGATCGAGCGCTCCGGCATTCCCGGTGGCGGGGTGCCGTTTTTGCGATGGATGGTGATCACATCCGCGCCCAGATCGGCCAGCAGCATGGCGGCAAAGGGCGCAGGGCCGAGCCCTTCAACCTCGATGATGCGCAATCCGTTCAGCATGTGTCGCCTCCTGTTTTGGCCGAGGTTTCCGGCGGATCGGTAAGATTGCAAGGGCGGCGATTGATCTTTCCGCAAAAATGCGGAGAACACTGTGCGGAACTGACCTGTCGCATGCTGGCAAGTCGCGATATGGTTCCGACCAGAAACGAGGGCCAGCCATGACTGCAATTTTGTCCATCAAGGATTTGCGCAAATCCTATGCCGACGGGTTTGAGGCGCTGAAAGGCGTGTCGCTGGACATTGAAGAAGGGGAAATTCTGGCGCTGCTTGGGCCGAACGGGGCGGGAAAGACCACCCTGATCTCGACGGTCTGTGGGATCACCACGCCCAGTTCCGGGTCAGTTACCGTTGGCGGCCACGACATACAGGCCGAGTTTCGCGCCGCACGCAGGATGATCGGTCTGGTGCCGCAGGAAATTGCGCTGGAGCCGTTCGAGAAGGTTTACAACACCGTCCGGTTTTCGCGCGGCCTGTTCGGATATGGGCGCGACGATAGCCGGATCGAGGAGATATTGCGGAAACTGTCGCTGTGGGACAAACGCAGCAATGCGATCAAAGAGCTGTCGGGGGGCATGAAGCGGCGGGTCCTGATTGCCAAGGCACTGGCACATGAGCCCCGTATCCTGTTTTTGGATGAGCCCACGGCCGGGGTCGATGTCGAACTGCGCAAGGACATGTGGGAGATTGTGGCCGAGTTGAAACAGGCCGGTGTCACCATCATTCTGACGACCCACTACATCGAAGAGGCCGAGGCGATTGCGGATCGGGTCGGGGTGATCGACAAGGGTGAGTTGCTGCTGGTGCAGGACAAGGACACTCTGATGGCGCAGATGGGCAAGAAGCAGATCGAAGTGATGCTGGCGGCTTCGATATCAGAGATACCTGATAGTCTGGCTGCTCATAATCTGGCCTTGAACGGAAACGGCGATGCGCTGGTTTATACATATGACACCAATGCCGATCGAACCGGGATTACGACGCTGTTGAATGATGTGGCTCAGGCCGGATTGGTCTTGCGGGACGTTCAGACCCGGCAATCCAGCCTAGAAGAGATATTCGTCAATCTGGTATCGGGAGAGCCCGCATGAACTGGTCTGCTGTCGCTGCGATCTACCGATTTGAAATGACCCGTTTCTTCAGGACTTTGGCGCAAAGCTTTCTGTCACCGGTTCTATCGACCTCGCTGTACTTCGTGGTCTTTGGCACCGCCATCGGCAGCCGCATTCAAGAGGTCGAGGGCGTGTCTTATGGTGCCTTCATCGTGCCCGGGCTGATCATGTTGTCGATTGTGACGCTGTCGATTTCAAACGCGTCTTTCGGCATCTATTTCCCTAAGTTTCTAGGCACAATTTACGAGCTGCTCTCGGCCCCGGTGAACTTTATTGAGATTGTTATCGGCTATGTGGGGGCGGCGGCGACCAAGGCCCTGTTTGTTGGTCTGGTGATCCTGATCACGGCGACATTTTTTGTGGATATCCGAATAGAGCACCCATTTGCGATGGCGGCGTTCTTGATCCTGTCCTGCCTCAGCTTCTCGCTGCTGGGTTTCATTATCGGTATCTGGGCCAGCAACTTTGAACAGATGTCGCTGGTGCCGCAGCTTGTTGTGACACCGCTGATCTTTCTGGGCGGCACTTTCTACTCGATCTCAATGTTGCCGCCGCTGTGGCAGACCATCACCTTGTTCAACCCGGTTGTGTATCTGATATCGGGCTTCAGATGGTCGTTTTACGGGCTGGCGGACGTACCAGTTGTGTTCAGCTTGCTGGCCATCGTGGCGTTCACGCTGATCTGCCTTGCGGTGATCGGTTGGATATTCAAAACCGGATGGCGTATCCGCAGCTAGGCGTTGCATTTTTGCCCGTCGACTGTGTGAATTTGGTTCACGTCGCGTTTAAGGCCGGATGAGTCCCTTGTTTACGGGTTGGGGGCACTCTACATCGGCACCCATGAAACTCAGCCTGCCGTTTGTCAAAAAACATCCCGTCGTCGCCGTCGTGCGCCTGTCCGGGGCCATCGGAATGGCCGGGCGCGGAGCATTGAACGATACCTCGCTCGCCCCTGTTTTGGAAAAGGCGTTTCGCAAGGGAAAGCCAGTTGCCGTCGCGCTAGAGGTCAACTCTCCGGGTGGCTCCCCGGTTCAAAGCTCTCTGATCGGGTCACGTATTCGGCGACTGTCTGATGAGCTCGACATCCCGGTGGTTGCCTTTGTCGAGGATGTGGCCGCCTCGGGCGGCTATTGGCTTGCGGCGGCGGCTGATGAGATTTGGGCCGATGGAAGCTCGGTCTTGGGTTCGATCGGAGTGATTTCTGCCAGCTTTGGAGCGCATGAATTTCTTGCAAAGCAGGGGTTTGAGCGGCGCGTGCATACGGCTGGCAAGTCGAAATCGATGCTCGACCCGTTCCGGCCGGAAAAGAAGGAAGACGTCAAGCGTCTGCAGGGCCTGTTGGGCGACATCCATGAAAACTTCATTGCGCATGTCAAAGCCCGCCGTGGGGACAAGCTGGACGAAAGTGCCGATCTTTTTACGGGCGAAGTCTGGCTTGGAAAACGCGCTCAGGAGCTGGGGTTGATCGAAGGCATCGCCCATCTCAAACCCAAGATGCAAGAGCGGTTCGGCGAGAAGGTCAAGTTTCGTCGTTACGGCTTGCGCAAACCGATTTGGTCGCGCTTCGGGGCCTCGCTGGCGCAAGACGCCATTGCCGGGCTAGAGGAGCGGGCGGCCTACGCGCGTTTCGGTTTGTGACGTGATCATCAAAATTGTCACCTTGTTTCTGGTTGCCATGGGTGTTTTGGCGATGTTCGGCAAGCTGCGGTTTCCTGGGCAAAAACGTTTGAGCTCGGTCAAATGTCCGCGTTGTGGCAGATTCCAGATCGGCAAGGGGCCTTGTGCCTGTGAAAAAGGAGGCCGGACATGACGGCATGGCTGCTCTCCGGCCTGGGTTTGGTGATCCTGCTATTGGCAGGCGATGCGCTGGTACGCGGAGCAGTGAACCTGAGCCTACGATTGGGGGTACCTGCCCTGATCGTCAGCCTGACCATCGTGGCCTTTGGAACCTCGGCGCCTGAATTGTTGATCGCCATCAGCGCGATTGATGAAGGTGCGCCTGGTCTTGCGCTGGGCAACGTCGTTGGGTCCAATACCGCCAACATCCTGTTGGTACTGGGTGTGCCCGCATTGCTGGCGACCCTGCACACAAGCGAGTGCGACAGCCGCAAAAGCTATGTCTTTATGTTGCTGGCGAGTGTTCTGTTCATTGGCCTGGCCTTTTGTGGTGTCTTCAACCTGTTCAGCGGCGCAATCCTGTTGGCCGCACTTGGGCTGGTTCTGTGGAACGCGTTTCGTGATGCAAAAGCACATCGCAAAGCCTGCGCGGCTGATGATGAGTTGGATGGTCTGGAAGAGGCTGATCCAGACATGCCGTATTGGAAGATTTCGATCTACCTGATCCTGGGCCTGATTGGTTTGCCGATGGGCGCGCACCTTCTGGTGGACAACGCCACAATTATCGCACGTATGTATGGCATCAGCGAAACCGTGATTGGCCTCACGCTGGTCGCGATTGGGACGTCTTTGCCCGAGTTGGCGACAACGGTTATGGCCGCGCTGCGGCGGCAGGCGGACGTGGCGCTGGGCAATGTGATCGGGTCGAACATGTTCAACCTTCTGGCCATTGTCGGCATAGCCACCTGGTTCGGCAACATCCCCGTCGACCCGGAATTCCTGCGCTTTGACCTGTGGGTGATGCTGGGGGCCTCGCTGCTGCTGATCCCGTTTGTGTTTTTCAAACAGGATATCTCGCGCATCTGGGGTCTGGTCTTGACGTTTCTTTATGCGCTTTATCTCACCGCATTGCTGATGTGATCTGACAAAGAGAGGTAGCCCATGTCCCGAGCCTTAGTGACCGGAGCCGGAATTCGTTTGGGACGAGCCATGGCGCTGTATCTGGCCAAACGCGGGTATGATGTGGCGGTGCATTATGCGACCTCGGAACAGCCTGCGTCAGAGACGGTTGCACAGATTGAAGCCTTGGGCCGCAAGGCGGTTCCGCTGCAGGCGGATCTGTTGGATGAGGCGCAGGTCGCGGCCTTGCTTCCACGCGCGGCTGAGGCGCTGGGCGGGCCTATCACCTGTCTGGTGAACAACGCCTCGATCTTTGAATATGACAACATCCACACGGCCACGCGCCAAAGCTGGGACCGGCACATCGATAGTAACCTGCGGGCACCCTTCGTGCTGACGCAGGCCATGGCAGAACAGGGCCTGCAGCCCGAAACCGATGCGCAGGGTGAACCGGTGGCGACCGGGCTGATCGTCAACATGGTGGATATGCGGGTGCGCAAGCTGACGCCGGAATTCATGACCTACACCATTGCCAAGATGGGGCTTTGGGCACTGACCCGAACGGCGGCGCAGGCGCTGACACCTGCGATCCGAGTCAACGCCATTGGGCCCGGCCCGACCATGCAAGGCCATCGACAGTCTGAGGAGCACTTTCAGGCCCAACGCGCGAGCACGGTGCTGGAACGTGGTGCGAATCCCTCGGATATCACGGCGGCACTCGGCTATTTTCTCGATGCTCATGCGGTCACAGGGCAGCTTTTATGCGTTGATGGCGGGCAGCATCTGGGGTGGCAAACCCCCGATGTTCTGGGCGTAGAATAGGTAAATCCGCTGCAAGTTTTGCACCGCTCGCTTTTCTGTTACATGCGCGTTACAAAAATGTCTTTTTTTTCATGTACTTGCTAGCGCCTCAAAAAAATAGCGTTATAAAACAAAGCACTAGGATAGCGCCTAATTTTTGTGCAAATCGGCGAACTGGCAATGAATCAAGGAAGATTCCCAGATCAGGGAAACTTATCTGCATACTTATCCACAGAAACCGTGGATTTGTTTTCTCTTGAACTGTGGTCCACAAGATTGCAGCCAATGCCAGAGAATCATATCTCAGAGCTATGACCGGCCCAAGCGAATCGACCTCGGACACTCAGCCAACCGGCTACGCCTGCATTCAGCGCTATGTGAAGACGCTGGACAGTTCGCCTGGCGTCTATCGGATGTTGGATGCCGATAGTCGGGTTTTGTACGTGGGCAAAGCGCGAAACCTGAAAGCGCGGGTGTCGAACTACACGCGCCCGGGGCATTCCGGTCGGATCGAGAAGATGATCGCTGCGACCGCATCGATGATGTTCCTGACCACTCGGACCGAGACCGAAGCGCTGCTGCTGGAGCAGAACTTGATCAAGCAGCTCAAGCCCAAGTACAACGTGCTGCTGCGCGACGATAAGAGTTTCCCGAACATACTGGTTGCCAAGGATCATGCCTTTCCGCAGATCAAAAAGCATCGTGGGGCGAAGAAGGAAAAAGGCACGTATTTCGGCCCCTTCGCCAGCGCGGGTGCGGTGAACCGGACGCTGAACCAGTTGCAAAAGGCATTCCTGCTGCGCAATTGCTCGGATTCCATGTTCGACAGCCGGACGCGACCCTGTCTGCTGTATCAGATCAAACGGTGTTCGGGGCCGTGTGTTGGCCTGATTTCCGAGGGCGACTACCGCGAAAGCGTCAAAGATGCGGAACGGTTCCTATCGGGGCGATCCACCAAGGTGCAGGAAGATCTGGCCGACCAGATGATGGCTGCGTCCGAAGCGATGGAGTTCGAACGCGCCGCCGGATTGCGTGATCGTATACGGGCGCTGACACAGGTGCAGACCAGCCAAGGCATCAACCCGCGCGGCGTGACCGAGGCGGATGTGATTGGCATGTATATGGACAGCGGTCAGGCCTGTGTTCAGGTGTTCTTCATCCGCGCCAACCAGAACTGGGGGAACAAGGACTTCTACCCTCGGGTCGGGGCAGATGTGTCCCCCGCCGAAGTCATGGAGGCTTTCCTCGGTCAGTTCTATGACAATAAGGAACCGCCACGTCAGTTAATTCTGTCGGATGGGATCGAGAACGCTGATCTGATGCAGGAGGCGCTGACTGACAAAGCAGGTCGCAAGGTTGAAATCCTTGTGCCTCAACGCGGTGAAAAGCAGGAGCTGGTCGCCGGAGCCCTGCGCAACGCGCGTGAGTCGCTGGCCCGCCGCATGTCCGAAAGTGCCACGCAAGCCAAGCTGCTGCGCGGTGTGGCCGAAGCGTTTGACCTGGATGCGCCTCCGGCACGGATCGAGGTTTACGATAACTCTCATATCCAGGGCACCAATGCGGTGGGTGGCATGATCGTGGCAGGGCCCGAAGGGTACATGAAAAACGCCTATCGCAAGTTCAACATACGTGGCGATGACCTGACACCCGGCGATGACTTTGGCATGATGAAAGAGGTTCTGACCCGACGCTTTACGCGCCTGCAAAAGGAAGACCCGGATCGCGACAAAGGCATGTGGCCGGACCTGTTGTTGATCGACGGTGGGGCCGGACAGGTGAGCGCAGTGCAAGAGATCATGGAGCAGTATGGCGTTGAAGACATCCCGATGGTTGGTGTCGCCAAGGGCGTCGATCGGGACCACGGTAAGGAAGAATTCCACCGCATCGGTCAGCGCCCCTTTGCCCTGAAACGCAACGACCCCGTATTGTATTTCATTCAACGTCTCAGGGATGAGGCACACCGCTTTGCCATCGGCACTCACCGTGCGAAACGCGCCAAGGCCGTTGGGGCGACGCCACTGGATGAAATTCCCGGCGTGGGTGCAGCGCGCAAACGTGCTTTGCTGACCCATTTCGGCAGTGCCAAGGCGGTCAGCCGCGCCAATCTGGCGGATCTGAAAGCGGTCGAGGGGATCTCAGCCGGGTTGGCGCAAAAAGTCTACGATTTCTTCCACGACAAAGGCTAGGTCCGTCGCCCGCGCCACAGGATGTAAAGCCCAGATGCCACGATCAGCGCGCTGCCGATCCACATGGTCTGATCCAGATGCTCGCCAAAGAAGATCACGCCCAACGCAACCCCGAACAGCAGGCGCGAGTAGCGGAAGGGCGTCACGGCCGACACTTCTCCGATCCGCATGGCCTTCATCAGCGACGCGTAGGCAATGGTTCCAAGTACCACGGCGCCGGTCATATGCAGGCTTGTGTCAAGGGGTAGCGATACAATGGGTACTTGTTCCCAAAAGCTATAGGCAAACCCCGCGATGATCACACAGACGAAGCCATAAAACCCTAGCACTTCGGTGCTCAGACTGGCCGGTGCCGCCCGGCTGGCCAGATCACGCCCGGCAAATCCCAACATCCCGAACACGGCAAGCAAAGATAGGACGCTGAAGCTGTCACCTGTTGGTTGGATGATGATGACAACACCGATCAGACCCACAAGAATGGCACTCCACCGCCGCCAGCCAACGGTTTCGCCGAACAGCAGCGCGGCGCAGGCGACAACAACAAGCGGTGTGGCTTGCAGAATTACTGTGGCCGAGGACAATGGGGTCAGCGTGAAGGCCAGGATGTAGAACAGGCGCCCCAGAATTTCAAAAACTGCACGGATTTTCATTGCAGGCGACAAGACGTCGGGCTGCCACAGGCGTGTGCCACGCGCCCTGGCGACGCTGGCAAAGATCAGCGATCCGCCCAGCCCGAACAGGACAAGTGTTTGCCAGATGGGCAAGGCCAAGGCGGTGGCTTTCAGCAGCGCATCCTCCAGCGCGAAACACGCCATCGCCCCGATCATCCAGGCGCTGCCGATCAAATTTGCGCGCGCGTCCGTTTCGATATGTGCGGTCATTCTGTGCCCTTGGCAAATTCATCCGCAATCTGACGTCATTCCGGCCCTGGGCCAAGGGCGAAAAAGCGTGCATCTGGTCGGCTGTGCCACTTTGACCAAGCCTCTGGGATTGGTGCGGTTTTTTAACCCTTTGTCTTTTCTGTCCTGACCCGGCGATGTAGGGTTTACCCATGAAGTGGAACTTGCCGAATATTCTGACCTTGCTGCGCCTGCTGGCGGCCCCCGGTCTGGCCGTAATGTTTCTGTATTTCACCCGCCCTTACGCGGATTGGTTTGCGCTGATCCTGTTCATGACTGCGGCGATTACAGATTGGTTCGATGGCTATCTGGCGCGGGCGTGGAAGCAGGAAACCAAGATTGGCGCGATGCTGGACCCGATTGCCGACAAGGCGATGGTAGTGATCGCACTGATGATTCTTGTCGGCTATTCGACCGAGCATTGGACACCGTGGCTGGTTCTGCCCGCTACCGTGATCCTGTTCCGCGAGGTCTTCGTCTCGGGTCTGCGCGAGTATTTGGGCGATGTTGCTGGGACGCTCAAGGTCACCAAACTGGCCAAGTGGAAGACAACCGCGCAAATGGTAGCGATTGCGATCCTGTTCTCGCAGGGTATTTTCGAGCACTATTTTGTGATGGCCACGTTCGGGATGGATGCGATCACCATTGATCAGGTTTTGACCGGCCAAATAGAGGATGTGAACAACATAGGTTGGACGCTTGAGGGTATGTATTGGTCAGGCCAGATCGGCCTGTGGCTGCTGTGGATCGCTGCGGCCCTGACATTGATCACCGGCTATGACTACCTACGTAAAGCCATGCCTCATCTGAAGGAGAGCTAACCGATGGACGTGCTGTATTTCGCCTGGGTGCGCGAGCGGATCGGCTTGCCGAAAGAGAAGGTCGAGACAGACGCAGCGACCGTGTCGGAACTGGTTGCAGAACTCAGCGCACGTGAAGAGCGCTATGCTGCTGCATTTGCCGATATCTCTGCCCTGCGGGTGGCGTTGGATCAGGAACTGTCGGATTTCGATGCACCCTTGGACGGTGTGCGCGAAGTGGCGTTTTTCCCACCCATGACCGGCGGCTGACATGCGTATCGTCGTTCAGGAAGACCCGTTCGATCTGGGGGCCGAGGCCAACGCCTTCGCCACTGGGGGTGACGCCAATGGCGCCATCGTGACCTTTACCGGCGTGGTGCGCGATTTGGCCTCGGGCGATCTGGATGTGATGGAGATCGAACACTATCCGGGCATGACCGAACGTGCCCTGACCAAGATCGCAGAAGAGGCGCAGGCGCGCTGGTCATTGGGGGATGTGCTGGTGATTCATCGCTATGGGCGGTTGTCCCCAGGAGACCGGATCATGATGGTGGCCACGGCTGCCCCGCATCGCAAGGATGCGTTCGAGGCGGCCGAGTACCTTATGGATTACCTAAAATCCCGCGCGCCGTTTTGGAAGAAAGAGATCACGCGCTCAGGCGCGGAATGGGTTGCCGCAAAGGATGAGGACGAAGAAGCGCTGACTCGCTGGTAGTCGTGGACTATCAGTCCGCGTTGTTGATGCGCCCGCGCAACTCCTCAGCCTCTTGCCTTGCCGCGCGCAACCCGTCCATGGCGGCGGCCAGTTCGGCTTCGGTCTGGGTCAGTTGGTTGGTCAGTTCTGCCTCGCGCTGTTGCAGGTAGGTGATCGCCTGATCGCGCGTCTCTTCGGCTTCGTGCAGTTCCTGGCTCATGCGGTCCAGATCGGCCACGTCGCTTTGACGGACCCGCGACAGGCGATGTGCCAGCCAGTTGGCGAACCAGCCCATGCAGAACGCCGCGAACAAGATGATGGCTGTGGCGATGATGAATTCGATTCTGTTCAACTTACTGGTCCTCTGCATCCGCATCGGGTTCTGATGCGGTCGTGTCGGTCTGCTCTGCCGCGCCTGTCTCGGACTCAAGCGCTTCCAGCCCTGTCTCGGTGTTCTCGGTGGGCGCAGGGCGGATCAGACGAAACTCGATCCGGCGGTTTTCTTCACGGCCCGCTTCGCTGTCATTGTCGGCGATGGGCTGCGTTTCACCATAGCCAACGGCTGTGTAGCTTGAGGTTGGAATCCGCCGTCCGCGCAGCTCGTTCAAGATGGATTGCGCGCGCGCCTGGCTAAGTTGCTGGTTCATCTCTTCGCGGCCTTGACTGTCGGTATGACCCTGAATCTCCATCCGGATTGGACCACAGTCGCGCAGGATGTCGGCGATCTGATTAACTGTATCGCGCGAGTCGCTTGCAATTGTAGCCGAGCCGGGCTCGAACGCGATCTTGCTGGCGGACTGTATCTGGGCGATCTGTTCTTCGCATTGCTCCGGGTCGGGCAGGGCGTCCTCAGGCTCGGGCGGCTCCACGTAGGTGATCGACAGGCTGAATTCTTGCGCGTCGCCCAGTTTCTCGGACAACAGGCGCGCGATCCGGGCCTTTGCCTCTTCGTCATGGCTGATGCCGTGCAGGTCGACCGTCTCCGTCGTGACGGTCAGCGCACCGTTGTGAAGCTGAGACAGCGCCTCAAGCCCGGCCAGCACGCGCACGGGCCAGTCCCCCGGAAGGTCGGGAACAACGCGGGTGGCGGTGTGCACCTGTTCCGAGCCAAAGGTTGCGCGGGCATAACTGTCGACCATGTCGCGCAGTGTTTCGTCACCGACCCGGCCGCGCAGTTGCACAAGGCCCTCGGGGCTGCGGGTAGCCGAGAATTCGGTGGGTTCGTTTGCCCCCTCCGCCTCTGGTTCCGGCAGAACGGCGTGCAGGGCGAAGACCTCGGGCAGGGCGTTTTCCAACTCGCCCACCACACGATCAAACACGTTCGGATTTGTGCCCTGCGCAGCGATCAGGGTCATATCTGCGTCTGATATGGTCAATGACCCCTGGCCGATTTCCGCCAATGCCTTGATTCCCAGCGAAGCCGCCTCGGGCCAGCGCGGCGTAGGGACGCCCAGGCCAATGGTACAGCTAAACGGGGCGGTTAAACCTGCGGATTGAGCCGCTGCCATGATTTGATTACGGGCTTTTTCATCCTGGGCCGAACACGCATCGAACTGCCCGCCATCAGTCCCGATGAGATATCGCAGCGTGAAGGGTGTGATCACTGGACGCGGGGCCGAGATCGACAGGCCGATCTGCAAGCTGGGCGGGGCAGCGCGGGTCAGCGCCTGCTCCAGCCGTTCTTTCTCGGCCTGACTGTCCGCAATCGCCGTCACCCGGACCAGCCCTGGGCTGGCCGATATTTTGGCTCGGGGCAGTCGTGACAAGGCGCTGATCGCATAGGTGATGGCATCGTCCCAGCCATCTGGCTTGGGATAGTCCGCAGTTTCCATCAGATCCGACACTGCCACAGTCGGGTCCAGATCGTTTAACCTGTCGACAAGTTCCTCCCGATCCTCGCTAGCTGGGATCAGGCCGATGATCGATATACCGCTGTCATTGCGCAGGATCTCAGTCGAAAAGCGGGGCGCGGCCAGAGCGGTGGTCAGGGTGACATCCATCTCGTCGATGACGCGCGAGGTATCGACCTCGGTGCCTGCGGCGGTTAGAGCGTTGAAGCGTTTGGCCTCGTCCGGTGCGGTCCCGGTCAGAACAACGCGCAACCCGTCGGATTGCACTTCGGCCCAATCGTGGCCGTTCAGGTCCAGCGCGCGGCGCACCGCAAATTCCGACGTTTCCTCGATCTTTGTGACGGCAAAACTGGCTGCCAACAGTGAGAGCCCCGCAGACACAGCAAAGATCAGGGAAACAGACAGAACATAGGGCAGACGCATGTGCGGGCTTTGAACTCCTCGGGCGTTTGGCGAACTCTTACAGACCCCGGCCAGCAGGTGCAATCAGAGCAGCAATGCAACGCAGAGGAATATCAGCGGAATAAGGCCGGTGTCCCGGTTGGAATGGAACAGTTGCAGCAGCTTTCTATTGTCTTCGATATCCAACCCGCGCAACTGCCACATCATGTGCCAACCCATGGCCCAGGGGCCGCCAAGGGCGATGACCAGTGCCAGAATAGATGCGTGGGGCACCATGGCGTCCACAATCGCCAACCCCATCAGCGCAACTGTGGCCACCAGAAAATATTTGAGCCAATTTGCGGTATCGGTACCAAACAGGCGTGCTGTGGATTTGATGCCTACAAGCTCGTCATCTTCCGCATCCTGATGCGCGTAGATGGTGTCATAAAACAACGTCCACGCAATCCCCGCCAGATAGAGCGTGATTGCGGGCCATCCCAAACTGCCCGTGTGGGCCGCCCAAGCCAGCAAAGCGCCCCAGTTGAATGCAAGGCCCAGAAACACCTGTGGCCACCATGTGAACCGTTTGGCAAAGGGATAGATCGTCACGGGCAACAGCGACAGGACGCCCATCGCAATTGCCGCTTGGTTGAAGCTGAGCAGGATGCCCAGAGCGAGCACACATTGCAGGATTATCCAGATCACAGCTTGCCGAACGGTGACCTGCCCGGATGGCAGAGGGCGCGACCGCGTGCGCTCCACTTGCGCGTCAAACTCGCGATCCGTGATGTCATTCCATGTGCAGCCCGCCCCGCGCATCAGGAAGGCACCCAGTGCACAACCGATGGCGATCCACAAATCTTCGAGCCTTGGTTGCCCGTCATGCAAAATTGCGAGCGCCAAACCCCACCAACAGGGAATCAGCAGCAGCCATGTTCCGATAGGCCGGTCTGCGCGGCTGAGGCGCAGGTAGGGGCGGGTGAAGTCCGGGGCATATGTGTCTACCCAGTTACCGCTTACGGCATCAGCGACCTGACCATCTGGTGTTGGGGCATTGCCTTGCATATGTAAGGCCTCATGAGTGCGAAGATCAGACTGTATGTAGATCAGCCTTTGGGTCAGGGGCAATCCGTTGAATTGACGCGCGAGCAGGCCCATTACCTGTTCGGTGTCATGCGCCTGTCGGTGGGTGGGTCTGTGGCCCTGTTCAATGGCAAGGATGGCGAGTGGCTGGCCGAGGTGGCCGAGGCCGGAAAACGCGGCGGTGTTCTGAGCTGTGTGGAGCAAACCAAACCGCTGCAGCTGCCCCCTGATTTGTGGCTTCTTTTTGCACCGATCAAAAAGGCGCGCACGGATTTCATCGTGGAAAAAGCAACCGAGATGGGGGCCGCTCGAATTCTGCCTGTTCAGACCCAATTCACCAATTCCGAACGTATCCGGCAAGATCGCTTGCAAGCCCATGCTGTTGAGGCAGCCGAGCAATGCGGCGGAACCTACGTGCCCGAGGTCGCCGAGTTGAAGCGGTTGGACCGGGTGCTGGACACATGGCCTGAGGGGCGGAACCTGATGTTTTGTGATGAGGCCGAGGCTGGCCCGGCCCTTCGATTGGCCGCCAATGAGAAAGGCCAGCCCTGGGCCATTCTCATCGGTCCCGAGGGCGGGTTTTCTGACAAAGAGCGCGCGCGGCTCACTGCATTGCCTTTTGCGCATGTGGTTAGTCTCGGGCCGCGTATCCTGCGCGCCGATACGGCTGCGGTGGCCGCTCTGACCATGTGGCAACAGGCGTTGGGGGATTGGGCGTGAAACAACAGCCGAGACAGGAGCTTCATCTTTTCTTCGCGACTGAGAACAGCGATGCAGTGATCCTCTTTCGGGCGAGCAATAGTCTTTATCGCCTGATTCACTGGCAGACCAATGGAGACAAATTCACTTTTGGGCAATGGATCAAGACCCGTATCTACGAAAGCGATTGCGCACTTTCTCCCGACGGCCGCCATTTTTTAGTGGGTGGGATGCAAAAAGACTCCTCCTACGCGTTTATGGCAATCAGCAAGCCACCTTATTTTACAGCGTTGGAGTATTTTCCATTTCATCTTACATACTCTTGCGGCGGTTTCTTTGTCGACAACACAACAGTTTCACTTCTAGGCGCGGCAAATGACCAAGGCATTGAAACTCTGAGATCTGGTTTCAAATTGGACAGATCTAAGAAACCGTGGTTGCATTTTAGACCTCGGTCCGAATGGGGCAGAGCGGCTGAACAAGATATCGCGGAACTACGATGTATGAACGACGAAAGAAGGGGCCGACCCGCAGTGCTTTTGAACTTTTATCATTGCGAAGGCGCAAAGCTATTTCGCAAGTCTTTAGAAGGCAACACACTGATCGGAGACTTTGGAGAAATGCGGTTTGAGAGTATTCCGGCACCTTATCGCGGGACAGAATGCAAAGAAGTCGAATGAGCTTTATCCGACCCGAAGCAAAACTGGCCCTGTGGCGCTGGCGCGAAGTGTTAATTGCCGCGCTGGTTTTGGTGCTGGGTCTCAGCTGGATCAGTGGGCCAGGTGGTTTACTGGGGTGGCTTGGATGGGTGCTGGTCGTGGTCGCTAGCGCCTTGGCCGTGATCGGGGTTCAGCGTGCCCGGTTCCGCACGGGATCGGGCGGGCAGGGCATTGTGACGGTGGACGAAGGCCAGATTACCTATTTCGGCCCGTTGGACGGTGGCATGGTCGCCACGCGTGAGATTGAGAGGCTGGCGCTTGATCCCACCTCAGCCCCGGCACATTGGGTTTTGGATCAACCCGGACAACCAGCGCTTCACATTCCTGTGAATGCGGAAGGGGCTGAGGCGCTATTCGACGTCTTCTCGGCGCTGCCCGGGTTGAAAACCGAACAAATGCTGATGGAATTGAACGGCCGCTCGGCTCATCCGGTGGTCATCTGGGAACGCACACCATCCCGCCCCGCCCACCTTCGGCTGCATTGACACTGGCGCCAATTGCGCCCACGACTGACCGTCAAGACAGACACAGCAGGATCGGAGCACAGGTCTCATGTCCATCCCTCAGTCCGGCGGCGGTCCGATCGAGCGCCACGCGCAATTGGCCGAATATCTGGAGTCGGGCTGCAAGCCCAAGGAAGATTGGCGCATCGGAACCGAGCATGAGAAGTTCGGCTATTGCAAAGACAGCTTGAAACCCCTGCCGTTCGAGGGCAAACGCTCGATCGTGGCCGTGCTGGAAGGGTTGCGGGATCGCCATGGCTGGGGCGAGGTGCGTGAAGGCGACAAGCTGATCGGTCTGGAAAAGGACGGGGCCAATGTCAGCCTTGAGCCCGGTGGCGCGCTGGAGCTGTCGGGTGCCCCGCTCGAAACAATCCACGAGACTTGCGATGAGGTGAACACTCACCTGCGTGAGGTGAAGGACATCGCCGACGAGATCGGCGTGGGTTTCATCGGACTGGGTGCCGCTCCGATCTGGACCCATGATGAGATGCCGCTGATGCCCAAGGGCCGCTATCGGTTAATGAACGACTACATGGAAAAGGTCGGCACCATGGGCCGCGCCATGATGCGGCGGACCTGCACGGTTCAGGTCAATATCGATTTTGGCTCCGAGGCCGACATGGTGCAGAAGCTGCGCGTGGCGCTGGCGCTGCAACCGGTGGCAACGGCGCTGTTTGCCAATTCTCCGTTCTTCGAGGGCAAGCCCAACGGCCAGAAAAGCTGGCGCAGCCATATCTGGCGGCATCTGGATGACGCGCGTACCGGTATGTTGCCTTTCGTGTTCGAAGATGGGTTTGGTTTTGAAGGCTACGTGCAATACGCGCTGGATGTGCCGATGTATTTTGTCTACCGCAACGGTGAATACATCAACGCCTTGGGACAATCCTTCCGGGATTTCCTGAAGGGCGAATTGCCCGCTTTGCCCGGTGAAACGCCCACGCTGTCGGATTGGGCCGATCATCTGACCACCGCCTTCCCTGAGGCAAGGATCAAGAAGTTCATGGAGATGCGCGGCGCTGATGGTGGCCCGTGGCGCAGGCTGTGTGCTTTACCTGCCTTCTGGGTTGGCCTGACTTACGACCAAGGCGCACTGGACGCCGCCTGGGATCTGATCAAGCGCTGGGACGCCGAAACGCGCGAGGAATTGCGGGTGCAAGCCGCCGTCAAAGGCCTTCAAGCGCAAGTTGGCGACATCAACATGCACGATCTGGCGCGCGAGGTTGTGGCGATCTCAGAAGCGGGCTTGAAATCCCGCGCCCGTCCGGGTGCCGGGGGCCTTGTGCCAGATGAGACGCATTTCCTGAACGCGCTGAAGGAAAGCATCGAAACCGGCAAGGTGCCTGCTGATGAGTTGCTGGAACACTACAATGGTGACTGGAACGGCGATCTGACGCGGATTTATCCCGAATACAGCTATTGACCCACCGCGTCCCGCTTGCATTCACGGGGCTGGCCCGATAGCAGGTTGGCGACCAAATTCAGAGGGCGTCATGGACGATCTTAAGGCAAAATATCTGGGGCAGATTGCTGAGGCGGGCGACGAAAACGCGCTTGAGGCGATCCGTGTCGCTGCCGTGGGCAAAAAGGGCGAGGTCGCGTTGAAGATGCGCGAGCTGGGCAAGATGACGCCCGAGGAACGTCAGGTTGCAGGTCCGGCGCTAAACGCCTTGAAGGATGAGATCAACTCAGCTCTGGCTGCCAAAAAGGCCGCTCTGGCCGATGCCGCGCTGGATGAGCGTCTGCGCACCGAATGGCTGGATGTCACCCTGCCGACTCGCGCGCGCCGTCAGGGCTCGATCCACCCGGTCAGCCAGGCAACCGAGGAACTGACCGCGATCTTTGCCGAACTGGGCTTCTCGGTGGCCGAAGGGCCGCGGATCGAGACCGACTGGCACAACTTTGATGCGCTGAACATTCCCGGCCACCACCCCGCGCGGGCCGAGATGGACACGTTCTACATGCACCGCGCCGAGGGCGACAATCGCCCGCCGCATGTGCTGCGAACGCATACGTCTCCGGTACAGATCCGCTCGATGGAGCTGCAGGGCGCGCCGATCCGCGTGATCTGTCCGGGCGGCGTCTACCGCGCCGATTATGACCAGACCCACACGCCGATGTTCCATCAGGTTGAAGGGCTGGCCATCGACAAGGACATCTCGATGGCGAACCTGAAATGGGTTCTGGAAGAGTTCGTGAAGGCGTTCTTCGAGGTCGATGATGTCGAGCTGCGCTTCCGCGCCTCGCACTTCCCATTCACTGAACCGTCGGCCGAGGTCGATATCCGCTGTTCCTGGGATAACGGCCAGCTGAAGATCGGCGAGGGCGACGACTGGATGGAGATTCTGGGCTCGGGCATGGTCCACCCCAAGGTGATCGCCGCTGGTGGGATTGATCCTGAGGTCTATCAGGGCTTTGCCTTCGGCATCGGCATCGACCGTCTGGCGATGCTGAAATACGGCATCCCGGACCTGCGGGCGTTCTTTGATTCCGACCTGCGCTGGCTGCGGCACTACGGGTTTGCGGCGCTGGATATGCCGAACCTGCATGGTGGTTTGTCGCGATAGAGGTAGTTTTGGACGACTGGCTAACAGCATATCGAGATTGGTGGAAGCGCAGGGTTTCCAACTATCCGTTGCTATGGCTGCTGTGTTTGTTTCTCGCGGTGTTTGTGCTGCCAACGCTCGCATCGTGGGTTTGGGAAAGAGACTCAGCGACCGTGTTGATCGCTTTTCTTTTATCCGCGCTTCTGTTCCTGCCGGGCGTTCTTGTTGCGGCACTGGAGTTTTTGCGAACAGGAGGTTTCTATCTGCGCGACAGGTTTCAAAGAGAGAAAACCCAAGACCTGATCAATAGACGGAGCAGCAGTTTTTGGAAGTGGTGATAGATACGGAGCAGCAGTTTTTGGAAGTGGTGATAGATAGTGTATCTACTAGGAGTATATCTTTCGAAATTCTATGATTGGAGTTTTGCGTTCTCTTCCCGCAATGGTCGTTGGGTGGGGAATGTAGTCCTCTTTGGATGGTTCGTTCTCTTTTGTGCGCTTGCGAGTTTTCTGCCTGGATGGGTGAGCGTACTAATTTTGCTTATATCCGCACCATTCTCCCTCCTTTTCATGATGGCAAATCAGAAGGTTCGAGAAAAACGAGAACGAGCGGCGCGAGACAAAGAGACTCAATTGTGGAAAACCAAGAAGCTTATTGATCGTTACAAGAAATAGGCGCGGAGCAAAGGCCGATAGGCCGCCGCGCCATCGCCAGACCGCCCGCACGGGCTGGCGATTTGTCTCCGCCAGCGCACCGCTCGAACAGTGCACGGATTTGGCTGGACTAAAGTGCCCACCACAAACTAAGGATCGCCACCCCACGGTCTGGCGATGGCGCGGCTTGTTACATTGCCCCACGGGCTTGTGACGTGACTCGGCGCTCAGGCTGGGTAGGGTCAGGCCCATGATCTATCGACTGCTTCTCCTTCTGATGACAGCCACACCGGCCTTTGCCATGGGGCCTTGGAATACCGAATGCCACGGCGATACCGCTTGTCAGGTTGGCGACCGTTCGTACCACGTGCTGGAGCCGGACGGGTGGGATGGCGAAACGCCTCTGCCGGTTCTGCTGCATTTCCACGGCTGGGCGCGACAGGGGACTGTGGTGGTGAACCACGAACGCATTGCGGGCGCGACCAAGCTGCGGGGCGTGCTGCTGGTGGCCCCCAACGGATTGGGCAAAACCTGGAACTTCTGGTCGGCGGATACGCGGGACGTACCCTTTGCCGACCGGGTGCTGGAGGATGTGGCCAAACAATATCCGATTGACCGCGACCGCATCTATGTTTCGGGCTATTCCTATGGCGGCGCGATGGCGTGGCGCTATGTTTGCCAGTCAGGCGACGACATCGCCGCCTTGCTGGCCGTGGCCGGTTCAATCCAGCAGACCGAAACCTGCCCAGAGGCCCCGGCCGAGGCGCGCCATGTGCATGGCCTGCGCGACAAAGTGATGGATTTTCCCTATGGCGCAAACGGCGACGCGACCTATCCGGTGGCCCTGTGGCGCGGGGCCTATGACTGCCACGATGCAACCCCGCGCGGGGATTGGAGTGTCGAGCCGTTCCTGACGCTTAGCCGCATGGAATGGACCGATTGCGCGCAGGGGCAGGTGGTGCTGGACACCCATCCCGGCGGGCATTTTATCCCCCATGGCTGGATCGGGCGACAGCTGGACGAGCTTTTAGGACGTACACCTACCTATCCGTGACGCGCTGCGCTTGAATATCGGCGCTGTCTTTGCCACTTCTGGTGCCTGACGATGTCCGCCAAAACAGGGTGCGTGCAATGAAACTGGTTCTGTCTTTTGCTTTGATATTGGCCTCTGTTCCGGCCTTCGCCCGCGACACCTATCCGCCGGTGGAAGTGTTGTTGCAAACCGAAACTTCGGTGATTGGTGAGGCTTTGGAATACCCTGCGGGTACGCCAGAAATCACCATGGCTATCGTCACAATGCAACCGGGGAAGGAGACCGGCTTGCATCGTCATGACGCCCCGTTGGCGGCCTATGTTCTGGAAGGGGAAATCACTGTCGATTATGGCGACAAAGGAACCAAAACCTACAGGGAAGGCGATGCATTTGTCGAAGCGTTCCAATCGCCACACAATGGGGTGAACCCGGGCCCGGGCATCGCGCGGATACTGGCGGTTTTCGCCGGTTCTGATAGCGTTTCAAACACGGTTGCGGACGAGTAGGCGGCTGGGCTGCACGCGGCCTCTTTCCCCTGTTCGCAATATCCGTTAAACGCGGTCTGACCCAAGTTTTACTGGCGGATGACGACCGATGAAATTCACTCTTTCCTGGCTCAAGGATCACCTGGACACCGACGCATCGGTTGATGAGATCGCCGAGGCGCTGACCGATCTTGGCCTTGAGGTCGAAGAGATCGTGAATCCGGCGGATCGGTTGAAGGGCTTTACGCTGGGCCATGTGAAACATGCCGAAAAGCACCCTGACGCCGACAAGCTGCGCGTCTGCACGGTGGCGACGGATGAGGGCGATCTGCAGATCATCTGCGGCGCCCCAAATGCGCGTGAAGGCATCACGGTCGTGGTCTGCAAACCGGGCATGTATATCCCCGGTCTGGATATCACCATCAGTGTTGGCAAGATCCGTGGTGTCGAAAGCTTTGGCATGATGGCCTCGGAACGCGAGCTGGAGCTGTCGGATGAACATGACGGTATCATCGAGCTGCCCTCGGGCGAGGTTGGTGATCAGTTCGTCGACTGGCTGGCCGAGAATGACCCGTCAAAGATCGACCCGATGATCGAGATTGCGATCACCCCGAACCGTCCCGATGCGCTGGGCGTTGCGGGTATTGCGCGTGATCTGGCGGCGCGCGGTCTGGGGACGTTGAAGGTACGCGACTACGTTCCGGTGCCGGGTGATTTTGAAAGCCCGATCAAGGTGACCATTGATGAGGATACTCTGGACGGTGCGCCGCATTTCACGGGACGACTGATCAAAGGTGTGAAAAACGGCCCAAGCCCGCAATGGCTGCAGGATCAACTGAAGGCGATTGGTCTGCGTCCAATATCGGCGCTTGTCGATATCACTAACTACATGACCTTCGATCACAACCGCCCGCTGCACGTGTTTGATGCCGACAAGGTGCAGGGCAACCTGCGTGTTCATCGCGCCAAGGGTGGCGAAACACTGGTCGCGCTGGATGAGAAGGAATACACGCTGCACCCCGGCATGATGGTTATCTCGGACGACGACGGCCCAGAATCGATTGCTGGTATCATGGGCGGAGAAGAGACAGGCTGTAACGAAGACACAGTGAATGTCTTTCTCGAAAGCGCGTTCTGGGATCATGTGCAGATCGCCCTGACGGGCCGCGCGCTGAAGATCAACTCGGACGCGCGCTATCGGTTCGAACGTGGGGTTGATCCGGAATACACGCTTGAAGGGCTGGAACGTGCGACCCAGATGATCCTGGATATCTGTGGTGGTGAAGCGTCCAAGGTGGTTGAGGCTGGCAAAGCGCCGAACCATGCGCGTGCCTACAAGCTGGATGCGGAACGTGTGCAGTCTCTGGTTGGCATGGACATTCCAGAAAGCGATCAGCGCCAGACCCTGACGCGTCTGGGCTTCCGCCTCGAAGGTGAAATGGCCCATGTGCCCAGCTGGCGCCCTGATGTCATGGGTGAGGCCGACCTGGTGGAAGAGGTCGCGCGGATTGCTTCACTGACCAAGTTGCAGGGCAAGCCATTGCCACGCGTGACCGATGGCATCCCGAAGCCGGTGATGACACCGACACAGCGCCGCCAATCGATGGCGCGGCGCACGTGTGCTGCGCTGGGTTACAACGAATGTGTTACCTACACTTTCATTGATCAGGATGCAGCGGCTTTGTTCGGAGGCGGGGACGCGGCGACTCAGTTGGAAAACCCGATCTCGTCAGAGATGAGCCACATGCGCCCCGATCTACTGCCCGGATTGCTTCAGGCCGCGGCGCGCAATCAGGCGCGTGGTTATGCGGATGTGGCCCTGTTTGAGGTTGGTCCGGTGTTCCATGACGGAGAGCCGGGGGAACAGCAAACGCAGATCACTGGCCTTTTGGTTGGCCGTTCTGGTCCCAAGGACGTACATGGCGCGTCCCGCCCGGTTGATCTGTTTGATGTCAAAGCGGATGCTGAGGCTGTTCTGGCAGCCATCGGGGCGCCCGCTAAGGTTCAGATCCTGCGCGATGGGGATGCCTGGTGGCATCCGGGCCGTCACGGCAAGATTTGCCTGGGTCCGAAAAAGGTGCTGGGCGTGTTTGGTGAATTGCATCCACGCATCCTGCAGTCGATGGATATCAAGGGCCCGGCGATGGCCTTTACCATCTGGCCGGATCAGGTACCTCTGCCCCGTAAATCCGGTGCGACCCGCGCGGCTTTGGAGCTGCGCGATCTACAGGCGGTCGAGCGTGACTTTGCCTTTGTCGTTGACGAAGGTGTCGAAGCGCTGACGCTGGTCAACGCCGCTGCGGGTGCTGACAAAGCGCTGATCGAGGATGTGCGCGTCTTTGATGAATTTATCGGGGGTAGCCTGGGAGAGGGCAAGAAATCCCTGGCCATCACCGTGCGCCTGCAACCCACCGACGCGACGCTGAAAGAAAAAGACATCGAGGCGGTGGCCGAGAAGATCATCGCCAAGGTTTCCAAAGCGACGGGCGGTGTCCTACGCGGGTAATCGCAGCAATATACACTTTGCAGAGCGCGCCTTTGGGCGTGCTTTTCATTTCGAGAAGAACTTGGTCAGCACATCAAAGACCAACCGGATGCGCCGACTGGTGTGCAGCTCGCGATGTGCGACCAGCCAGATCGGGAATTCAAAGGGGTCCATGTCAGGTAGAACCCGTTCCATTTCTGAAGCCGCGTCGCCTACATTCTGCGACATGGGTGCGATGCCGAAGCCGTGCTTGGCATATTCCCAAGCAACAACGCCATTATGTGAACCGAGCCTGAAATTATCTTCCGTCAGGTGAATGCCAAGTGGCTCCAGATAAGCGATCATCTGATGGGTGTCGCCAAAACTAATGAAGTCGTGGTTGGGCAAATCGCTTTTCGATTCAGGGTGCCCCATGCGGTTCAAATACGCGGAAGATGCATAAAAGTGGCCGGGCGCTTCCTGCACCAGTTTGGCGATAAGATCAGGTTGTTCAGGTCGCACATGGCGAATTGCGATATCGGCTTCACGCCGCATCAGGTCACTCACATCGTTCGAAGCGATCACTTCTATCCGCAGACGTGGAGCTTGTGCCTGAACCTCGCGTAGCAAATCCGGCAGAATATGCGCTGACATGACATCACTGGCAGTGATCCGAACACGCCCTTCGATCGATTGTGCCTGACCAGATGCTGTCAAGGCGATCCGATTGGCAGCTTCGCCCATGGCGCGCGCGTGTTCCAGGATCTCCAAACCAGCTTGCGTGATTTCTAACGAGCGGCCCACACGCTCGAACAGCAAAACGCCCAAATCGGCCTCAAGCGCAGCGATCTGACGGCTAAGCGTCGGTTGACTCTGTCCCAGATGCCGCGCCGCTGCCGAGAGCGACCCGGTATCCGCAGTCGCCAGAAAGGCGCGCATGTGGTTCCAATCAAATTCGTCGGCTTTGTTCATGCAAATATGTATAAGCGTTCTGCGATCTTCGGCAATTCCTATTCAATATCCGCATGAATAGATAGGCCGCAAAGGAGATTTGCCATGAAGACTGGTGCAAAATTTTGGGATGGCATTGCCGCGAAATACGCGCGTAGCCCAATCCGTGACAGGGAGTCGTATGAATACACTCTGGGACGGACCCGGTCCTATCTGACCCAACGGCACAACGTTCTTGAGCTTGGCTGCGGAACCGGCTCAACCGCGCTGCTGCTTGCATCGTCAGTCGCGCATATCACGGCCAGCGATTTTTCTGACGCGATGCTGGATATTGGCCGGGATAAGGCGAAAAAAGAAGGGGTCGACAACATCTCGTTCATGCCTATCGACATCACCTTGCCAGACGATGAACAGTCCTTTGATATCATTCTTGGCTTCAACGTGTTTCATCTTGTACCGGATATTGAAAAGGCCTTTGCGGACATCTATGCACGTCTGCCCTCGGGCGGGTTGTTCATATCCAAAACGCCTTGCCTTACCGAGGGAAGTTTGGGTTTTAAATTTGGGCTGATGAAACTCATGCTGCCTGTGATGCAGCTGTTTGGCAAAGCGCCTTATGTGAACCTCTTCGACGTAAAAACGCTTGAAGCTACGATCACAGATGCCGGTTTTGAAATCGTCGAAAGCGGGAACTATCCGGCAAAGCCCCCGTCTCGGTATCTGGTGGCGCGAAAGAAATAGCCGCCTTAGGTGGTTTCTTCGGCTTACGCATTGGGCTTTGCGTGATTGCCCATTAAGTAGGGTTCAAACTGTTTTGGAGGAACCATGGGCCTGAACGTCTATCTATCTGGGGAAATTCACACCGATTGGCGCGAACAAATCATCGATGGTGCGCAGGGGCTGGATGTTTCTTTCAGCAGTCCGGTCACCGATCATGCAGCCAGCGACGATTGCGGCGTTGCCATTCTGGGCGCTGAGCCGAACAAGTATTGGCACGACCATAAGGGCGCGATGGTCAACGCGATCCGCACACGCAAGGGTATCGCTGACGCCGATGTGGTCGTTGTGCGATTTGGCGACAAATACAAACAATGGAACGCAGCGTTTGACGCCGGATACGCAGCTGCCTTGGGTAAATCACTGATCGTGTTGCATGGCCCTGATCATCAGCACGCGCTGAAAGAGGTCGACGCCGCCGCACTTGCTGTGGCTGAGGAACCCGCTCAGGTGGTCGAAGTTCTGCGCTATGTGCTGACCGGTAAGCTGCCGGGCTAAGAATATGGGCTTGCGACCGGTTCTGGCCGCAAGCCCGATGTCGGTAACGGGGCGAGGGGGGCCTTAGTCTCGCGCGGGTGTCACCAAGCCTTTTTGAACTGCAGGCCGTTCCAAGAAACGATCCAGATAGGCCACGACATTGGGGTGATCGTCCCAACCGACCAAATCCTTCGCTTCATAAAAGTCCAATCCGCGCAGCCAGGGGGCAATGGCCATGTCTGCGATCGAGTAGTCTCCGGCAACCCAATCCTGACCTTCAAGCTGCGTGTTCAGCACGTTCAGCAGACGTTTGGCCTCGGCCACATAGCGTTCACGGGGGCGGGGATCTTCGATCTCGCGGCCCGCGAATTTGTGGAAAAATCCAAGCTGGCCAAGCATCGGCCCAATGCCACCCATCTGAAACATCAGCCATTGGGTGATGCGGTGTTTGTCAGATGCACTCTGACCGATGAACTTACCGGTCTTTTCAGCCAGATACAGCAGGATCGCGCCGCTTTCGAACAGGCCGATAGGTTCACCATCCGGACCGTTGGGATCAATGATTGCCGGGATCTTGTTGTTGGGGTTCAGTGACAGAAACTCGGGGCTTTTGACGTCGGCATCGGCCAGTGTGACCTTATGCGCCTCATAAGGCAGACCGGTTTCTTCCAGCATGATCGATGCTTTGACCCCGTTTGGGGTTGGGAAGGAATAGAGCTGAATGACCGACGGATCTTTGGCGGGCCATTTTTGGGTCACGGCGAAGGGGGCTAAAGCGGACATGGGCTCTCCTGAATGATCTGATTGGGGAAAAATAGGCATGCTTTCCCATAAAAAAATATGTTTTAGGGTGCAATTAGCGCACAATTAATCTGCGCCTATGCGCGAACAGAGGCGAAAAACGCTAACAACAGGAAAGAGGGAACACATGATCCAGGAATTCAAAACATTCATAGCCAAGGGCAATGTCATGGACATGGCTGTGGGTATCATTATCGGTGCTGCATTCACCGCAATCGTGACATCGCTGGTCGGGGACCTGATCAATCCATTGATTGGTCTGTTCACAGGCGGGATTGATTTCACCAATAACTACGCCGTGCTGGCAGGCGATGTTGCCGAAGGGGCGAGCCTGGAAGCGGCGCGTGAAACCGGCGCTTCGGTGTTTGCTTATGGTGCGTTCATCATGGCGGTCATCAACTTCCTGATCATCGCATGGGTTGTGTTCATGCTGGTGAAGTCTGTGAACCGCGTTAAGGATGCAGCCGCCAAAGAAGAGGAAGCAGCCGAAGAAGCCCCCGCTGGCCCAAGCGAGTTGGATATCCTCATGGAAATCCGGGACGCTTTGAAGAAGTAAATCCGTAAGTTGGTACGAAAACGGGGCTCCGCATCGTTACCGGTGCCCCTTCTAATTTGATCGAGAAGGAAATCTGACATGGATCAGACAGTCGATATGGCAAACCAAGCTGTGGATTTAGCGAGTGGCTATATGCCGATCCTGTTGAGTGCGGGTAAGGCGTTGATTGTTCTGATCATCGGTTGGATCGTGGCCGGGATGGTATCGGGCGTTGTGCGGCGTCGTATCAACAAAACGCCTCAGATCGATCCCACGCTTGGGAATTTTGCTGCCAGCCTTGTCAAATGGGCGATCTTGGCGATCGTCCTTGTGGCCGTTCTGGGGATTTTCGGGATCGAGGCCACAAGTATCGTTGCCATTCTGGGTGCTGCCTCGCTGGCGATTGGTCTTGCGCTGCAAGGGACGCTCAGCGATCTGGCGGCGGGCGTGATGCTGGTCGTGTTCCGCCCCTATAAACTGGGTCAGTATGTCGATATCGGCGGCACAGCCGGGACGGTCAGAGACCTGAACCTGTTCACGACTGAACTGGTGACACCAGACAATGTGCAGATTATCGTGCCAAACGGACAGGCCTGGGGAACGGTGATCACCAATTACTCGGCCCATGATACACGCCGCGTCGATCTGGTTTTTGGCATCGATTATGGTGACAGCGCGGATGAGGCCATGAAGATCATTCTGGATGTGGCGAACGCGGATGCGCGCATTCACAAGGATCCGGAACCCTGGGTGAGGGTCACAAATCTGGGCGACAGCTCGGTCGATCTCACAGCGCGTCTGTGGTGTGCTGCGGCGGACTATTGGGATGTGAAATTCGAGCTGACTAAGACCATCAAGGAAGCCTTCGACGCCAAGGGTGTCTCGATCCCTTATCCGCATTCGGTGGAAATTCAGAAACAGGGCTAAGGGCTCCCGCCCGTCGAACGGGCATTCAAAATGCCCTCCTCCGGTTGGGCCCGGCGCCGCACTGTCGTGCGGCGCTGTTTCGTTTTGCGACGGTTTATTTGTAGAGTACCCGCGCCGCGCCAAGGGCGCGGTGCTACGCCCAGCGCTGTAAAGCGCCTTTTTCAGAAGGCGCTTTCAGGGGCGGGAGGGTTACGCCTTGATCACCACGTTGGGCGAGACGACGTCGATGCCAAGCGCCTTGCCAACTGCATAGTACGTCAGCTGTCCGGCATGGACGTTCAGACCGGCCAGCAGATGCGGGTCATCCTGACACGCTTGTTTCCAGCCCTTATCTGCCAAAGACAGCATGAACGGCATCGTCGCGTTGCCCAGCGCAATGGTCGAGGTGCGTGCCACAGCGCCCGGCATGTTGGCCACGCAGTAATGCATCACCCCATCGACCTCATAGATCGGGTCCGCATGGGTGGTCGCGCGAGAGGTCTCGAAACAACCGCCCTGATCGATGGCCACATCCACCAGTACCGCACCGGGTTTCATTGTCGACAGCTGCGCGCGTGAGACCAGCTTGGGGGCTGCTGCGCCGGGGATCAGAACCGCGCCGATGACCATATCGGCCTCACGGATCAGTTCGGCGGTTGCGCCGGCGGTCGAGTACTGGTTCTTGAACTGGCCACCGAACACGTCGTCCAGATAGCGCAGGCGAGGCAGGGACCGGTCCAGAACGGTCACATCTGCACCCATGCCAGCGGCGATCTTTGCCGCATGAGTGCCAACCACGCCACCGCCGATCACGACGACCTTGGCCGGGCCAACCCCAGGCACGCCACCCATCAGCACACCGCGCCCGCCATTGGCCTTTTGCAAGGTCCATGATCCGACCTGAGGGGCCAGGCGCCCGGCCACCTCGGACATCGGGGCCAGCAGCGGCAGGCCGCCATTGGCATCGGTTACGGTTTCATAGGCAATGGCCGTACAGCCTGATTCCAGCAGGTCATGGGTCTGATCCGGGTCGGGGGCCAGATGCAGGTAGGTGAACAGCAACTGACCTTCGCGCAGCATCTTGCGCTCTCCGGCCTGGGGTTCTTTGACCTTCACGATCATGTCGGCGGTGGCAAACACCTCTTCTGCCGTGTCCAGAATGCGCGCGCCAGCTGCGATGTAAGCGTCATTGTCGAACCCCGCGCCGATCCCGGCACCGGTTTCGATAAGCACCTCATGCCCGCGTGACACCGCTTCCTGAGCTGCATTCGGTGTCATGCCCACGCGGAATTCCTGTGGTTTTATTTCTTTTGGGCACCCGATTTTCATGTGACCCTCCTCCGTTCATAAACTGCCTAAATTATGTGCATTACGTGGCGCAATTTCTGTGAAACAATGCCTGCTATTGGGCTTTCTTTTGAAAGAATCCAGCGAAAGATACTGAATCAACGCAACGGATATGCGCGAATGAGCTTGGATACGACTGATCGTAAGATTCTGGCCGCCCTGCAAAAGAATGGTCGGGTTTCGAATGCGGACCTGTCGGAAAAGGTGAACCTTTCACCCTCGGCCTGCCATCGCCGGGTCCAACGGCTGGAGCTGGAGGGCTATATTCGAAACTACGTGGCCTTGCTGGACGCGCGGAAGATGAATGTTCCCACAACCGTGTTTGTCGAGATCACCTTGCAGGGTCAAGCCGAAGAAGTTCTGGATTCATTCGAGAAGGCGGTGGCCCGCATTCCGGATGTGTTGGAATGTCACCTGATGGCAGGGACAGCAGATTATCTTCTGAAAGTTGTCGCCGAAAACACCGAAGATTTCGCCCGCATTCACCGCCAATATCTGTCGCGCCTGCCGGGCGTGGCGCAGATGCAAAGCTCGTTTGCCTTGCGGACGGTGTTCAAGACCACGGCCTTGCCGGTCTGATCAGGCCGACACGGGATAGGTGAAATAGGCGAGGTGGACAAAGTTAAAGGCAAAGTGCATCGCAATCGGTACCCAAAGCCGCCCGGTCGCGGCATAGGCCAACCCCAGACCCAAGCCCAGCACCGTGGCAAAGATCATCAGGGCTGGACCACCGCCGAAATGCGCCAAACCGAACAACAGGCTGGCTGCGACAACGCCACCAATAGGGCCAAGTTTCGAACTGAACAGAGATTGCAGGTAGCCGCGAAAAAATGCCTCTTCCGTGAAACAGGTTAGAAACAGGTTTGAAACTGCAAAGACCAGCCACCACGGGGGCAGTTTAACCTCTGGCCGCAGCGCCCCGATTGAAACAGCGGCAAGAAAGATCAGCGGCAGTAGGGCAAGCCCGATGACGAGCCACGTGGCATTGGTTTTCTGACGCGCAAACAGCATGCTGGGCCAAACCAAGAGGACCGCAAAGAATACCATTGGTTTGTCGAGGTTCAGATACATTGTAAACGTGGCGCTCTTTTCACCGGCATAGACCTGATCCAAGATAAGCAGATTGTTGAACCCAGGAACCAGATGCGCGCCCAGGGCGAAACACCACAGGATCAGAAGTGTATGTCCGGCAACTGCCATCGCGCCGCTCAGGCGTGGCAGGGTCGCGGCCCCTAGCAACCCGATCGCAATCACTGAAATCGCCCATGGCGTGATCAGATTGGCAACTGAGCCGACGCTGATGAACAGCACCAACAGCGCCAATGCCACGCCCATCCGTCCGCTCAGCGCGGTAATCTGGGCCGCGATCAGGATCATCCAAGGCCAGATCATCGGAAGAAGGGTCAACACATACGCCATGGTGGCCTCGACAGTTCGACTGGCTTAGTCATGGCGCTCAGCTTTCCCTGGTGCAAGCCTTTCCAGTTGCGGCAATTCTTACGGTTGTATCCCCTGCGCGAGCGGTCCAGAATTGCACGTAATGTCTTTACATGGCAGCGGTCACCTCATCGGCGCCGGCAATAAGATCAACTTATCCGATGACATCAGGCGGTTACACAGGCGCATTACTGTCCGCACCCGGTGAATGAAGAAGGAACAGACTTTGGCGTATGAAAACAACGACTCTCCCAAAGACTGGCTAGAGGCCGAGTTGGAAGACACGCTGGACGAAGATTTTGAGATCGAGTTCAGCGAACCCATGCTGTCGATGGAAGTGCGCAAGATCTACAAGGATCAGCATCCAGATATGCTGGATCGCAAGGTCTATTTCCGCAACTTGCTGCGCCTGCAAGCCGAGCTGATCAAGGTTCAGGATTGGGTGCAGCATACCGGGGCCAAAGTGTGCATCCTGTTCGAAGGCCGCGACAGTGCGGGCAAGGGGGGCGTGATCAAGCGGATCACCCAGCGTCTGAATCCTAGGGTCGCGCGCGTGGTGGCGCTGCCTGCGCCCAGCCGACGGGAACAAAGCCAGTGGTATTTCCAGCGCTATGTCCCGCATTTGCCTGCGGCGGGCGAGATCGTTTTCTTTGATCGGTCCTGGTACAACCGCGCCGGGGTTGAACGCGTCATGGGCTTTGCGACCGAGGATCAGGTCGAACAGTTCTTTCAGGACGTTCCCGAATTTGAACGGATGTTGGTTCGGTCCGGGATCATCTTGCTGAAATACTGGTTCTCGATCACCGATGAAGAACAACAGCTGCGATTCCTCATGCGGATTCATGATCCGATGAAACAGTGGAAACTGTCTCCGATGGATCTGGAATCCCGCATTCGTTGGGAATCCTACACCAAGGCCAAAGAGGATATGTTATTCCGCACGAACATCTCTGAGGCGCCGTGGTACATTGTCGAGGGCAATGACAAAAAGCGCGAACGCCTGAACTGTATCGAGCACCTGTTGACCAAGATCCCTTATACGGACGTGCCGCAGGAGCGGGTCGATCTGCCTGATCGTAGGTACAACCCTGACTACGAACGTCGCATTCTGCCCGACGAGTTGTACGTCCCGAAAATCTACTAGGCGAAACGGGTCTCTGACCCAAGAAAAGCGGGGCGCGATGTCTCGCGCCCTGCCCAAGTGCCAGCCGTTAGGCGACGTCCATCATGCATTCGCCACCCATTGGAGTGAAGATCAGCATGTCATCATCGTCGGTGAAGCCCGCGACGGGTTCTTCTGTCGGCGGCGTTGCGTCATCGCCCGCTTCCGGGATCAGGATCAGACCGTCATCCATTGGTACGTCACCACCAGGTTGCGCGGCGGGTAGTTCGATATCGATCCAGTCGAAATCATCGACCAGTGCCAGCACCTCGTTCAGGAATTCTTCCAGCGCCGCAACGAAGGCTTCGATATCGAAACCGTTCTCAGCCGTTGGTTCAGGCGTTTCTGGCTCTTCAGGCACCTCTGGTTCTTCCGGAGTCTCAGGTTCCACAGGTTCTTCGGGCTCCTCTGGCGTTTCGGGTTCCACGGGAGTCTCTGGTTCCTCCGGCGTTTCCGGCTCTGCAGGCGTTTCCGGTTCTTCTGGCGTTTCCGGCTCCGCAGGCGTTTCCGGTTCTTCTGGCGTTTCCGGCTCCGCAGGCGTTTCCGGTTCTTCTGGCGTTTCAGGCTCTTCCGGTGTTTCCGGTTCTTCCGGAGTTTCAGGTTCAGTTGGTGTCTCTGGTTCTTCTGGAACTTCCGGCGTCTGAGGTTCCTCGGGTGTCTCAGGCTCTTCCGGTGTTTCGGGCTCTTCGGGCACCTCTGGTTCTTCGGGCATCGGCGTAGGTGTTGGGGTCGTGCCTGTATCCAGGTCCACCGTACCCGCTGTTGCGCCAAAGTTTTGCGTGACCATCACGGCGTCAAAACCCTGCATATCGCCCGTTTCGATCCCAATCCCGATATATTCAAAGTTCGGATTCAGGATATTGGCGCGGTGGCCTGGGCTGTTCATCAGGTTCTGATGCAGCTGTGCGACATCGTCGCTGATCCCCGGCGCGCCGCGCTCAGATTGCCAGGCGATGTTTTCACCTGTGCGCCAGCTGCCCGACAGATCAAACCCCGCAGCCTGCATCCGCTGGGTCGCGCTGGACCCGCCCGCGCCTGTATGGCTGAAGATATCGCGATCCAGCATCCAGGTGCTGTGATCCTCGGAAGATGCGTTCAGATTGGTTTCCAGCTGCAGCGGGTTCAGCCCGCGGGAAGTTCGCTCTTCATTAATAAGTGCGAGCATTTCTCGCTCGATTGTGCTTGCAGTCGACATAGTAGCCTCCGTTTTTGATTTGGTGTCTGGGTAGACGAGAGGCTGATACAAAGACCTTTCCTGTTGCGGATAGGTGGGCTGATCTGGCAGGCGAATTTGGGCATCGCTGTGCTACCAATGCGGGATTCGCTGCGCTGCAAAATGCCGGGCAAAATCCTGCCGGGGCTGAAATGGCAGCTTGTCGCACAGTGTCATACACGAGTCGGCAAGATCAAACCGGTCTTAGAAACGACAAACCCCCGGGCGGGGCCTCGGGGGTCGTCAAATAGTGTCATCCAAAGCTGGACGAGACGGGTCGCTGCTTAGAGCATACCTTCGCGCTGGGCTTTCTTGCGTGCCAGTTTACGGGCACGGCGGATCGCTTCAGCTTTCTCGCGCGCTTTTTTCTCGGACGGTTTCTCGAAATGTTGCTTCAGCTTCATTTCACGGAACACGCCTTCGCGCTGCAGCTTTTTCTTCAGGGCACGAAGTGCCTGATCGACGTTATTGTCGCGAACACTAACCTGCATGTGGTTGTCACCACCTTTCTAGATAGAGTTGCAAGGAAATTGCAGGAGTTGGCCGTATAGCAAAGCCGTTCTATCTTGTCTAGTACTGGCCCCGAACACCGGAGAACCGCCATGACAGTGACCTATGAAGACGCAAAACAGCAGATGCTGGACGCGATGCTTGCCCATGTTCCGTTTGACGGATGGTCCGAAACCAGCTTTCGCGCCGCCATTGCAGAGTGCGATCTGGATGACGGTCTAGCCCGGGCGATTTGCCCGCGCGGCGCGGTTGATCTGGCGCTGGCCTATCATGCGCGTGGGGACCAGATGATGCTGGATCGGATCAAATCTGAGGACCTCAGCGCGCTCAAGTTCCGCGAAAAGGTCGCTGCCGCCGTACGGTTCCGGCTTGAGGCGGTCGAAGACAAGGAACTGGTCCGCCGGGGCATGACTTTGTTTGCCCTGCCAATGCATGCAGGTGACGGGGCCAAGGCGGTTTGGGGCACCTGCGATCTGATCTGGGATGCATTGGGTGACACGTCGGATGACGTGAACTGGTACACCAAGCGGGCGACGCTGTCGGGCGTCTATTCCTCGACCCTTTTGTTCTGGCTGGGGGACGATTCGCCTGATCACCAGAAGACGTGGGAGTTTCTGGACAGGCGTATCGGCGACGTGATGCAGTTCGAAAAGCTGAAGGCGCAGGTCAACAGCAACCCGTTGTTCAAGCCGTTTCTGGCCGTTCCGAATTGGCTGGCAGGTCAGGTCAAGGCCCCGATGAAGATGCGAGCAGATTTGCCGGGCCTGCTGAATCCGCGCAAGTAGTCAAAGCTTGGCCTTTGCCCAGATGACAGCTAGGCATTGGGCAAAGGAGATTTGCCCATGACCCAGATGATGCGCGCTGTCGAAATCACTCAGCCCGGTGGACCCGACGTCCTGAAGCTGACCGAACGCCCGATCCCGACGGCCGGGGCCGGGCAGGTTGTTCTGAAGGTCGCCTATGCCGGGGTGAATCGCCCGGACGCTTTGCAACGTGCCGGGGCCTATGACCCCCCGCCCGGAGCCAGTGATCTGCCGGGGCTGGAAGCCTCGGGCGAGGTAGTTGCCGTGGGCGCAGGCGTCGAGGGCTTGGCATTGGGCGATAAGGTCTGCGCCTTGTTGCCCGGTGGCGGTTACGCCGAATACGTCGCCACACCCGCTGCCCATTGCCTGCCAGTGCCGGACGGGATGGACATGAAGCAAGCGGCTTGCCTGCCAGAGACGTTCTTTACCGTCTGGTCCAACGTGTTCACGCGCGGCGGTCTGAAACCAGGCGAGCGGTTCCTTGTTCATGGTGGGTCCAGCGGCATCGGAACCACTGCGATCCAGCTTGCCAATGCCTTTGGTGCGCGGGTCTTTGCAACGGCTGGCTCGGATGATAAATGTGCCGCCTGCCTGAAACTTGGGGCCGAGAAGGCCATCAACTACCGCGACGAAGATTTTGTGGGCGTCATGCGGGCCGAAGGTGGGGCGAACCTGATCCTCGACATGGTGGGTGGTGACTACATCCCGCGTAACGTTAAGGCTCTGGCCGAGGACGGGCGGCTGGTTCAGATCGCGTTCCTGCAAGGCCCAGTGGCAGAATTGAATTTTGCCCTGATGATGGTCAAGCGTCTGACGCTGACCGGCAGTACCTTGCGCCCGCAAAGTGATCTGGCCAAGGCCCGGATTGCACTGGACCTGCGTGAGGCCGTCTGGCCTTTGCTGGCCGCCGGTAAGGTTGCCCCGGTTATGGACAGCGAATTCCCCCTGGCCGATGCTGCGGCAGCGCATACCCATATGGAAAGCTCGACTCATATTGGCAAGATCGTTTTGAGCGTTGCAGGCTAGTGGCGATGCGCGGGGGTTGATCCGCGCGCAAACTCGCCACAGCACAAGCTCCTGATTGCCCTGTCACGCAAGCATGCTAGCTTGGGATCAGGCAAGAGGAGGTTCAGAATGCAGAATACTGCGCGCACAGTCGTTATCCACGAATTCGGCGGCCCCGAGGTCTTGCAGATCGAAGATCGGCCCTTGGGTGATCCCGGTCCGGGTGAGGTTCTTATCCGCCATCATGCCTGCGGCCTGAACTTCATCGATGTTTATCAGCGCACCGGCCTTTATCCGCTGGAGTTGCCACATGCGCTTGGGATGGAAGCATCGGGTGTGATCGAAGCGGTTGGCGACGGGGTCACCCATCTGACACCGGGTCAGCGCGCAGCCTATGCTGCCGCACCGTCGGGCGCCTATTGCGAAGCGCGGGTGATGCCGGCGGCTCAGGTCTGTCCGTTGCCAGACGGCATTTCATTCGAAGCGGCGGCGGCGATGATGCTGAAGGGCATGACCGTTGAATATCTGTTCCACCGCACCACGCCTTTGCGTCGCGGGGATACAGTGTTGTTCCACGCTGCGGCCGGGGGTGTGGGCCTGATCGCCTGCCAATGGGCGAAATCCGAAGGCATCACTCTGATCGGTACTGCCGGTACGGATGAGAAATGCGCGCTGGCCCAGTTCAACGGCGCATCGCATTGCATCAACTACCGCACCGAGAACTTCGTCGAACGCGTGGCCGAGATCACCAATGGGAAAGGCGTTGACGTGGTGATGGACTCGGTCGGCGCCGACACGTTCGAAGGGTCGCTGGACTGTCTGAAACCGCTCGGGATGATGATCTCATTCGGCAATGCTTCGGGGCCGGTTCCGCCTGTGAATATCGGGATCTTGGGGCAGAAAGGATCGCTCAAGATCACCCGCCCAACCTTGTTTACGCATATCGGCGATCATACGATCTGTCAGGCGATGGCGCGGCGGTTGTTTGGTAAGGTCGAAGGCGGCGAGGTCAAGATACATATCGATCAGCGCTTCCCTCTGGATCAGATCGCCGACGCACATCGCGCGCTTGAGGCGCGTCAGACTACGGGCAGCACAATCTTGGATGTCTGAACAACAAAACCCGGCGACACGCGCCGGGTTTTGATCAATCTGGCGGGTTACAAAGCGTATTCCGTTCAGAGTGGGATTTGAGCGCGGCAGGAACATCTCTGTTCCCACCGCAAAAGTTGCCGAATACGGGTTATTGCTGCAGTTCGGCCGGAGCTTTGTCTGCAATGTTCTCCCAGTTTGCGCTGGCCTGTTCGATGAAGCCCGGAATGTCGCCTTCCCAGCGTTCCTGGATGTCTTGCGACAGGTTCAGGTACAGTGTGTTGTCAACAATCTTCCAGTGGTTCGGGTCACCATCAAACTTGAAGCCCATCGCTGCACCGAAGGCGCAGTAGCCGCCGTAAGCAGGCAGATACGCTTCGGGGTTCGCTTCAAACGCGGCTTTGTTTTCCTCGGATGAGAAGCGGTACATCGCATCATCATGCAGCGTGGTGATGCGGTAGTCGCCCTTGGTGGCTTCACCTTCGGTAAAATACGCAACCGGGTCATAGCCCTGCATCGCTAGCCCGGTCGAGCTGGCATTGATTTCTACGCCAGCTGCAAGGGTTGAAGTTGCCAGAGCAACAGACAGCGCAACGCCACCGATCAGAGATTTAAACGTGTTCATAGCTTCACCTTTCGTGAAAGAGGATGCGCTTGGTCGCCGTAATTGCGATTTGCGATCCCGGATTTTGTCCTGTGCGACCGGTAATTGGCCGTCACAAAACCTCAGGTGGGAAGCCGGATGTTCACGTTCAAAGCAATCAATTGTGATTGTGCAGAGGCGCAGAGATGCTGTTCAGAAATGTGGTTGGGTCGGCCTTCGGGTGTCAGCGCCAGAACAAAGGCGACGACCTTTTGGGTAGGCATTTCGCAAGGGCGTAGCAACGCACCGCTGTTGCGGGTTTGGTAAAGGTTCAGGCTGATATAGTCCGTGCCACCGAGCTCATGCGCCACAAGCTTATGGGATCGGTTTCCTGCCGTGACCTGGCGTGAGACGACATAGCGCCGATCATGGGCGCGGCCAGTGAATGTGCCCAATGGCAATGCGAAAAAAGCGCGGGTAAACGCGTCGGTCGCAGTCACGGTTTTCCGATTTTGGGCTCAGTCCCCGCCTTGATGCGGGCTACATTGGCGTTGTGGCGCCAGTAGACCAGCAAGGTAAGCGCAATACCCAAAACGAAGGTGGAACCATCCGTCAGCACCACGATCCAGGTGGTCGACAACGCAGCCGCCGCCAGTGAGCCGATCGAGGATATCCGCCAGATCGCCGCCGCAACCAGCCACGTCAGACAGCAGGCAACACCGACCCGCCAATCCAGCGCCAGCCAAAGGCCAAGGAAGGTGGCCACGCCCTTACCGCCCTTGAAGTTTAGCCAAACGGGATAGCAATGACCCAGAAACGCCATCAGCGCGGCAATCTGGGCTGCGTCTTCACCGGCAAAGGCGCGCGCCAGCAGAACCGCAACTGCGCCTTTTGCGGCGTCACACAGCAGGGTCAGGGCGGCGGCAGCCTTGTTGCCGGTCCGCAACACATTGGTGGCCCCGATGTTGCCCGACCCGATCTGGCGCAGATTGCCCAGCCCCATAAGCTTGGCCAGGATCAGGCCAAAGGGGATCGAGCCCAACAGGTAGCCCATGGCCGCCCACAGCAGCAATTCGGATTGTGTACTGTCAATCAGGGGCATCAAGTTCTCCGGTAGACTTCTTTGCCGGCCACATAGGTCGCAATGACCTTACCTTGCATCCGCTGCCCGTCAAATGGCGTGTTTTGCGATTTGGATCGGAGTGTAAACCGGTCCAGCACAAACGGAATATCAGGATCAAATAAAACCAGGTCGGCTGGCGCATCTTTGGACAAACGACCACTGTTCAAACCCAGGCGTTTGGCCGGGTTCAGGGTCATGGCACGGAACAGGGTCGGAAGGTCCAACTGGCCCGAATGATACAGGCGCAACGCTGCCGGCAGCAATGTCTCCAACGCAACCGCGCCCGATGCAGCCTCTTCAAACGGCAGGCGTTTGCTTTCCTCGTCCTGCGGGGTGTGCATGGAACTGATCGTGTCGATCAGACCGCTTCGCACCGCCTCAACCACCGCTTGTCGGTCATCTTCTGACCGAAGCGGCGGTTTGACTTTGAAGAAGGTGCGATAGTCGGCCACGTCCAACTCATTCAGCGTCAGATGGTGGATCGAGGTTCCGGCGGTGATGTCCAATCCGTTGCGCTTGGCGCGCTCTAATGCGGGCAAAGCGCGGGCCGTGGTGATCTGATCTGCGTGATAGGCTGCGCCAGTCATCTCTAGCAATGCGATGTCACGGTCCAGCTCCATCCGTTCCGCCCGGGCTGAAACTGCGGGCAGGCCGCGCAACGCGGCGAACTTACCGCTGGTTGCAGCAGTCCCGGCGCTGAGGCCCGGTTCCTGCGGATGCGCAATCACCAACGCCCCGCACGACCGTGCATAGGTCAGCGCGCGAGAGAACACCTTGGTGTTGGTCACCACATGATCGCAATCCGTAAAGGCCACCGCACCGGCATCCATGAGAAAACCGATCTCGGTCATCTCGCGCCCTTCGCGTCCCTTCGTCAGGGCAGCCATTGGTAGAACGTTCACAGGCGTATCAGCCTGGGCGCGGCGTGTAGCAAATTCCAGCGTTTCCGGCGTGTCGATGGCAGGTGTGGTGTCAGGGCGCGTAACCATCGTGGTCACCCCACCCGCCGCTGCCGCGAGACCTGCGGATTTATAGCTTTCCTTGTGCCGCTCGCCCGGCTCACAAACTTTAACGCCGATATCGACAATGCCAGGGGCTAGGCATTTGCCATTGCAGTCCACGACCTGCCCATCCACCGCGGGGGCATCGCCGTTGCCCTTAGAAACGATCCGCCCGTCCGCGACATGCAGCCATCCGGTCGAGTCCAGCCCGGTTTCAGGATCGATCAGGCGCGCGTTGGTAAACAGAACGGTGCTCATGGCAAGGCCCTTTCGATAGCGGCTTTGGTGGCGGTTGGATCCGCTTGGTATTTGATCAGATGTTTATCGCCGTTTTTGGTCACAAGTTGAACGAAGCTGCCCATGGTGTTCACGGCCTCGATCTGGGTAAGTGCGACCTTGCGCGGGCCGGGGCCCGTTAGCAAAGTATCGGTCATTTCCCATTTGGCCGTCAGTTCTTCCGAGGCCAGATACCAAGCGCGCAGGCCGATGGCGGCCAGGCCAGCTGGTGCGCCGGTCCAGACATAGGGGTTGCCGATCAGCCAAAGTACGGCCATCGCCCCGGCCATTGCAACGGCGGCCAGCCAGGCGTTGGTGCGAATATACGCGCCCTTGTCGGGGGTGAAGATCACAAGATCAGCCACAGGGCACCTCCGATCACCATCAATATGAACAAGGCCAGCGCGGCCGATCCCATTCGGCGCGGCCTGTCGTCTTGCGCCGGTGTCTGCGGCGCCGAAAACGGCTTGGCGCTTTCGGTTTCGATCCGACCGCCACTCCAGTTTGTGGCATCTTCCGTGAACAGACCAATCAGCTGCACGCGCGGATCGGAGGCAAGCACCGCAGGCTGTCTTTTGAACGCGGCGCTGCGCAGAGCCATGACCCAGCCTTCGACTGCATCAAGCGCCACGCGATCCAGTTGGTCTTCGGACACGCCGCACCCGTCGTTCAGATACCCCCAAAGGCCCAGGTCTTCGAGGTCGGACACAGGAAAGATGTCGATCTGTTCAGGGTCCAGATCTGCAACCCCTAAAACCTGACCAGCGGCACCCGGTTCGCGCAGGAACTTGGCCTCTTCCGGGCGCATGTGCAGTGCAAACAGGCGGATGACGCCACGTTCGTGGGGAAGGACGGTCAGGTCGCTCATGCGGCCTCTCGCAGGTTGCGGGCCAGCAGTTCCATGGCGGCCATGCGGACGGCGACGCCCATCTCGACCTGTTCCTGAATGACCGATCGGTTGATGTCATCCGCCAGCGTACCGTCGATCTCGACCCCTCGGTTCATTGGACCCGGGTGCATGACGATGGCGTCGGGTTTGGCTTGCGCAAGCTTGACTGCATCAAGGCCATAGCGGTGATAATACTCGCGCTCTGACGGGATGAACCCGCCATCCATCCGCTCTTTCTGAAGGCGCAGCATCATGACGACATCCACATCCCGCAGGCCTTCGGTCATATCGTCATAAATCTCGGCCCCGAACTCGGCGAATTGCGCAGGCACCAGCGTGGGTGGCCCGATCAGACGGATGCGGTTCTCCATCTTGCCCAGCAGGATCAAGTTCGAACGTGCCACGCGGGAATGGGCCACATCGCCGCAAATGGCGATGTTCAGGCGGTGCAAACGACCCTTGGCGCGGCGGATGGTCAACGCATCCAGCAGCGCCTGTGTCGGATGTTCGTGCCGCCCGTCGCCTGCATTCAGCACAGCGCAATTCACCTTTTGCGCCAGCAGATCGACTGCGCCAGATTGTGGATGCCGCACCACCAGCAGGTCGGGATGCATCGCGTTTAATGTCATCGCTGTATCAATCAGGGTTTCGCCCTTTTTGATCGAACTGGCCTGCATCGCCATATTCATCACATCTGCACCCAGACGCTTACCCGCGATCTCAAAGCTCGCTTGCGTGCGGGTCGAGTTTTCAAAGAACATATTGATCTGGGTCAGCCCGGACAGCACATCCGAGTGCTTGGTCGACTGGCGGTTCAGATCGACATAGGTCTCAGCAAGGTCGAGAATGGCGGTGATATCAGATTGCGACAGATGCTCGATGCCAAGAAGGTGACGATGGGCGAAACGCATGGGCGGGCTCCTGTCTGACAATCGGACCGCTTATAGAAAGCTGCGCCGGGCAAGGCAACCTAAGGTTCTGTGCTGTCGGGCAGTTTCTGGCATCCACCTTCGGGCAGGCATTGTTCACCCGGTTTGCACCATTTGCCGTACCCGCAATCGATGGCTTTGACCGGGACACAGCCCTGATTTCTGGAGCATTTAAAACCCTGGCGGCACTGAGACCCGGTTTTTTCGCACAAGTACCATCCAGGACGCGAGCATCCACCTTGCGGCATGCAGTAAGATCCGCGCACGCAGATCCGGCCATCAGAGCAGGGCTGCGGCAGGTTCAGATCAATATCTGGGCGGATCAGTTCGCATTTGCCACGGCCATTGCAGCGGCTCCCACTAGGGCAATCGAGGCTGGAATTGCAGGCATTTGCACCTTGTGGTGCACATCGCGCTCCGCCTGCGACACAGCGTTCAAACGGGCCACAGCTGCGCCCACCGCCGCAATAAGTGCCGCCCAGCGGGATGCAGTGGCCATCAAAGCTGCACCTCTGCCCGCCCGAACAACAGCGGCTGCCACAGGCGAATTGACCCCCGCGGCATTGGTCATTGCCGATGGAAGGCTGTGCCTGCAGCGGGCCTGCCGGGGTGCTGAGAAGCAGAGCAATCAGAAGGAATCGCAAGATCGATAGCATAACAGGATCATGGTCGGTGCGACCCAGCGCCGTGGCAAGGTCTATTCGCTTTCCATCGGTCAAAAGCCGGTTAGATTGTGGGGTATGGAATCGGGCATGGACTATCACACCGCACGGGCGCTGTTGGACTGGCAGATCGAACTGGGCGTGACCGAGGCGATTGGCGACGCGCCGGTCGACCGCTACGCGCTGCCGGATACTGCGCCCAAGTCCAAGAAACCGGCAAGCCCCGCGGCCGCGCCGGAGAAAGCCATGCAGGTTGACCCGGTCGCCATCGCAAAGTCCGCAGCACAAAGCGCCGGATCACTGGATGAATTGCGCGCGGCGATGGACGCATTTGAGCATTGTGAGCTAAAGCGCGGTGCGCGGCAGTTGGTGTTTGCCGATGGTACGGCTGGTGCGCGTGTGATGATCATCGGAGAGGCTCCGGGCCGGGATGAAGACCGCGAAGGTAAGCCCTTTGTCGGGCGGGCAGGTCAGTTGCTGGATCGGATGTTGGCGGCGATTGATCTGGATCGCACGCAGAATGCCTATATCACCAATGTGTTGCCCTGGCGTCCCCCGCAGAACCGCGATCCGAAGCCGGAAGAGATCGGTATGATGAAGCCGTTTCTGGAACGCCATGTGGCGCTGGCCAAGCCCGAGGTTCTGGTGGTGATGGGCAATATCAGTTGTCAGGCTGTCCTGGGCAAACGCGGCATCACACGGTTGCGCGGTACTTGGGAACACGCGCTGGATTTGCCGGTGATCCCGATGTTCCACCCCGCCTACCTACTGCGCCAGCCGCAGATGAAACGAGAGGCCTGGGCCGATCTTTTGGAGTTGAAAGCAAGGCTGGGGGCAGGGTGATGCGCATTCTGGCTTTCTCAGACCTTCATATGGCGCGCAACCGGGCGGCTGATCTGGTGGAGGCCAGCGCGCAGGCCGATCTGGTGATTGGGGCCGGGGATTACTGCAATATGCGCCAGGGACTGGGCGAGGCGATGCAGATGCTGTCGGGTATCTCGGCCCCGCTGGTGCTGGTGCCGGGAAATGCGGAAAGCGCGGATGAGCTGACCGATGCTGCGCCAGATAGCGTCCATGTCCTGCATGGCACCGGAATGACGGTCGACGGGATACACCTGTTCGGGCTGGGTTACGGGGTGCCTGCAACGCCGTTTGGCGAGTGGTCCTGCGATCTGTCCGAGCCAGAGGCTTCGGAACTGCTGGATCGCTGTGACACTGCCGATTTTCTGATCGTGCATTCTCCGCCGAAAGGGCACGGGGACGTGACATCGCAAGGTATCTCCGTCGGCTCGGTGGCCGTGCGCGATGCCGTGGAACGGCTTCAGCCCAAGCTGGTCTTCTGTGGTCACATCCATGACAGCTGGGGGTATCGTGGTAGTCTTGGACGAACGCAGATCGCCAATCTGGGGCCCAAAGTGAACTGGTTCGAGGTGTCGTGATGATCGAGACTGTCACGCTGCTGACATTCATCCCGGCGGCGCTGGTCCTTAATCTCACGCCGGGGGCGGACATGATGTTCTGCTTCGGACAGGGCCTGCGATCTGGTGCAAAACCTGCCTTGGCGGCCAGTGCCGGGATATCGGCGGGCTCTTTTGTCCATGTTTTGCTGGCAGGTTTGGGGTTGGGTGCAGTGGTATCGACCATCCCATGGGTATTCGATGTTATCCGTTGGGTGGGCGTTGCTTACCTACTTTATCTTGCTTGGGACGCGTTCCGAAACGGCAACTTGCCGATTGAGAGCGATGTCAAACCAACGCGAATGGCCTTTCGCGACGGTATGGTGGTGAACCTGACCAATCCCAAAGTCATCTTGTTTGTGCTGGCCTTCATACCGCAATTTGTGGATCCCGCTTCGGGCTCGATCCTGGTGCAGTTCCTGATCTTCGGCATGATTATTGCGCTGGGTGGCTTTGTTGTGAACGGTCTGGTCGGGGTTTTTGCCGGGGGTGCGGGAAAGGTGCTGGTTTCAAACCCCCGCGCGTCGCGGGTTATGGGCTGGGTCACCGGAGGCATCTTCACGGCCCTTGCCGTCCGACTGGCAATCATGGAAAGGACCTGACCCCGCATGTCGCGCATTGATGAAACCAAAGTTTTTATCCCTGTCCGCATTGCTGTCCTGACGGTCTCAGACACGCGATCAATCGAACAGGACCGGTCTGGCCAAACGCTGGTCGATCGGATCGAAGCGGCGGGTCATGCCGTTGCAGATCGGCAGATCTTACCCGATGAGCGAGCGCAGATCGCTGATCAGTTACGCATATGGATCGCGGACCCTCAGATCGATGTTGTGATCTCAACCGGAGGCACGGGCCTGACCGGGCGCGATGTCACGGTCGAGGCGCATCGCGACGTCTATGAGAAAGAGATCGATGCCTTTGGAACCGTCTTCACCATTCTGTCGATGGAGAAGATCGGAACCTCTGCCGTGCAGTCCCGCGCCACAGGCGGTGTTGCTGGCGGCACCTATCTGTTTGCCCTGCCGGGCAGCCCGGGTGCGTGCAAGGATGCATGGGACGGTATTTTGGAAAAACAATTCGACTACCGCCATCGCCCCTGCAACTTTGTGGAAATAATGCCGCGATTGGACGAACATCTGCGACGGAAGTAGACTGGTCCTACGTTTAACACCTTATAACCGCATTGTGGCTTGGCATATTTCACGGTCCAGCTACATTTTGCGCAAGGCAGCCCATTGCAACCGGGGTAAGTGAGAATGCGTTTTCTAAGGCAGAGTCTTGTCGGTGTCTTTCTGGCGTCGCTGACGTTGGCTTTGCTGTTTGTCGCTGTCCAGATGATCACAGGTGCTGTGCAAGACGTGATTGCGCGCGACACCGCAAAACCCCCGGCGCGCGAGCGTGTGTTTACAGTGTCGGTCAGAACAGCCGAGCTACAGACCGTAACGCCCTATCTGGAGGCCTTTGGTGAGGTGCAAAGTCGCCGCCGGCTTGAACTGCGCGCGGCGCTGGGGGGGCGTGTGATCTCACTCGCCGATGACTTCGAGGATGGCGGGACGGTCACGGCGGGTGAAATTCTGGTCGAGCTGGACCCTGCGGATACGCAATCCGCCTTGGACCGGGCCAAATCCGATCTGCTGGATGCCCAGTTCGAGGAGCGCGATGCGGAACGATCCCTGCTGCTGGCGCAGGATGAGTTGAAATCGGCAGAAGCGCAGGCTGAGCTGCGTGAACGTGCCCTTCAACGGCAACGCGACCTGGAATCCCGAGGTGTGGGCGCGACTGCGAGCGTGGAAGAGGCCGAATTGTCTGCCACCTCGGCCCAGCAATCTGTTCTGGCGCGTCGTATCGCCCTGGCGCAGGCTGAATCACGTGTGGATCAGGCCACAACACTACTAGCGCGTGCGCGGATTGCCCTTGAAGCGGCAGAACGCGATCTGGATGATATGACCATTCGAGCCGGGTTCGGCGGTACACTGACCGATGTCACATTGGTAGAGGGGCGCTTGGTTTCGGCCAACGAAAAACTGGCTGAGCTGGTAGACCCTGATGCGTTGGAAGTCGCCTTTCGGGTTTCGACGGCCCAATTTGTCCGATTGCTGGATGAAGATGGCACCCTACTAAACGCTCCGGTAACGGTGTCGCTTGAGGTGACGGGGGCCGACCTGACCGCAACAGGACGGATCAGCCGCGACAGCGGATCAGCGGGTGAGGGGCAGACAGGTCGTCTGATCTTTGCACGATTGGATAGCGCCTCGGGCTTCAAACCAGGGGATTTTGTGACGGTCACCGTTCAGGAACAGGCGGTCGACGCCGTTGTGCGTTTGCCCTCATCCGTTCTAGACGCGGCGGGCACGGTTTTGGTGCTGGGCGCGGATGACCGTCTGGAAACCTTACCGGTGCAATTGATACGACGGCAGGGTGATGAGGTTTTGCTGCGCGGCGCCGGCCTGGAAGGCCGCGAGGTTGTGATTGGCCGCACGCCGCTGCTGGGTTCCGGCGTGCGCGTGCGCCCCCTGCGGGTTGAGGAAAGCGCCGACGCGGATATGGTCGAGTTGACGGATACGCAGCGCGCGCAGCTTGTTGCACAGGTTGAGGCCAGCGAAGGTATGCCTCAGGATGTCAAAACCCGAATGTTGGGTCAGTTGGAAGCGGCGCAAGTGCCTGCCTCGCTGGTCCGTCGTATTGAAAACCGGGCCGGGGGATAAGCGCTATGATGCGCGAAATCCCAAGCGCGGCGGGCGGCATTCTCAGTTATTTCACCCGGCACCGGACGGTCGCCAATTTGCTGCTGCTGGTCATGCTGGTTTTGGGGGCCGCGGCGATCCCGAACATGCGCGCGCAGTTCTTTCCGGATGTCATTCTGGAACGGGTCGATGTCGACGTCGAGTGGGAGGGCGCGGGTCCCGAGGATGTTGATAACGGGATCGTTCAGCTGCTGGAGCCCGAGCTGCTGGCGGTCGAGGGCGTAGCCAGTACCACAGCCACTTCACGAGAAGGGTCGGCGAACATCCGGCTTGAGTTCGAAGCCAACTGGGATATGTCCCGCGCCGTCGAAGATGTTCGGACCGCTGTTGATAGTGTCACCAGCCTGCCCGAAGACGCCGAAGAACCCTCGATCCGGCGGGGGGCGTGGCGTGATCGTGTGACCGATGTTGTGATCACCGGCCCAGTAGCGCCTGACCAATTGGCGAAGTTTACCGATGAACTGATCAACAGGCTGTTCGCTGCGGGTGTTACGCGCACCACGATCCGCGGCTTGGCCGCGCCGCGTGTGGTAGTGGAAGTTCCGACGGCGCAGTTGATCGCAAACGACATTGCCTTGTCTGACATCTCCTCGGCCATTGCGGCTGAGGTTAACGCCAGCCCAGCCGGGGATGTCACGGGCGCCAATGCCCGTATCCGAACAGGTTCGGAGAAGCGCACCCCGGAAGAGATCGAAGGCATCGCACTGCGCAATTTTGCAGACGGATCCAAACTGTTCGTGGGCGATGTCGCACAGATCCGGGTTGAAGGGGTTGATCGCAATCGAAGCTATTTCGTGGGCGAAGATCCGGCCATGTCCATCCGGGTGGATCGTTCTAATCTGGGCGATGCCATCGGCATTCAACATCAGGTCGAAGACGTGGTGGCCGAGATGCAGGCCAGCCTGCCCGAAGGCGTCACGGTCGAGTTGATCCGAACGCGGGCGCAGTCGATCACAGACCGGCTGGACATTCTGATCGACAACGGCCTTGTCGGGCTTGGGCTGGTTGTGTGCCTGCTTTTTCTGTTCCTCAATGCGCGGATTGCTTTCTGGGTGGCCGCAGGCATTCCCGTCGCGATGTCAGCCGCCATTGCGCTGATGTACCTAGGCGGACTGTCGATCAACATGGTCTCTTTGTTCGGCCTGATCATCACCCTAGGCATTGTGGTGGACGACGCGATCGTCGTGGGCGAACACGCTGATTTTCGTGCCCGCCGTCTGGGCGAACCGCCCATGGTTGCGGCTGAACGCGCCGCCCGACGGATGGCCATGCCGGTATTCGCAGCGACATTAACAACCGTGATCGCGTTCTTCGGCCTGACCCTTGTCGGTGGTCGGTTCGGAGAGTTGATCCGGGATATCCCATTCACAGTGATCGCTGTACTTGCGGCCTCGCTGATCGAATGTTTCCTGATCCTACCCAACCACATGGCCCATGCGATCGCCCATTCGGCGAAGGAGCATTGGTACGACCTGCCCAACCGGGTGGTCAACCGCGGGTTCCGCTGGGTGCGGGATCGCCTGTTCCGGCCCTTCATCGCCTGGGTGGTCTGGGCACGCTATGTGGTTGTCGCCTTGATGGTTGTCATTCTGGCCAGCCAGATTGCATTGTTCATCCGTGGCGACGTGAACTGGCGGTTCTTCAACGCACCCGAGCGCGGTTCGGTTACCGGCAACTTTATCATGGCCGAAGGGGCGACCCGGTCCGATACGTTCGAGATGATGCGCCAGTTGCAGCAAGCCGCTGAAGAACTGGGCGCAATTTACGAAGAACGCCATGGCCGCAACCCCATCGATTATGTTCTGGCTGAGGTTGGCGGCAGCGCCGGTTTTGGCCTGTCTGCCGCCGAAGGCAAGGATGATGATCTGCTGGGCGGTATCTCGATCGAACTGATTGATGCCGACTTGCGCCCCTATTCCAGTTTTGAGTTTGTGGGCGAGCTTCAGGATTTCGTGCCCCGCCATCCCAAGGTCGAGCTGATCAGCTTCCGAGGCTGGCGGTCTGGCCCAGGTGGCGATGCCATCGACGTGCAGTTCTACGGTTCCGATGTGAACACGCTCAAGGCTGCGTCTGAGGACCTTCAGACTGAACTGTCAAAATACCCCGAGGTTTCGGCGCTTGAGGATAATCTCGCTTATGACAAGGAAGAGTACATTCTTGACCTGACCGCGCAGGGGCAGGCTTTGGGCTTCCGCATCGAAACTCTGGGGCGCGTATTGCGCAACAGGTTGAACGGGATCGAGGCTGCGACCTTCCCGGACGGGCCACGCAGCGCTGAAATCAGGGTGGAACTGCCCGAAGGCGAGCTGACGGCTGACTTCCTGGAACGCACCCTGATGCGCACACCCGACGGGGTGTATGTGCCGCTGGCCGATATTGTCTCGGTCGAGCGGAAATCGGGCTTCTCGACCGTACGGCGCGAGAATGGGCTGCGGGTGATCTCGGTGAATGGCGACATTTCCGAGGATGATCCGACCCGCGCGGCCGAGATTGAACGCGCGCTGAACGAAGAGATTCTGCCCAATATCGCTGCTGAACGACAGGTAGAATGGCGCATGGCGGGGCTGAGTGAGCAGGAAAACGAGTTCCTCTCCGAGGCGCGCACGGGCCTGATTCTGTGTTTGACCGGGATTTATCTGGTGCTGGCCTGGGTCTTTGCCAGTTGGTCCAGACCTCTTGTGGTGATGGCCATTATCCCGTTTGGCTTGGTGGGTGCGATCTGGGGGCATTATATCTGGGATGTGCCGCTGAGCATGTTCACGGTTGTTGGCCTGCTCGGCATGACCGGGATTATCATCAATGATTCAATTGTTTTGGTGACAACCATAGATGGCTATCAGCAGGAACGCGGTCTGGTCCCGTCGATTGTCGAAGGCACGGCTGACCGGTTGCGCCCGGTGATGCTGACGACGCTGACGACAGTGTTGGGCCTGACGCCGTTGCTGTATGAAGGTTCTCAGCAAGCACAATTTTTGAAGCCAACTGTGATCACTCTGGTCTACGGCTTGGGTTTCGGCATGTTGCTGGTTTTGGTTCTGGTTCCTGCCTTGCTGGCTATTCTGAATGACGTCTCCCGTCCGATGACAGCCATGCGCCGGGCCATGCGCGCGCCGGATCGGGTGATGCAGGGCGCTGTTGCGGCCACCGGGGTCGTGCTGATGCTGTGGTTTGCAGTGACGATGGTGTGGCCTGCAGTTGCTGGTGCACCGATGGGCATACTCTCTGCGCTCTACCCGGACGAGGGCGGAGCGGGTGTCTTCGATATGGGGCTGGGTGCGTTTTTGGCAGGAGCACTCCCGATACTGGCGCTCAGCTTTGCAGCGTCCGGATTGCTTTATGTGCGGCTGAAAGGCCGGGTTGGCACTTAGCCCACGCGCAGGGCTCGTTCCAAAAGCTGAGGCACGCGCGCGCTCATCTGCAAGTCGCCCTGACGTATCTGCTCAATCGGAAACCAGCGCGCGTCCAATGCGTCATCTCCGGCTTTGGGCTCGCCGGACTGATAGCGGCAGGCCACGCCGATGAGCAGGTAGTGTGAGATGACCTCTCCTGCCTCATCCCGTCGCAGCAGATCCAGATTGCCCAGATAGTGCAGCGGTTCCGCGGTGACCGAGGTTTCTTCGAACAGCTCGCGCTGCGCTGCCTCAAGAACGGTTTCGCCCCATTCCACATGGCCGCCGGGGAAACCCCACAGCCCCCGGTCCGGCTGTTTGCTGCGTTGCACCAGCAGCACCTGATCTTGATGCAGCACGACGGCCAGCGCGCCGATCTTTGGGGATTGGCTCATGTGATCAACCCGCGGTGCAGCCCTGAATATCTACGGCGTGGTTTGCGCCCAGAACCGTGATCCGAATCTCGGACCGATCCAACGCGAAGGGCGCGCCCGAGGCGTTGATCACCTCAGCCGTAGCGATTAGCGTGCCGCCCTGACGCACTGTTTCAGGCTGCGAGGCCCAAAGCACCGGATTGCCCGGTTCGATCACCGCTATTTCCTGTCCACCTGCCGAGGGCATGGTCACGCGCGCTTCGATCTGCATGCCGTCTGCCGTAGGTGTCAGGCTGCATCGTGCAGCTGAAACATTGGCCTCTCTCGCGGAAAACGGGCGTTGGGCCAGTGCTGCGGCGATGGCCGGGTTGCGCTCGGCCTTGGCATCCAGAGTATGGTCGAAATCCAGTCTCTCGGGGATGCAGACATCCTTGCAGACGCCCAAATCCATCTCGCCGCGCAGGCGAACAGGCTTGGCAGGGTTTTTCGGCGTGATCTCGACCGGCAAAACCAACTGATCCTCGTACCCGATGGATTGCAGGCCTTTCTGGTCAAACACATTCGGTGCAGGCCATGTGATCGACACGTCGCCAACATTGCGCGACCCGGTCCAGTCAAATTGCGGCGGAATCCCCGCATCCCCCGGCGCGCGCCAATAGGTTTTCCAGCCATCCTGCAAGGTCAGGCGCAATGCCCCCAGATAGGTGCCGTTGGTGGTCCGACCCCCATCCAGAACGTCCAGTTGGACGACACCATCCAATTGCTGCGCCGGGGCAGGCGAGACGGCACACAGGCAAGCCGCAACAGCGGCCGTGACGGGTTTCTTGAACGCGATCATGCCCTATACATGCGCGGTACGCAGATGAAATCCAAGTCACGTTCGGTTCACCGGACTGAAATCTGCCAAAAACTTCTGTGCCATCTTGCCAATCCCTGCACCGCAAGGTCATTGTTGAGGTGCCATTTGAAAGAGACCCCGCCCCATGGACCTGACCGGAAAACTGTTGATTGCGATGCCCGGCATGGGTGATCCGCGCTTCGACCATTCGGTTGTTTATATGTGCAGTCATGGTGATGACGGCGCGATGGGCTTGATCGTGAACAAACCCTCAGACCTGCGGATCAAAGCCTTGCTAGGGCAACTGAACATAGCCTGTCGTATTCCGGTGGTGGGGGAACGGTTGGTGCATTTTGGCGGCCCGGTCGAGATGTCGCGCGGCTTTGTCCTGCACAGCGCCGACTACGATGCCAATCTGCACTCGCTGCAAATCTCGGAGTCTTTCAGCATGACCGCAACGCTCGATGTGCTTGAGGATTTGGCCTCTGGCCGGGGCCCACTGAATTCAATGGTCACGCTCGGATACGCAGGTTGGGGTCCCGGACAGCTGGAGGATGAGATTGCCATGAATGGCTGGCTGACAGCTGAGGCGAGCGCGAAACTGGTGTTCGATGTCCCCGATGATGATAAGTGGGAGGCCGCGCTGGCCACGCTGGGTGTTGATCCACTGACCCTGTCGGCCAGCGCCGGGCGTGCGTAATCAGCTATCGCGCGGCGCCGCAGCACGGCGCAGGCGGTCATTGATAGCAGCCCCAAGCTCGTGATCGGGTATCGGGGATACAGCAATCGGTCGGCCCGTTTCATTCAAGCTGTGCAATGCGGCGAACAAATTGGCGGCGGCTTCGATCAGGTTTCCACTCTCAGAAAGGTTCAGGTCGCAATCGACCGGACCAAAGCCAAGTAAAACCTCCTCGCCCTGCTTCGACTGAGCGTTCAGGCGGACGGGCGCGTCCGGGGCGTAGTGGGATTGCAGTTGTCCCGGTGCGGTCAAGTGGCCCCCGGCTTGGTGCATGTGCAGGCGTGTGTTGAGGGCGGCTTCGATATTCTCAAGCGCGATACCGCCCGGGCGCAATAGAGTGGGCTCCCCGGCCAATCCAACAATGGTCGATTCCAGCCCGACACCACAGGGACCGTCATCCAGAATGGCAGAAATCCGGCCGCCAAGCCCTGCGCGGACATGGTCAGCGGTAGTCGGGCTGATCTGGCCGGATGGATTGGCGGATGGGGCTGCCACCGGGCCGTCAAAGGCAGCCAGCAGGTCCCGGGCGGTTTGGTGGGCGGGGACGCGGACAGCCAGTGTTTCCAACCCTGCAGTGACCAGCGGAGAGATACCGTGACCATCACGCAAGGGCAGAACCAGTGTCATCGGTCCGGGCCAGAACGCATTGGCAAGCGTTTCTGCATGGTCTGACCAGTCGACAAATCGTCGGGCTGCCTCGACCGAGGCGACATGGGCGATCAGCGGGTTAAAGCTGGGTCGTCCCTTGGCCTCATAGATCTCAGCGACTGCCTCGCCGTTCCGGGCGTCGCCACCGAGGCCATAGACGGTTTCGGTTGCAAAGGCGACCAGCAAGCCCTGCCGCAAAAGGTCTGCGGCCCGTGCGATGCCGTCTGGGTCCGCTGTCAGATCGAGAGTCGTTGGGATCATGTCTGGTGACGCCGCGTTTCGGTTGCTCGGAACATAGGGAACGTTAGGTAATGCTTCCAAGCCTTGATGCATACCGGTGCAGTGTCGGAAATCCAAGCCCGCCTGCAAACAGCCGATCAGACAGCTCCTGAGGGGAACAATGCCATACCGCGCGCCGCTTTCAGATTATCAGTTCCTGTTCCAAAACGTTGTGGGCTTCGATCAGATCGCCGCGACAGATCGCTTTGCGGATGCCAGCTCGGATGTGGTCAGCGCGATCCTGTCTGAGGCAGGCAAGATGTGCGAAGAGGTTCTGGCCCCGCTTCAACGACCCGGTGATCTGACGCCCGCTCGTTTGGAAAACGGTGTTCTGCGCAGCTCGCCCGGTTATGCCGAGGGCTGGAACGCGATTGCCGAGGGCGGTTGGATTGGCATCAGTGGCGATCCGGAATATGGCGGCATGGGCCTGCCGATGACCGTTACCACCGCAGTGAACGAGATGATGAGTGCAGCCTGCCTGTCACTGCAATTGGCCCCGCTGATGACACAAGGACAGATCGAGGCGTTGGAGCATCATGCCAGTGACGATCTCAAAGCATTGTACCTGCCCAAGATGATGGCAGGTGAATGGTCTGGCACAATGAACCTGACCGAACCGCAGGCTGGGTCCGATGTTGGCGCGTTGACCTCGAAAGCTGAACCCAACGGGGACGGCACATACGCAATCACGGGGCAGAAAATTTATATCTCATGGGGTGACAACGACTTTGCGGGGAACGTCTGCCATTTGGTTTTGGCGCGTCTGCCGGATGGGGTTCCCGGTACCAAAGGGATATCGCTGTTTCTGGTGCCCAAGTTCATTCCGGATGCCGAGGGCAATCCGGGCGTTGCCAATGATCTGAAGGTCGTCTCGCTTGAACACAAGCTTGGCCTGCACGGCTCGCCGACCTGTGTGATGCAGTATGACGGGGCGACCGGTTGGCTTGTGGGCAAAGAGCATGGCGGTATGGCGGCCATGTTCACAATGATGAACAACGCGCGTCTGGGCGTAGGCGGTCAGGGCGTGGGCGTGGCCGAGGCTGCCTATCAACACGCGCTGGCCTATGCGATGGATCGCAAACAGGGCAAAACGCCCTCGGGCACTATCATTGACCATGCTGATGTACGCCGGATGCTGGCCGAGATGCGCGCCGACACCTTCGCCGCGCGTGCGATTATGCTGGCGAATGCAGTGGCAATCGATATGGCGCAGGCCACTCAGGATGCCGATTGGGCCGCGCGTGCCGCGCTGTTGACCCCTATTTGCAAAGCCTTTGGATCACAGACCGGGATGCGCGTCTCGGAAACAGGTGTTCAGGTACATGGCGGAATGGGCGTGATCGAAGAAACTGGGGCGGCTCAATACTACCGCGATGTCCGCGTGGCGGCGATTTATGAGGGTACAAATGGCATTCAGGCCATGGATCTTGTCGCCCGCAAGATGATGGATGGGGGCGAAGCCGCATCGCGCCTGCTGGATGAGATCGAAGACCATGCCGAACAGGCCCGTGCCACGTTGCCTGATCTTGCCGGTCCAGTCTGGGAAGCAACCGAGTCCTTGCGTGAAGCAACCGAATGGATGGTCAGCCAAGGGGATATGAACAACCGGTTTGCCGGGGCGCATGCCTATCTGCATGCCTTTGCCCGTGTTCTGGGTGGGCATTACCACCTCAAGGCAGCATTGGCCGATCCGCAAGGGGCGCGGGGCAAGCTGGCGCGGTTCTACATTAATGGGTTGCTGCCGCAGTATTCCGGTCTGTTGGCGCAGGCGCAAAACGGGGCCGAGGACCTGTTCGCGCTCAGTGCAGATGATCTGGCGGCTTAAGAGCTGAATGGCGGTGTCGATGATCGAATATCCCTGGCCCGACCCGCCCGCACCTGGTGAGGCGATTGAAATTGCCGAAGGTGTCCTGTGGATGCGGCTGCCGTTGCCCATGGCGCTGGATCACGTCAATGCCTACGCGCTGGACGATGGGGATGGCTGGACCCTTGTGGATACTGGGATTTCATCCGGGAAAACACGCGCGATCTGGCAGCAGCTGATGTCCGGTCCGCTTGCGGGCAAACCCGTCCGCCGCGTGCTGGCCACCCATCATCATCCTGATCATGTCGGGAATGTGGGATGGTTTCAGTCTGAACATGGCGCAGAACTTCTGACCAGTCGCACCGCCTGGTTGTTTGCGCGTATGCTTACATTGGATGTTCAGGAAAGCTGGCCCCAGGAAACGCTGGACTTCTACCAGAGCGCAGGCATGTCTGCCGAGGTTCTAAACAAACGCAAGGCTGACCGGCCCTTCAACTTTGCCGACACGGTGTATCCCATGCCATTGGGGTTCACGCGGGTGAAACAGGGCGATGTACTGCACGCGGGTGGGCGCGATTGGGATGTGCACATGGGCAACGGCCACGCGCCGGAACATGTCACACTCTGGAGCCGGGACGACAACCTGGTGCTAAGCGGCGATCAGATCCTCAGCTCGATCAGCCCAAACCTGGGTGTCTATGCAACCGAACCCATGGCCGACCCGGTCTCAGGCTGGTTAGAGGCGTGCGAACGGCTGGAAGGGCTTGCGCGGGCCGATCATCTGGTTCTGGGGGGGCATAAGCTGCCCTTTACCGGTTTGCCCCTGCGTATGCGGCAGCTGATCGATAACCATCATGGTGCGCTGAAGCGCCTGCTGGATAATCTGGACACACCCAAAGCTGCGGCGGATTGCTTTGCACCGCTGTTCAAACGGACCATTCGTGAGGGCGAATATGGCCTCGCGCTGGTCGAAGCGGTTGCACATATGAACCATCTTTACCACATTGGGTCCGTCACCCGGACGCGCCGTGCAGATGGAGCCTGGGTCTACCAACGCAAAGGGTAAAGAATGCAGGACGAGATCGAGACCTCAGCCGAGGCAGCCGAAGCAGCGGCACTGCCGCGCTGCTATGAGGTGCACGCCAATTCCGAAGCTGAGTCTGGGTCGAAGCCTCTGCCGGAACCTTTGCAGAAACCGGTTGAAACCAAAAGCCCGGCGCAATGGGCTTATGAACGTTTGATCCTGTACATCCAGAATTTCGAAAAGACACTGGACGGCGATCACGAGGTCGCAATGGGTTTCACTGGCGGCGACGCGGGTGTGCTGCGGATCGAAGGGATGGGCTATTTTGACCCTGATATCATCACCTTCTACGGCTCGGACGGGGCCGGGGGCCGTACCCAGCTGGTGCAGCATGTCAGCCAACTGAATGTGATGTTGCGCGCCTTGCCGAAATCGGTCGAAGACAAACCAGCCAATCGCATCGGGTTCCGGCTGGCCGCCGATCTGGAAGAAAGCTGACTTGCAATTCACGGCTACGCGGCCTTGAATGATCCCATCATTCAGGAGGTCACGGCGTGTCTTATGTCTCAGTCATAGTTCGGGCCTATTCTGGGGCCTGGGCCCGGCGGCAGACCTTTGTTCCCATCTACATTGCAGTGCGCCTGCTGCTGATCGCACTCATTGCGCCGGCTATGGCCGCAGCGATCAATCTGGCAGTTTCTCTGTCTGATCAGTCGGCGTTGACGGATCAGGATATCGCCACCTTCATCCTATCACCCGCAGGGTTCACCGCGGCCCTGGTCGTGCTGAGCCTGTTTCTGATGGCCGAGGTTTTTGTCTTCGCGGTCATGGCAGGCTCGCTCCGCATGGATGAACCCAACCCTTGGCGGGCGGGCAGTTCCGCCATCCGGCTGGTGGTGTCACGCCTGCCAGCCCTTTTTGGGTTTGCTTGGCGTTTTATTCTGCGCGTTCTGATTCTGGCGCTGCCCTTTCTGGCCATCTCGGGCCTGATCGCGTGGTGGGCGCTGACGGAATACGACATCAACTACTACCTGACCTTCCACCCGCCCGCCTTCTGGATTGCTGTTCTGCTGATCGGCGCGCTTGCACTGGTGATGGCTTGGGTTCTGATCCGCAGATTGTCGGCATGGGCGCTGTCGCTGCATCTTGTGCTGTTCGAAAATGTCCACCCTGCGCATGTGTTTGGGGTCAGCGCGATACGGATGGAGGGGCGGCAAGGACGGTTGAAGTTGTCTTTGGTCGCATGGCTTGGCCTGCGCCTGGTGATCGCAGCGGTGATTGCGGCGATTGCCGGGTTACTGTTTGCGCTGGTTCCATTGCAAGGCAGCGATCATCTGCGGTTGGCGCTGATCTATAGCCTTGTGATCGCGGGGCTTTGGTCATTGTCGGGGTTGGTTTTAGCGGCAACGGCGCTGGGCGCGCTTGCGTTGCTGTTGGACGGGTTCTTTGAGCCTCAGGTCGCGGATATCCCGCATCCCGAACCGCGTCGTCTGCGCCTGTCGCTGATCGGCGCCGTGGGCCTTTCGGTGATTGCGCTGCTGGTCGGCAGCTGGTTTGGCCATCGCCTGCTGGAACGGGTGCAGGCACCGGATCGGGCCGAGGTGATCGGTCATCGTGGCGCGGCAGCGTTGCGGCCCGAAAACACTATGGCCTCGGTTCTAAAGGCGATCGAGGACGGTGCGGATTGGGTTGAGATCGATGTGCAGGAAACCGCGGATAATGAGGTCATTGTGGCCCATGACAGTGACTTCATGAAACTGGCGCAGGTCGATCTGAAGGTCTGGGATGCCACGATGGAGGACGTGGCAGAGATCGATATCGGCAGTTGGTTTGGCGCCGAATTCGCGGACCAGCGCACCCCCACGCTGCGCCAGGTTCTGGAGGCCGCCGAGGGCAAAACCAAGGTTATCATCGAATTGAAATACTATGGCCACGATATCGATCTGGAAAACCGGGTAATCACTCTGGTCGAAGAGTTCGGGATGCAGGATCAGATCGCAACGATGTCTTTGAAATACCCTGCGGTGCAAAAGATGAAGACCCTGCGCCCGGATTGGCGCGCGGGCGTTCTGGCCGCGACCGCCGTGGGAGATTTATCGGGGCTTGAGGGTGATTTTGTCGCGGTGAATGCCGCGTCAGTCTCTCCGGGACTGATCCGCTCGGTGCACGACGTGGGTAAGGATATCTATGTCTGGACGGTGAACGATCCGCTGCAAATGTCTGCCATGGCCTCAATGGGCGTTGACGGTTTGATCACCGACCGACCGGCAATAGCACGCGAGGTTCTACGGATCCGGGCCGAGATGGGCCCAGCTGAACGCCTTCTGCTGTGGCTCGCCACCACCTTTGGTATGCAGGTCGACACGCAGGCGATGCGCGATGCAAGCCCGTAAGTTAGCGGTGCTGCTGGTCTGCCTATCCGGTGCTGCGGCGGCTCAGGATTTGATGCGCAGCGTCGAGATGCCTGCACATCGCGCTTTGATTGCGCAACGGGGCACTGTGCCTTTGACACCGTTTGAAACAGATGGCTGTTCAGGTGGCCTGTCGACCAGCTGGCGCTGGGTAGCTGACACGTTCCCGCAGATCGGCGACCTATATGAGGCCCACCCTCCGTGGGAGGAATGCTGCGTGATCCACGACAGGGCCTATCACAATGCGGGCGCAGCCTTGCTGCCCGAGGACAGCTACGACGCACGCCTGTCTGCAGATCAGACCCTGCGCGCCTGCGTTAAGGATCATGGGGACACACATGCCGAGGATTATGCCCAGCGTTATGACATGACGCCGGATCAAGTGCGCAACGTTCATGCGCTGACGGCAGATGCAATGTATGGTGCCGTTCGGTTCGGCGGCGGACCTTGCAGCGGGCTGCCGTGGCGCTGGGGGTTTGGGTATCCGGGGTGTTCTGTTTTTGGAGATCGCACCCCTGCGCGCGAATGACGTCGTGACAGCCCCTGCCTTTTCGATTATCCAACAGGAAAACACGCGAATTGGGATTCTGAGACTCATGGCTGACCACAAGCACGGCGAAATGGACATCACCGTTCAAACCAAAACCTTCAACGGCTTTATCAAAGCCACCACATGGTGTGTGATTGCTATCGCCTTCCTTTGCCTATTCCTGGCGGTTTTCGCAGCGTAACGCGTAGCGAGGACTGCCCCGTGTTCCGGATTTTGATTGCCTGCCTACTGGCAGCAACCGTTGCAGGCTGCGCAGGCTCGCAGCGCCCTCAAGCTGATCCGTCAGAGATCGTATCCCGGTCTTACCGTGATCCGGGGCCGTCAACGCTGACGCTCTATACAATGATCAACACGCGCACCGGGTCCGGGGCGCATACGTCGCTGATGATCGGTGGCAGTGAACGGGTGATCTTTGATCCAGCGGGGTCTTTCCGGGCCGATGTTGTGCCGGTCCGGGACGATGTTCTCTATGGCATTACCCCGGCAGTCGAGCAGGCCTATCGCAGCTCGCATGCCCGCGAGTCGCATTATGCGCGTGTTCAAACCATTCAGGTCTCACCCCAGCAGGCGGAAATTGCCTTGCAACTGGCTAAACAGAGCGGTCCGGTCGCGGGTGCGTTCTGTGCGAACTCAACAGCGCGATTGCTGCAACAGGTGCCCGGATTCGAGCAGATCGACGTGACCTTCTATCCTGTGAAACTCTCGGATCAATTTGGTCAATTGCCCGGTGTAGTGACTGAAGACTATCGCGAAAACGATGATGCCGATCTGCAAAAAGGTCTGGCGGCGAACAATGCGCGTCTCAATCAGTTGGACGCGGCCCTAGCCGAGTAGATAGAGCAGACCGTAAAGCGTCGCCGCTCCTGAAAAGATCGCGGCGAGGACGTTTTTGCTAAGCACCCCAACGCCCAGTGCCATTGTTGCCGCTGCCATACGTGCAATATCGGGCTGCCATTCGGTGGCCGCGGGCCAGACAACCAGCGGCGCGATCAACGCAGGTAGGATCGCCACAGCCGTATAACGCAGATGGCGCAGCAGCCATGGCGGCATCGGGCGGTCTCCGACCAGACCGATAAAGGTAAATCGAAGGGCAAAACTGCCAATCGCCAGGCCGACGATAACAGTCCACATGGTGACAGGATCGATCTGGGTCATGTCTTCCTCCGCTCCAGCATCACTTCGGACTGCGCACCCGCGATCATTCCTGCCGTTCCTGCGATCAAAAGGCCCAGGTTGAACGGGACAGAAACGGTCAGGAGGGCGACGATGATTGCGACAAAGGCTGCGATCACATGGGGCAAAGTGCGCATCATCGGCCCGATCATGGCCAGAAAGGTGATCGGAAGGGCAAAATCCAACGCCCAGCTTTCAGGAATACGCGCACCCAGTACGGCACCCAGATATGTAGCCAATATCCAAAGCGGCGTGATCGGTGTGACCGATCCAAAGAAATACGCCATCCTCTGCGGCAGCGTCATCTTCGGTTCTTTTTCGAATTGCACGATGCTGCAGGCATAGGATTGGTCGACCGTCAGATAGGCCGCGAAAGCCCTTTGCCACATCGGGGCCGCGCCCAGAAACGGTGTCAGTGACGCCGAATACATCGCCACCCGCAGGTTCACCGCCAAGGCCGAGGCCAGCACGATCACCGTTGGTGCGTTTTCCTGCATCAGCTGCAAGGCAGTGAATTGCGCCGCGCCGGCGAAGACCGTGGCGGAAAAGGCAACCACCTGTACGATGCTCAACCCGGCCTCGGTCGCAAAGACACCGAACAAGGTACCGAACGGGATGGCGACAAATATGAACGGCGTCCCGTCGCGAAAACCCTTCCAGAAGTATGACTTGGATGTGGCGTCTGCCATGGCGAAATCCTATGGTGATCGCAGCAGCAGTAGCGGTCTTGAGAGAGGGTTGCAATTGGCCACGAAACCGAATGCCTCGGACTACATCATCGCGCCTGATCCGGGAGCGCCCCGGTTGACCCGTGCCGTCGAAGGTGTGGACCAGAATGGTGAGGTCAGCCAGATCTCGGTGGTGGAAGAACGCCCGCTGACGATTTTTCTGAATTCACAGGAAATCGTGACGGCGATGACGATCGGTGACTACCCGGAATACCTGGCGCTGGGCTTTCTGCGCAATCAGGGGATGTTGCTGGTGGATGACCAGATCACGCGTGTCGAATATGATGATGATCTGGAAACGGTTGTGGTGCGGACGCAGCGCGAGACCTCGTATGAGGAGAAGCTGAAGAAAAAGACCCGCACCAGCGGCTGCGCTGTGGGCACCGTCTTTGGTGACATGATGGAGGGGTTGGAGGACGTGCGTTTGCCGCAGGCCTCAGTGCGCACCTCGTGGCTTTATGATCTGGCCGCCAAGATCAATCGCACACCGTCTTTGTACCTTGAGGCGGGCGCGATCCACGGTACGGTCTTGTGCCGCCAGAACCGACCGCTTGTATATATGGAGGACGTGGGCCGCCACAACGCGGTCGACAAGATCGCAGGCTGGATGCTGTCCGAGGGTGAGGCAGCCGATGACAAGATCCTCTACACCACAGGCCGCCTGACATCCGAGATGGTGATCAAAACCGCGATGATGGGCATTCCGGTTCTGGCCTCTCGGTCCGGTTTCACCGCCTGGGGTGTCGAAATCGCCCGCGAGGTTGGATTGACCCTGATTGGCCGGATGCGAGGTCAGCGGTTTGTTTGTTTGTCGGGCGAGGATCGGTTGCTGCGGGATGTTGATCCGGCGAGTGTCGCCGTTGAGGATAAGAAGCATAGACGGAAGAGTGCGGATGATTGAAATGCTCACAGGGCTCGAAGAGTTGCTGGTCCTACCGGTTCTCTGTGTTACAGCGCTCTATTCCATGAGATTCCAATATGCGGATGAACTCGCGATGGATATGGCGCTGGCGACCTATCCCGACGAAGTACTGGATCAGCTTGGATGGAGCGCTCTGACCGATTTGATCGCAGCCTCTCGTGCGGCCGTTAGCTCGTCACGGCGAAAGTCGACGCGTCGGCGTATTATGTTTTGGGGACTTCCTGCATTGAAAGGTCTCAATAGACCGGCCTTAGCTGCGACGCGGCGATACCGGTTAAACACTGTGGCCATGTTCATCTCGGTGTTTCTGATCGCAAGCGCTTGGTCTGTCTGGTTGGCTGGCCTTCTGATTTTGGTTGCTGTCGTTTTATTTTTACGAACACCAAAATGGCCGACGCTGGAAGGGTTGCCGGCATGATAAAACCCCTCGGCATCATCCTCGCAGGCGGACTAGCGACCCGAATGGGCGGCGGTGACAAGGGCCTCTTGCAGATTGGCGGGCAGAGCCTATTGAACCACGTGATCGACCGTCTGTCCCCACAGGTGAGTGGTCTGGCTCTGAACGCCAATGGTGATCCAGAACGGTTTGCAAACATCAACCTGCCCGTCATACCGGATACAATAGAAGGGTTCGCGGGTCCTTTGGCGGGTGTTTTGGCGGGGCTTGACTGGGCGGCGGAGCGAGGGGCGGACCGTATCGTTACGGCTGCGGCGGATACGCCGTTCCTGCCAAGTGATCTGGTCGCGCGCCTGACTGTTGCAGCCGAAGGTCAGACCCATCCGCTGGTTCTGGCGACCACTCCGCGCACCGGGGATGAGGCGTTGAAATCAGGTGGCAGCAAGCGGATCAATCGGCATCCGACCTTTGGCCTCTGGCCCGTTGCGCTGCGTGATGATCTGCGGGCTGCGCTGAACGACGGGCTGCGCAAAGTGGTGCTGTGGACCGATCAGCATGACGGGCGCGAAACACTGTTCCCGGCTGAGCCGTTCGATCCTTTTTTCAACGTCAACACGCCGGATGATCTGGCGTTGGCCGAAAAGCTGTTGGATCAGGCATGAAGGTCTACGGCGTCACTGGCTGGAAAAACGCGGGCAAAACCGGGTTGATGGAGCGGTTGGTGGCCGAGCTCACAGGGCGGGGTTTCTCGGTCTCGACCATCAAACACGCGCATCATTCTTTTGATGTTGATCAGCCAGGGCGGGACAGCCATCGCCACCGAATGGCGGGTGCCCGTGAGGTTCTGCTGGCCTCGGGGCAGCGGGTGGCGTTGATGCAGGAATTGCGGGGTGCCCCGGAACCCGCGCTAAAGGATTTGCTGGCCCGCCTGTCACCGGTCGATCTGGTGCTGATCGAAGGGTATAAGCGTGAACCTCACCCCAAAATCGAAGCGTTTCGGGCCGAGCCCGGCAATCATTTGATTGCTGACGGCGACCCCACGATCCGTGCAATTGCCAGTGATACGCCGCTGACGCTGGATCGTCCTGTCTTTGACTTGAACGACACGGTGGCGATTGCGGATTTCATTCTGGCCGAGGTCGGTTTGTGAGCCTGTTTGACAGCTTTGCGATGGTGGATTGGTCAGGTGGTAACGATACCGGGCCGACCCCGCGCAAAGATGCCATCTGGGCCTGCGTTGTGCGTGATGGCAAAGTGCGGGCGCTTGACTATCTGCGCAATCGTGTGGTGGCTGAAACCTGGCTGCGGGACCTGATCGAGACCGAACTGGCGGCGGGTCGACGTCTGTTGTTGGGGTTCGATTTCCCGTTTGGCTACCCTAAAGGCTTTGCCGAAGCCATGACAGGCCACAATGATCCGTTGGCGTTGTGGGATTGGCTGGAGACACAAGTCGAGGATTCACCGAACGCCAATAACCGGTTCGATCTGGCGGGGCTGATCAATAGCCGGTTTGGTGGCAAGGGCCCATTCTGGATGAATGCGCTGCGTCGCGATATCGACGGGCTACCGCGCACGAAACAGGACTACCACAATCCGTTTCCAGACCGCCGCGCAGTCGAAATGCAGGCGAAAGGCAGTTTTACCTGTTGGCAAATGGCCGGGGCCGGGTCTGTCGGGGGGCAGTTGATGATGGGCCTGCCGGTGCTCAACCGATTGCGGCATGCCTTCGATGGCAAGGTCGCAGTCTGGCCGTTTCAGCCGCTGGATAAACCAGTCGCGTTTGTCGAGATCTGGCCCTCACTCAACCTGGGCTCTGCCCCGCCGGACCGGATCAAAGATGCCTGGCAAGTGGAACAGGTCGCCTTGACTTTGTCCCGGCTTACCGATCAGGAATTGACAGAACAGTTGGATGTTTCAGCCCCCGAGGAGGGGTGGATTTTGGGTGTACCACAGGACAAACCGAACATAGCGCCGCCGCCATTGCGAAACGATTGTTTTGCCTTGCCTGCGGGTGTGAACTGGACGCCGGTGGATGAGGCCTTGGCGCTGCTGAGGGACAGGTTGCATCCGGTGACCGGGATCGAAACTGTTCCGCTGTTGCAGTCTGTGGGTCGTGTTCTGGCCGAGGATGTGGTGGCAAAACGCTCGAACCCGCCGCAACCCAACACGGCGGTTGATGGCTATGGCTTTGCAGGCCCTGCCGCAGATGGTGCACAGGTGATGCCTTTGACTGAAGGTCGTGCAGCGGCGGGCATTCCATTTGATGGCCAGGTTCCGCCCGGCCATGCGCTGCGCATCCTGACCGGGGCGACCCTGCCCAAGGGCGTGGATACGGTGATCCTTGAAGAGGATGTGACGCTGAAGGATGGTCACATCGCGTTCCGAGGGCCGTTGAAAAAAGGTGCAAACACGCGCCGCGCGGGTGAGGATGTGGTGGAGGGTGACACAGCCCTTGCAGCCGGGCGCAGGCTAACGCCCGCGGATATGGCTTTGTTATCGGCTGTCGGTATCGCTGAGGTGCCGGTTCGCCAAGCCCTGCGCGTGGCGGTTCTGTCGACCGGGGATGAACTGGTTGAGCCGGGCGATACGGCGGGTGCCGGGCAAATCTTCGATGCCAATCGTCCGATGTTACTGTCTCTGATCGCGCGGATGGGATTTGTGCCTGTTGATATGGGACGGGTCGAGGACGACCGGGATGTGCTGCGCAAACGGCTGGACGAGGCCGCCGCGCAGGCGGATGTCATCCTGACCAGCGGAGGGGCCTCGGCAGGGGATGAGGATCATGTGTCTGCCCTTTTGCGTGACGCGGGTGCGATGCAGGAGTGGCGGATTGCGCTGAAACCCGGGCGGCCTTTGGCGCTGGGCATGTGGTCCGATACGCCTGTTTTTGGTCTGCCCGGCAATCCTGTGGCGGCCATGGTGTGTACCCTGATCTTCGCACGACCTGCCCTGTGCTTGATGTCGGGCGAAGGATGGGTTGAACCACAAGGGTTTGAAGTGCCTTCCGCCTTCGAGAAGCGCAAGAAACCCGGTCGCCGTGAATATCTGCGCGCGCGTCTGCGCGATGGCAAGGCCGAGGTGTTTCATTCGGAAGGGTCAGGCCGGATCAGCGGGCTGAGCTGGGCCGAGGGGCTGGTCGAAATCGACGATGGTGCCCGGCATATTCAACCGGGCGATCCGGTACGGTTCATTCCTTACGGCAGTTTCGGGCTATGAGTGTCACCGTCTCGAAAGGGTTTAGTCCAGATGAACGGCCGATGGCTGCTGCACTGTTCTGGCAGGCCTTCGCAGCGAAATTACACAAAGTGATGGGCCCGGAAGAACGGGGTTTGGCCTTTTTCGAGCAGGCTCTTAATCCCAATTTCGCATTTGTTGCACGCGACTCGTCCGGACAAATACTGGGGCTTGCCGGTTTCAAGACCAACGAGGGTGGTCTGGCCGGAGGCAGCCTGTCTGACCTTGCGCGGGTCTATGGATGGTTCGGGGCACTGTGGCGCGGCACGGTGCTGAGCGTGTTGGAGCGAGACCTGAAACCCGGTGTGTTCCAAATGGATGGTATCTTTGTCGCAGCTGAGGCGCGCGGGAAGGGCGTCGGGACGACATTGCTGAGCGCGATCAAGGATGAGGCGCGCAGCCGTGGCATGACCGAAGTGCAATTGGATGTGATCGATACAAACCCGCGCGCGCAGGCTTTGTATGAACGCGAAGGATTCAAACCGGTAGGTTATGAAGAGACGGGGCCATTCGGGTATGTGTTTGGGTTCAGCAGTGCAACCAAGATGAGTTGGGCCGTTACACCCGTCTAATCGAACGTCCCGGCAACACGTCCCACCAGCATAAAGGCGCGCGCCGTTCTGGTGTCACCCAGCGCAGTCAGTTCGGCATCGCTGGCGTCAGGTTCAAATTCAACAATCATGTTGTCGAACCGTCGCAGGAAATGATGCGCCGCATCCCGGAAAATTGGGTCTTGCTTCATCCGCGCCGCCGTCAGCGCCAGTGACGATCGATCCCGAATTCCACCCAAAGCCGCCACGGCACGCCCACGAGCACCTTGAGCGAATTGCCGCCAGATCTCAGGCCGTGCCATGTCGGGGCGTAGATCATCCATATAGATGCCTTCCTGGCTGAGCAGGGTCAGCACATCCTGCGAGGCTTGAACCAGCTTGGCGACCTTTCGGTCCTTCAATGCCATCCGCAGCGCATTGAAGCCTTCGGTATCTTTATCTGTTTCGGGAAAATTCAGGGCGCGGATGAAGATATCGGTTGTCAGTGGTGGCGTGATCTCTTCGGCTGTTGTGCCCAGTGCCAGCGAGGTTTGATCTCCGGCAACCGGGGCTGGCTGAAGGGTCTGAACAGGCTCGCGGCGTTTGGTCGAGAATGTGGCCAGGGCATCCTCGGCCTTTTTGGTTGCTGCGGCGATCTCGTCCAGCTTTTTGCTCACCGTCGGTTCGTAAGAGCTGGCGGCGCGCTGCTGCTGCACCACATAGGCCTGGCGGATCGCATCTATGGCAGTCTGCAATCGGGCGCTTTCCTCGCGCATGACACGGCTGGCACGCATGGCCGTAGCGGCCACCCAGATCATCGCCACCGGCATAAACACCGCAAGAAAGGTCACGATGATCCCACTACCCTCGGCCTGATCGGGCAGCACAAGAAACACGACCGATATCACCAGCCAGACGACACTCAGCACAGCGGCGGCGATTTCGATCGAGGTTACAGGCGTCTGGTCCGGGCGATCATAGATCCCCAGCGAGGTAGGCCGTTCGGTTTCCCGGTCAGGTTCGTTCCCCGACATGTCAGATGCTCCGGTCAGGCGTATTCGATGCTCAGAACTTCATAGGATCGCACACCGCCGGGTGTACGCACTTCGACGCTGTCGCCTTCATCCTTGCCGATCAGGGCGCGGGCCATGGGTGATTTGATGTTCAGCAGGCCGTTTTCGATATTGGCCTCATACTCTCCGACGATCTGCCAGGTCTTTTCCTCGTCGGTATCCTCATCGACCAATGTGACCTTTGCGCCGAATTTGATCGCGCCCGACAGTTTAGCGGGATCGATCACGTCAGCCAGCGACAGGATGCCTTCCAGTTCCTTGATGCGGCCTTCGATAAAGCCCTGCTTTTCGCGGGCCGAGTGGTATTCGGCGTTCTCCTTCAAATCACCCAGTTCTCGCGCCGATGCGATCGCTTCGATGATCGCCGGGCGCTCGACGGATTTGAGGTTTTTTAGCTCCGCTGCCAGCGCGGCATTGCCCGCAGGCGTCATTGGAATCTTTTCCATAGTCTTGTGGTCCACGCATAAATTGAGCCGCCCCGCCGCAGGGAAAGCGTCGGGGCGAATGATGGGTCGTTCAGTACCTGACCTAAATGGGGCGTGAATTGCAAGAGGCCAAGGGGCAGCCTGCGTTCAATTCGCGGCTTAGCGCCGTTGGGGTGGGCCGGGCGCGCGCCTGTGACGGTGATCCGGGGGCTTGTCCCGGCGCCAGCGGCGCGAATGGGTGCAGAGCCACAGCATCTCAATCATATTGGACCACTTCGAATTCTATGCCGTTGTCATCGTCGAAATAGAACCTTTTGCCTGGTTCGTAATCTGCATGGTTATGGGGAGTGAAACCGGCGTCGCGCACTTTGGCTTCGGTGGCGTCGATATCTTCGACCAGAACGCCAACATGGTTCAGGCCACCGACGATGTCGTAGCTGCTCTCTTTTGATGACTTGGGACTATCGGGCTTGTAGAGCGCAAGATAGGTGTGCTTGGTGCCCACGTGCACGGTGTAGCCGCCGGCCATCGCGGGACCTTCCCAGCGGGTTTTCCAGCCAAAGACCTTTTGCATCCACGCTGCCGAGGCCTGCGGGTCGCGGACAGTAAAATTGGTGTGTTCAAGCGTCGCCATCATGGGATCTCCTTTGCGAATTGAGACTTGTCACGACTCACCTTAATTTCTAAACCTAACTTTAGGTCAAGGTATTTTTGCGAGGGTCCAATGGCTGCATCTGAAGGGCTGGCAATCGGCGCACTGGCCCGGCGCACTGGTTTGGCTGTGTCGGCCATCCGGTACTATGAAGCGCAGGGTCTGATTTCGCCGTGGCGCAACGCGGGCGGGCAAAGACGCTATCAACGGGCCGATATCCGACGGCTGAGCTTTGTGATGATCGCACAGCAGTTCGGCTTGACCCTGCCGGAAATCCGCGAGGTCCTGTCGGGCCTTCCGGGCAACCGCACCCCGACACCGCAAGATTGGAAGGATATCAGTGTAACGCTGCGGGCGCATTTAGATCAGCGAATCGATACATTGGTACGGCTACGCGACAATCTGGATGGCTGCATCGGCTGCGGGTGCTTAAGCCTGCCGAAATGTGCTCTGTACAATCCAGATGATCGCGCCAAATCAAATGGGAGCGGTCCCAGATACCTGATGGGCGACTCGCCAGAGGCTTAACTGCCGCATTGCAGTAATGTTACGCCGTGTTTTGATTGACCAAGGTCTTTCCGACCATGTAATCAGCCGTGAAACAAAATTGCGCCGACTGCACGAGAAAAGCGCCAATTCGGAAAGTTAGCTAAGGAGCCCGCGATGGCCGATATTGAACGCGAAGCGATGGAATATGACGTGGTGATCGTGGGTGCAGGCCCTGCGGGCC
>NZ_JBQFYL010000015.1:0-92858 GCF_056541465.1 Ruegeria sp. AH12 | reverse complement strand
GAAGCCGAAGCCGAAGCCGAAGCCGAAGCCGAAGCCGAAGCCGAAGCCGAAGCCGAAGCCGAAGCCGAAGCCGAAGCCGAAGCCGAAGCCGGAGCCGGAGCCGAAGCCGAAGCCGAAGCCGAAGCCGAAGCCGAAGCCGAAGCGCCGGTGGAGGAAACACATCCGGCGCCGGAAAAAACTGACGAACGCGTTGTTGAAAAGCGCGGCGGGTTTGTGCCCGCACTGATCGGAGGCATCATCGCCGCGGCAATCGGTTTTATCGCGGGGCGAGCCGACCTGATCCCATCGGGCGAAGCCGACCCGGCCCAGGCTATTGCAGCGCTGGAGGCCAAGTTGGCAGATCAATCCGATCAGATTGCGAAACTTGCCCAGGCGTCTGAAACCTCGGGTCTTACGGATCAAATCAAAGCCTTGTCTGACAAGCTAAGCCCGGTCGAAACCGACTTGGGCGCAGTGAAATCCAGCGTAGAAGCGCTGAGTGCGCAAGTTGGACCGTTATCAGATCGGTTGAATACGCTCGAAGCGAACCCGGTCACCTCAAACGCGTCGCCCGAAGCAACCGCCGCATTTGAGGCCGAATTGTCCAAGCTGCAAGACTCATTGGCAGCGCAGCGGGCTGAGGTTGAAAAGATGGTTGCAGATGCGCAAGCGCTTGAGGCCAAAGCCTCGGCCGAGGCGCGTGCGGCGACCAATGCCGCGATCTTGTCGCGCCTACGTGGTCAGATGGAGGCGGGCGAGCCGTATCAAGACCTTGTGACTGAGCTGAAAGCAGGTGGTGTGGACGTTCCGGATGCTTTGGCCGGCCCGGCAGAAAGCGGCGTTGAAACACTTTCGTCATTGCGCGCGTCTTTTGATCCGGTTGCGCGGACAGCGTTGGCCGATGCCCGGGACGCGGATAAGGGCACAGGCTTTGTCGCCTTCCTGCAGCGTCAGACCGGTGCGCGGTCGGTGACGCCTCAGGATGGGGACGACCCGGATGCCATTCTGTCGCGTGCGCAAGCCGCTCTTGCCTCGGGCGATCTGAACGGGGCGTTGACGGAACTGAAATCACTGCCCGAAGCGGCGCAGACCGCAGTGGCCGAGTGGGAGCAGGCGGCACAGACGCGGGTCTCTGCCGTAGAGGCCGCGAATACGCTCGCGTCCAGCCTGAATTCGAACTGAGGGACCTTCCATGCTGTGGTCATTGTTTAAAATCCTTGTTTTCGTTGCGATTATCGGACTGTTGGCCCTCGGCGCCCAGTTCTTAATGCAGACCAGCGGAGGCGTGCAGATCACTGTCGCGGGAACTGAATACACGCTGGGCCCGCTGCAATCGGTCATCGCGCTGGGCGTGCTGGTTTTTGCGGTGTGGCTGTTCTTCAAACTGCTCAGCCTTCTGATTGCGACGCTAAAATTCCTCAACGGCGACGAAACCGCCTTGTCGCGTTATTTCGATCGCAGCCGCGAACAGCGCGGCTATCAGGCGCTGTCTGACGGTCTGATGGCGTTGGCTTCGGGCGAGGGGCGCGTGGCAATGACCAAGGCGAACAAGGCCGAGAGATTGCTGAGCAAGCCGGAACTGACCAACCTGCTGGTTGCTCAAGCTGCCGAAATGACCGGCGACACCAAGAAAGCCTCAGAGACCTACAAGAAGCTGGTGACCAATAGCGCGACCAGGTTTGTTGGTGTGCGGGGCATCATGAAGCAGAAGCTGGCCGAAGGGGATCAGGACACCGCGCGCAAACTGGCTGAGAAAGCCCTGGCGATCAAACCGCGCCACGAGGAAACGCAGGACGTATTGTTGAACCTTCAGACCAAGGCCCAGGATTGGGCTGGTGCGCGGTCTACTTTGAACGCAAAGCTCAAGGCGGGGTATCTGCCGCGCGATGTGTTTAAGCGGCGCGATGCGGTTCTGGCCCTGTCCGAGGCCAAGGATATCCTGAACGAAGACGCCAGTGTGGAACAGCAGGAACGCGCGATTGAGGCCAACCGTATGTCGCCCGATCTGGTGCCTGCCGCTGCAATGGCCGCGCGGGCCTATATCGAAAAAGGCAAACCCCGCGCCGCAACGAAGATCATCAAAAAGGCGTGGGAGGCTCAGCCGCATCCCGACCTCGCCCATGCGTTTGCCGAGATCGCGCCGGATGAGTCTGCTCAGGACCGGATCAAACGCTTTGCGGCGTTGACCCGCATTCATCCTGAACACCCAGAAACCCGCCTGATCCTGGCCGAGCTGAACATCGTTGCCGAAGACTTCCCCGAGGCGCGCCGCGCACTGGGTGACGTGGTCAAACAGCAGGCAGATGCGCGTGGCTACACTTTGATGGCGGCGATTGAACGGGGCGAAGGTGCTTCGGACGCCGTGGTGCAGGGCTGGCTTGCAAAAGCCCTGACCGCGCCGCGTGGGCCGCAATGGGTCTGCGACAATTGCCAGCATATTCAGGCAGAGTGGACCCCGGTCTGCGACAATTGCGGCAGCTTTGACACGCTCAGTTGGAAGGTTCCGCAAACACCCGAGATCACCAGTGCAACCGGTGTTCACATGTTGCCGTTGATCGTCGGCGCGCTGGAAGACAACTCCGAGACCGAGGACGAGACCGACGCTGGCGAAGCAGAAACAGCGGATGTGATCGAATTGGATGTCGAAACGGTCGACGAAAAGGTCGAGAAACAGGCCTGACACTCCTGGTGGGCAGATGATTGTCCCAACCAATTCCGTTTGCTAACGTCGCCCTCGTGTAGGGGAGGGCACCCAAATCTGAATGTTGGACTATTCGCATAACCCCTGGCTGGTGGCTGCGTCACTGGCTGTGGCGTTGATGGCCGGCTTTACCGGGCTGTACCTGACGCATGGCGCATCGAAACTGGATGATCAAAAGCGCAAATTTGTGGTCGCGCTGGCCGCGGTTATTTTGGGCGGCGGTATCTGGTCGATGCATTTTGTTGCGATGCTGGGCCTGCAACTGCCGATCCTGTTTTATTATGACGCGTTGATCACATTGATCTCAGCCCTTGTGGCGATCCTGATGGTGGGACTTGCGTTGCTGCTGCTGCATTTCCGACCTCGCACGATGCAGACAATGGTGACGGCAGGTGTGATCGTCGGCCTTGGCATTGTGGTGATGCATTATGTCGGCATGGCCGGGATGGAGCTGTGCCGCCCCGTCTATACCTTCTGGGACATTGCGATTTCGACCGTGGCTTCGGTGGTTCTGTCGGTGCTCGCGATCTGGGTGGCCTATGACAACCGTACCCAGCGCAACATTTTGCTGGGCACTGTGTGTTTTGGTCTCGCCGTCTTCACGATGCATTTCGTGGCCACTGGTCTGACCGATTTTGTAGCCAGCGACAACACGGGTGGAGCAGGGCCTGCGCTGAACAATCAGGTGCTAGCGATGGGGGTGACCGTCTCGGTTTTCCTGATTTGTGGGGCTTTCCTGTTGACCGGAATCACCTTCATCGGGCCTCAGCCCGCTGATGTAGCCCCGATGCCAGATCCCGCGCCCGAACCTCAGCCAACGGCGTTGCGCGCAGGTGTTCCGTTCGAGCGCGAAGGACAGACCTTCTTTACAGACGCCGGTAGCGTGGCCGCCATCCGGGCCGAAGGACATTATACGGTGCTGTACATGGGGGGCGAGAAACTCTTCTGTCCCTGGTCCATCACCGAGGCTGAAACGCGCCTGAAACCCGACGGGTTCTTGCGGGCGCATCGCAGTTATCTGGTAAACCCGAAACATGTGTCGAGTTTTGAGCGGCACAAGGACAACGGAACCTGCTATTTCGACGGTGTTGATGCCTTGCCAAAGGTTCCAGTCAGCCGATCCAGACTGACGGACATTCGCGACGCACTGGGCCTATGATCGCAACTCGTGCAGCTTATTCGCAATTCGTGAAACAACCGGCGCGCCCTGTTTCACGCCACTGGCGGCGATAGCGCCGGGTCCTCTTTTCTTACCTCAGGTCCCCCACGGCATACCGCTCGGACCCAGGGAGGAAAACATGATACCAGCCGGTTTTGAGTATCACCGGCCAGGCGACATCGCCTCGGCCATTGGCATTCTGCAAGAACATGGAGACGAGGCGCGCGTGATCGCGGGCGGGCACAGCCTGATCCCGATGATGAAGCTGCGCATGGCAGAGATGGGTCATCTGATCGATCTTCAGGCGATTGATGAGCTGAAGGGCATCGAGGTTGGGTCCGACACTGTGGCTTTGGGTGCCATGGTCACACAGCATGAGCTGATCACGCATGAGGGCCTGGCCGCGGCGATCCCTCTGATCCGCGAAGCGGCGTTACAGATCGCTGATCCGCAAGTGCGTTACATGGGCACTGTTGGCGGCAATGTGGCCAATGGCGATCCGGGCAATGACATGCCGGGTCTGATGCAATGCCTGAACGCGACCTTTCATCTATCGGGCCCGGACGGAGCGCGCGACGTCGCTGCGCGCGAGTTTTACGAGGCGGCCTATTTCACAGCGCGTGAAGATGAGGAAATTCTGACCCGCATCTCCATTCCCGTGCCGGGTGCGGGTGTCGGTCAGGCCTACGAGAAGCAAAAGCGCAAGATCGGCGACTATGCGACTGCGGCCGCAGCGGTGATGGTTGGCAATGGCACAGCCTCGGTCGCAATGACCAATCTGGCCGATACGCCCATCTGGTCAGAAAGCGCAAGCAATGCGCTGGCCGATGGCGATGTAAATGGCTGCGTTGCGGCAATGCTCGATGCGATCGACCCGGTAGCCGACAACCGCGGCCCCGTCGAATTCAAAAAACACGTGGCCGCCGTGATGCTGCGCCGCGCCATCGACCGTGCGCAGAATCGCGCGGGTTGAGGGGAGGAAACCATGTCAAAAATGCACGTCAAACTCACCGTGAACGGCAAAGAAGTCGAAGGGCTGGCTGAACCGCGCACGCTACTGATCCACTTCTTGCGGGAAGATTTGAAAATCACCGGTCCTCACATCGGGTGCGAGACCAGCCATTGCGGGGCCTGCACCGTGGATATCGACGGTAAGTCCGTCAAATCCTGCACCACCTTTGTGGCGCAGGTAAACGGAGCCGATATCACCACCGTCGAAGGCCTCACCAATGACGATGGCAGCCTTGGCGTTTTGCAGGAAATGTTCCGAGAACATCACGGATTGCAATGCGGCTTCTGCACGCCGGGGATGATTACTCGAGCGCATCGCTTGCTGCAGGAAAATCCGAACCCGACCGAAGAAGATATCCGCTTTGGCATGGCTGGAAACCTGTGCCGCTGCACCGGCTATCAGAATATCGTTAAGGCGATCTCGGCCTCGGCTGACATGCTGAACGCTCAGAAGGAGGCTGCGGAATGAACGACCAAACTCTGACCCCCGAAGAACGCGCCGCCAATCTTAAAGGGATGGGTTGCGCCCGCAAACGCGTGGAAGACGTGCGTTTTACACAAGGCAAAGGCAATTATGTCGATGACATCAAACTGGACGGGATGCTGTTCGGCGCCTTCGTCCGCTCGCCTTATGCCCATGCCCGCGTCGTCAGCGTGAATAAAGACGCCGCGCTGGCCGTGCCCGGTGTGGTTGCCGTGTTGACCGCCGAAGATCTCGCGCCATTGGGCTTGCATTGGATGCCGACACTGGCGGGTGACAAGCAGATGGTTCTGGCAGATGGAAAGGTTTTGTTCCAGGGCCAGGAGGTTGCTTATGTCGTTGCTGAAAACCGGTATATCGCAGCAGACGCGGCAGAGTTGGTCGAGGTTGAGTACGAAGAACTACCCGTCCTGACCGACCCGTTCGAGGCGTTGAAATCAGATGTGGTCCTACGTGAAGACCTGGAGGGTCAGACCGAGGGTGCCCATGGGCCGCGCAAGCATCACAATCATATCTTCACCTGGGAACAGGGCGACAAAGACGCGACTGAGGCCGTTCTGGGTGAGGCCGATGTGGTCGCCGAAGAGATGGTTTACTACCACCGCACCCACCCTTGCCCGCTGGAAACCTGCGGATGTGTTGCCTCAATGGACAAAGTGACCGGCAAGCTGACGCTATACGGTACCTTCCAGGCTCCGCACGCGATCCGCACCGTCGTGTCGCTGATTTCTGGTCTGGCTGAGCACAACATCCGGGTGATCAGCCCCGATATTGGCGGTGGTTTCGGCAATAAGGTGGGGGCTTATGCGGGCTATGTCTGCTCGGTTGTCGCCTCGATCGTCACTGGCCAGCCGGTGAAATGGGTCGAAAACCGGATGGAGAACCTGATGTCCACCGCGTTTGCCCGCGACTACTGGATGCAGGGCAAGATTGCGGCCACCAAGGATGGCAAGATCACCGGCCTTTGGTGCCATACGACCGCGGATCACGGTGGGTTTGACGCTTGCGCCGATCCGACGAAGTTCCCTGCCGGATTCATGAATATCTGCACCGGGTCCTATGACATCCCAACTGCCTATCTGGCCGTGGATGGGGTCTATACCAATAAAGCTCCGGGCGGGGTCGCCTATCGCTGTTCGTTCCGGGTAACCGAGGCGGCGTATTTCATTGAACGCATGATCGAGGTTCTGGCGATCAAGCTGAACATGGACGCGGCTGAACTGCGTCGGATCAACTTCATCAAGGCCGATCAGTTCCCGTATCAGTCCGCGCTGGGCTGGGAATATGACTCGGGCGATTATCACACCGCTTGGGACAAGGCGCTGAAGGCCGTGGACTATGAAGGTCTGCGGGCGGAACAGGTGCAGCGGGTTGAGGATTTCAGGGCCGGAAAGACCCGCAAACTGCTGGGTATTGGTCTGACGCACTTTACCGAGATTGTTGGCGCTGGCCCGGTGAAGAACTGTGACATCCTCGGGCTGGGGATGTTCGACAGCTGCGAAATCCGCATTCACCCCACGGGTTCAGCCATCGCGCGGCTGGGGACGATCTCTCAGGGCCAGGGCCATGCCACGACCTTTGCCCAGATCATCGCCAGTGAGATTGGCCTGCCCGCCGATGACATCACGCTGGAGGAGGGTGATACCGATACGGCTCCTTATGGTCTTGGAACCTATGGGTCTCGGTCGACACCTGTGGCCGGGGCTGCAACGGCAATGGCTGCCCGCAAAATCCGCGCCAAGGCACAGATGATCGCGGCTTACCTGCTTGAGGTCCACGACAATGACGTCGAATGGGATGTGGATCGCTTCGCCGTCAAAGGCGCGCCCGAGCGGTTCAAGACGATGAAGGAAATCGCCTTCGCCGCCTATAATCAGGCCATTCCGGGGCTGGAACCTGGTCTGGAGGCCGTCAGCTATTACGACCCACCGAACATGACCTATCCGTTCGGAGCCTATATCTGCGTCATGGAGATCGACGTGGATACCGGCGAATGGGACGTTCGGCAGTTCTATGCGCTCGACGATTGCGGCACCCGGATCAACCCGATGATTATCGAGGGGCAGGTCCACGGTGGCGTGACTGAAGCGCTGGCCATCGCTATGGGACAGGAAATTGCCTATGATGAGATGGGCAATGTGAAGACCGGTACGTTAATGGACTTTTTCCTGCCGACCGCGTGGGAGACGCCGAACTATACGACCGATCATACAGTCACGCCCTCTCCGCACCATCCCATTGGTGCAAAGGGTGTGGGCGAAAGCCCGAATGTTGGCGGTGTGCCGGCGTTCTCGAACGCGGTTCATGATGCCTTCCGGCCCTTTGGACTTGTCCAGAGCCATATGCCGCATGACCATTGGCGGATCTGGAAGATTGCCAACGGGTTGGGGATGCACGGGTGATTGGGTTTGGATCGGCTTGACCGATCCGACCGAGGCAAGGGGGCTCTGCCCCCTTGGACCCCCGGGATATTTTTAGCCAGATGAAGATTGGGTCCTGGTTTTGACTTTAGCGGATGTGCAGAACGGGTTGGCCGCGCAGGGCTACGTTGCCGATGATCGGTTGGCGATGGCGCTGCATCTGGCGCGAGCCCTGGGGCGTCCCTTGTTGCTGGAAGGTCCTGCGGGCGTCGGGAAGACCGAGGTGGCCAAGGCAATGGCCGCGTGGCGTGGGGCGCGTTTGATCCGTTTGCAATGCTATGAAGGGTTGGATGCGAGTCACGCCATCTATGAGTGGAACTATCAGCGTCAACTTTTAGCTATCCGAGCGAGTGAAGCAAAAGGTGGAGTTGGTGAGGCAGAGCTATTTTCGGATGCCTACCTGCTTAAACGGCCTTTGTTAGAGGCTATATCTGAAGAAACGCCCCCGGTTTTGTTGATTGATGAGATTGATCGGGCGGACGAGGAGTTTGAGGCGTATCTGCTGGAGATACTGTCGGATTTTCAGATCACGATTCCGGAGCTAGGAACCGTTACAGCCCGATCACGGCCAACCGTGATCTTGACGGCCAACGGAACGCGGGACTTGTCTGACGCGTTGCGACGACGGTGTCTGTACAGTTTCCTCGACTATCCGTCGAAGGAAACCGAAATGGCGATCCTTCGCGCACGGATGCCAGAGGTCGAAGGGATTCTGGCGCGGCAGATCATCGGGGTCGTGCAAGCATTGCGCAAAGAAGAACTGGAAAAAACACCAGGTATTGCCGAGATGCTGGACTGGGCGGCGGCCTTGTCTGGTCTTGGGGTCAATGATCTGGCGAAATCCCGGGATGAGGTGCAGGCAACATTGGTGTGTTTGCTCAAGACAGCTGCTGACTATGATGCTGCCCCACCCGAAGTGATGGATCGGCTGATTGGGAAGGTGGCGTGATGCAAGTCACTCGGTTCCCCTCGCGCGCCGCAGGGTTTGCAGACCGTATGTCGGGCTTCATTGCACATCTGCGCATGAACGGCCTTCATGTGGGGCCGCGGGAAACTGGTGATGCGATGGCGGCTTTGTCCGCGGTTGAGGCAACGGATTCCGAACAGGCACGTCAGGCTTTGTGCGCGCTTTTGGCGGGTGATGCAGAAGATTGGCGTCGGTTCGACGACCTGTTTGACGCGTACTGGTTCAACGCTGGCAAACAGCGCTCGGGTTCGTCCAAAACCACACATGTCAGGGTACAATCGGCAAAGCCCATGATCTGGCAAATTCAAAACACAGGGGCAGCAGAGCCTCAGGCTGAAGCGGATGCAGAAGCTGCTGTACCGGAAACAGGCGCGGGTGAGGCTGAGGGGATCGATGGGCAGCTGATTGCGACCCAGACGACAAACCTATCCCGCCGCGATCTTCGTGAATTGATGGATGAAGAGAGTCTAAAACAGGCGGAAACAGCTGCTTTGAGGCTTGCGCGTGCTATGCGGGATCGACGCTCTCGCAGGCGAAAGCAGGCGCTGAAAGGACCTGTGCTAGACATGCGACGTATTCAGCGGGCAAGCCTTGCGCGAGGTGGAGAGCCATTGGACCTGTATCGCCGCGCCCGGCCACCGCGCCCGATGCGGATCGTTGCGTTGTGTGATGTGAGCGGGTCGATGACCGTGTACTCCCGCGTGTTCCTTGCCTTTCTAAAAGGCCTTGTCGGCAGCGGGACTGAAGCCGACGCTTATCTGTTTCATACACGGCTGATGCGGGTCACCGATGCGTTGCGGGATCATGACACATTGCGGGCCGCTGGGCGGTTGTCGCTTATGGCCGAGGGATTTGGTGGCGGCACCGATATCTCGGGAAGTCTTGAGACCTTTCTGAACGGGTATGGCGCGCGTGCCCTGAATGGGCGTACGATCGTGCTGATCCTGTCAGATGGCTATTGCAGCCGAGATCCCGAGGCGCTGGGCCATGCCCTTGCACGTGTCCGGCGCAAAGCACAGCGCATTGTTTGGCTGAACCCTCTCAAAGGATGGAAAGACTATCAGCCCATCGCGACTGCCATGCAGGTGGCAGAACCTCATCTGGATGCGCATCTACCCGCCAATACGCTCGACGCTTTGGCGGCACTTGAACCCGAGTTCCGCAAGCTTTGAAAGGCTCTAATATGGCTAATTTTGACATTTTTGACAGAATTGAGCAGTTGCGACAGAGCGGTCAGCCTTTCTGCGTAGCGACAGTTCTGCGAACGGCGGATGCGACCTCGGCCAAGGCGGGGGGCAAGGCTGTGATCAATTGCGATGGAGAGATATTGGGCCATCTGGGCGGTGCCTGTGTACAGCGGGCTGTTCGCACATCGGCGCAAGAAGCGCTGGCGAGTGGTGTACCGCAGATAATTCGCGTGAAACCTGCGGAAAAGGTGGTGAGCATGACGGACCCGGATGATGTGCAAACCTTCAAAAGCGGGTGCCCATCTGGCGGCACCGTTGATCTTTTGGTCGAACCCTACCAACAGGCCCCGCGATTGGTGATCTTCGGTGACTCGCCCATTGCTTCGGCCTTGGCCGCCCATGGCGCATTGGCAGGGCTGCGTATTTATCTTGAGGATGGCGCTGTTGCCTCGGACGACTATGACCGGTTTTCACTCGATCAGGTCAAAGATTTGGGAATTGAGGGGCGCGATTTTGTGGTTGTCGCCTCTCAAGGTCGCAATGATGGTGCCGCACTTCGGGCTGCGCTGAATAGTTCTGCCGATCGAGTGTCGATGGTCGCCAGCCGCCGCAAGGCTGATACGCTGTTGGCGAAACTTATTGGTCAGGGCATGGACCCAGTGCGCGCTGCGCGCCTTAAGTCCCCAGCAGGGTTGGATATTCATGCAATTGACCCGCACGAGATCGCCCTGTCGATCCTGGCTGAGATCGTGCTTTGGCGGAACAGTGATACCGCACAGGAGGTTTCGCATGATGAAAGACTTGCTTAAGCTGTGCCGCACGATGTGGCCGAAACGCCCTGATCTTAGTGCGAAGGAAAAAGAAGAGCTGGCGCTGATCCTGTTCCCGAGATGCTGTTGAAAGAGGAAAGACCTAAATGGAACTGAGTGACGAAATCCGTATCTCGGCCCCGCGTGACGTGGTGTACAAGGCCCTGAACGACCCGGAGATTTTGCGGGAATGTATTCCCGGCTGTGAAGAGTTGACGCAAACGTCGCCCGAGGAGCTTGAGGCGAAGGTGGTTCTGAAGATTGGTCCGGTCAAAGCCAAGTTTGCGGGTCAGGTGACGCTGGATACCGCCAAGGCGCCCGATGGATTTTCGCTTACTGGCGAAGGCAAAGGCGGGGCTGCTGGGTTTGCCAAGGGCGGGGCCGACGTGACCCTGACCGAGGACGGGGATGAGACAGTGCTTGCCTATACCGCGAAGGTGGATATCGGCGGCAAAATCGCACAGCTGGGCAGCCGTTTGATCGCCGGAACAGCCAAGAAACTGTCGGGAAAGTTCTTCACACGGTTTGGTGAGATTGTGTCAGAGCAGGGGGCTTCCTGACGCGAGCAAGATACAGACCATAACACCGTTCAGCCAACAGGACAGAAATAGCGGCACGCGCCGCTATTGATTTTTTACCGCGCGTAAAGAAAATGAAAAGCTGTGACAAGATACAGGCAGCAAGGGTCCGCAAGCGGTAGGCATGACGAAAATCAAGAACATGGAAGAATTCGCGGCGCTGAGCGGTATCTCAAGGCCGACGGTTTCGAAATACTTCCACGACCCCGAGAGCGTTCGGCCCTCGACGCGGGCACGGATCGAAGAAGCGCTGGAGCAGTTTGATTATCGTCCCAACATCTATGCGGTGAACCAGAACCGTAAGCTGACCAAGAATATCGGCATCGTGGTGCCTTATCTAGCTGACCCGTTTTTTGCCGAGATCGCGAGGTATCTGGAACAAAGCTGTATCGCTGCGGGGTATCGACCGTCCTTGTTCAGCTCGCATGGCGAACAGAAATTGGAGAATGAGATTCTCGACAGTTTGCGGTCGCTGAAGCCGGCGGGCGTGCTGCTGGCCCCCTTGGGGCGCGCATCGGATCGGTCTCAGATCGAAAAGTTCTGCGCCAATGTCCCGACTGTGCTGTTTGACAGTAACCTCGAAGGTTTGGGCGCTGCATTTATTGGATCGGACAATTTCAGCTTTGTCTCTCAGACCGTGGAATACATGACCCGAACGGGTGAGCCGCCGTCATTCTTCGAGATGCGGACGCCCGCAAACCCCAATGCCAACAAACGCCGCAAAGCCTATGTCCAGGTGATGGAGCGTTTGGGGTTCGAACCCCATGTCATCAAGATCGATGGTGAAGGCTGGGCCTTCGAAGAGATCGGCCATCAGGGGGCTTTGAAAGTTTTGGATCAAGGTCTGCTGCGCACGGACTCGGTCCTGTGCAGCAATGACCGCCTTGCCATTGGCTTTCTGGCGGCGTGTTACGAGCAGGGGATTCGCGTGGGACGGCGTCCGGATTGCGCGCTTCGCGTTGCATCAAATGACGATCATCCCTTTGCCAAGTTTACCTGTCCGTCCCTCACAACTGCTGCACATGACTATGACAACGTGGCTGCGCGCAGCGTCGAGGCCCTGTTTGAACTTGTTGAAAATGCGGGAAATTCTGGCAAGAGGACCGAAACCTTGTTCCCTGCGCGGCTGGTGCTTCGAGAATCTGCATGAGTCAATAAACTTAACGCGCGTAAAGTTTTTATTGACGTCGCGACAATTTTGGAACTACCCTCTCTGCACGACATCCAAGCTCAGGGAGGACAGGGATGTATCTGAAGAACGCACTTCGTGCGGCGACTGCACTGACATTCGTCGCTACGGCAGCGGCCCATGCACAAACCATAACGATCGCCACCGTCAACAACGGCGACATGATCCGGATGCAGGGCTATACCGACAATTTCACCGAAGCGACCGGCATTGATGTGGAATGGGTGACGCTGGAAGAAAACGTGCTGCGTCAGCGCGTGACCACTGACATCACCACCAAGGGCGGTCAGTTCGACATCATGACCATCGGCATGTACGAGACCCCGATCTGGGGTGCCAATGGTTGGTTGGTGCCGCTGGATGGTCTGTCGGAAGACTATGATGTTGGCGACATCCTGCCCGCAATGTCAGGCGGTCTGAGCCATGACGGAACGTTGTACGCGGCCCCGTTCTACGGCGAAAGCTCAATGATCATGTACCGCACCGACCTGATGGAAAAAGCTGGTATGGAAATGCCAGATGCTCCGACATGGGAGTTCATCCGCGAAGCTGCCGCGGCGATGACCGATCGCGACGCTGACATCAACGGCATCTGCCTTCGCGGTAAAGCCGGTTGGGGTGAGGGCGGTGCCTTCATCACTGCGATGTCCAATTCCTTTGGTGCGCGCTGGTTCGATGAAGATTGGAAGCCACAGTTTGATCAGCCTGAATGGGCAGACACGCTGAACTTCTACGTGGGAATGATGAACGAATCCGGTCCCGCAGGTTACGCCACTAACGGATTTAACGAGAATCTGTCGCTGTTCCAGCAGGGCAAATGCGGCATGTGGATCGACGCAACAGTTGCGGCATCTTTCGTGACCAATCCGACTGACTCGACAGTCGCGGATAGCGTCGGTTTTGCACTTGCACCAGACACCGGGCTTGGCAAACGTTCGAATTGGTTGTGGGCCTGGGCTCTGGCAATTCCAGCTGGTACTGAACAGGCTGACGCAGCCAAACAGTTTATCGAGTGGGCTACTTCAAAAGACTACATCGAGTTGGTGGCGGAAAACGAAGGTTGGGCCAACGTACCTCCTGGCGCGCGTACCTCGCTGTACGAAAATCCGGACTATCAGGCTGTTCCGTTCGCCAAGATGACGTTGGAATCGATCCTGTCAGCTGATCCGAACAATCCGACTGTAAAGCCAGTGCCTTACGTTGGTATTCAATTTGCCGCGATCCCTGAGTTTGCGGGCATCGCAACACAGGTAAGCCAAGAGTTCTCGGCAGTTTATGCCGGACAGCAGACGGTGGAAGAAGCCCTTGCCAAAGCGCAGGCCTTCACAGCCGAAGAAATGGAAGCCGCAGGTTACTAAGGCTTCCCTCCCGTGGGGGACAGGCGATCTGTCCCCCGCTCCCCACTTTCACAATTCGCGTTTTTCTCGCAGGCTAACCCAGTGCCTGAACAGAGAGGTATTGCATCATGGCGACCCAACATTCCCGATCCGTTGCCCGGCTGATGATGGCACCTGCAGTGGTCTTGCTGCTTGGCTGGATGCTCGTGCCTCTGACGATGACCCTGTATTTTTCCTTCAAGAAATACCTGCCCCTGCGCGGTGGTGATCTGGGCTGGGTCGGCTTCGACAACTACGTCCGGTTCGTATCATCCAGCTCTTTCTGGCCCGCGGTTCAAGCAACGCTGATGATCGTCGGAGGGGTTCTGGTGATCACCGTTGTCCTAGGCATCCTTCTGGCGATGCTTCTGGACCAACCGATGTGGGGCCAAGGAGTTGTCCGCATCCTCGTGATCGCGCCCTTCTTCGTCATGCCCACAGTGTCTGCGCTGGTCTGGAAGAACATGTTCATGGATCCGGTCAACGGCCTGCTGGCGCATCTGTGGCGCTTCTTCGGGGCCGAGCCGATCTCGTGGCTGTCCGAGGCGTCGATGACCTCGATCATCATGATTGTATCTTGGCAGTGGTTGCCCTTTGCAACGCTGATCCTGCTGACCGCGATCCAATCGCTGGACAGTGAGCAGTTGGAAGCGGCCGAGATGGACGGCGCGCCGGTCCTGAAACGATTTTATCACATCGTCCTGCCGCATCTGAGCCGCGCGATTACCATCGTGATCCTGATCCAGACGATCTTCCTGTTGTCGATCTTCGCCGAGATCTTCGTGACCACCGGCGGCGCATTCGGCACCCGCACCCTCACCTACCTGATCTTCCAGCGCGTGTTGGAAAGCCAGAACGTCGGCCTCGGATCAGCCGGAGGTGTATACGCCATCATTTTAGCCAATATCGTTGCGATCTTCCTGATGCGCATCGTCGGCAAGAACCTGGACGCGTGAGGAGGTAAGACCATGGCCCGCGCCGTCACGACACAACGCAAAACACTGAACACCGCCATTGCCTGGGGGATCGGCCTGCTGATCTTCTTCCCGATCCTCTGGACCATCCTGACCAGCTTCAAGACCGAGGCAGAGGCCATTGCCAGCCCGCCGCTGTTCCTGAACTTCAACTGGACGCTTGAGAACTATGCCGTCGTGCAGGAACGTTCGGACTATATGCGGTTCCTGTGGAACTCGGTCATCATCGCGGGTGGTTCAACCATTCTGGGCGTGATCATCGCCGTGCCTGCCGCGTGGGCGATGGCCTTTGTACCATCCAAGCGAACCAAGGACATCCTGCTGTGGATGCTGTCTACCAAGATGTTGCCTGCAGTCGGTGTTCTGTATCCGATCTACTTGCTGTTCATTCGGCTTGGGCTGCTGGATACGCGCGGCGGGCTGGTGGTTGTTCTGATGCTGATCAACCTGCCGATCATCGTCTGGATGCTCTACACGTACTTCCGTGAAATTCCCGGCGAAATTCTGGAAGCCGCACGGATGGACGGAGCGACGTTGAAAGAGGAAATCCTCTACGTCCTGACGCCCATGGCCATTCCCGGCATTGCCTCGACCGTGTTGCTGAACTTCATTCTGGCCTGGAACGAGGCGTTCTGGACCCTCAACCTGACTGCCGTCGACGCGGCTCCGCTAACGGCGTTCATCGCTAGCTATTCCAGCCCCGAGGGCCTGTTCTTTGCCAAGCTCAGCGCGGCCTCGACTATGGCGATTGCGCCAATCCTGATCCTTGGCTGGTTCAGCCAGAAACAACTTGTCCGCGGCCTGACCTTCGGCGCTGTGAAATAAGGAGCACTCCTCATGGGACGCATACAACTCAAGTCCGTGACCAAAAGCTTCGGCGACGTTGAGGTCATTCCACCGTTGGACCTGACCATCGAAGACGGCGAGTTCACCGTCTTCGTCGGCCCCTCGGGCTGCGGTAAGTCCACCCTGCTGCGGCTGATCGCGGGGTTGGAGGATATCACCTCGGGCTCCATCGACATTGACGGCGCGGACGCCACCGATGTCCCGCCCGCCAAGCGGGGTCTAGCGATGGTGTTCCAGTCCTATGCGCTTTATCCGCATATGACAGTACGTAAGAACATCGCGTTCCCGTTGCGTATGGCCAAGCTGGACCAGGCTGAGATCGACAAGCGCGTTGAAGGGGCCGCCAGCGTCTTGAACCTGACCGATTATCTGGACCGCCGTCCCGGACAGCTATCCGGCGGACAGCGCCAGCGCGTTGCCATTGGGCGCGCTATCGTGCGCGAACCGGCGGCGTTTCTGTTCGACGAACCTCTGTCGAACCTCGACGCGGCCCTTCGCGTTGGCATGCGGCTAGAGATCAGCGAACTGCACGAACGCCTCGCCACCACTATGATTTACGTGACCCACGATCAGGTCGAGGCGATGACAATGGCCGACAAGATCGTCGTCCTTCAGGCCGGTGTGATCGAACAGGTGGGCTCGCCTCTGGAGCTCTATCGTACCCCGCGAAACTTGTTTGTGGCAGGCTTCATCGGCTCGCCCAAAATGAATTTCATCGAAGGCGAAGAAGCTGCAAAACATGGCGCGCAGACGATTGGTATCCGGCCCGAGCATATCACTGTGTCCGAGAGCGGCGGTACGTGGTCCGGTGTTGTCGGCGTGTCCGAACATCTTGGATCGGACACGTTCTTCCACATCCATGAAACCGGGCTGGCCGAAACCATAACCGTCCGCGCGGATGGTGAGGTCGGGTTCCGGCACGGGGATCGTATTCACCTGACCCCGCGCTCGGACGTCATTCACCGATTTGACACCAAAGGATTGCGGATTGAATGAAACGCTTGGCGGGCAAAACGGCGTTGATCACAGGCGCGGCGCGCGGGATTGGGCTGGCTTTTGCCAAAGCCTATGTCTCTGAAGGCGCGCGCGTGGCATTGGCTGATATCGATATCGCCCGCTCGCAAATGGCCGCACAGGAGATCGGCGAAGCCGCGATTGCGGTTGAGATGGATGTCACCAACCAACACAGCATTGACAGTGCAATCGCGCAGACGGTGGATCGCTTTGGTCAGGTCGACATCCTGATCAACAACGCCGCGATATTCACTGCCGCGCCGGTCGTTGAGATTGAGCGTACCGACTATCAGCGCGTCTTCGATATCAATGTCTCCGGCAGTTTGTTCACCCTGCAGGCTGTCGCACGGCACATGATCGAACAGGGGATCAAAGGCCGCATTATCAACATGGCATCACAGGCCGGGCGACGCGGAGAGCCCTTGGTCGCGGTTTATTGCGCCAGCAAGGCGGCCGTTATCTCGTTGACCCAATCCGCTGGCCTGAACCTGATCAAACACGGCATCAATGTGAACGCGATCGCGCCGGGTGTGGTGGATGGCGAGCATTGGGACGGGGTCGATGCATTCTTCGCAAAGCACGAGGGCAAGCCACCGGGACAGAAAAAGCGCGAGGTCGCCGCCGCAGTTCCACATGGCCGTATGGGGCGTGCCGAGGACCTGACCGGGATGGCGGTATTTCTGGCCTCAGATGAAGCGGACTATGTCGTCGCACAAACCTACAACGTGGATGGTGGAAATTGGATGAGCTAATGGATCCATTGGCGCGCACTCATACACCAGTGAAGTTGCGGTTGGACAATCTGTCCCGGCTTCCCGTGGATGTTAAAACGCCCCGCTACCGGCGCGAAGATCTGACGCCCGGTATTGTCCATATCGGTCTTGGCAATTTTCACCGCGCGCATCAGGCCTGGTATATCCACCGGCTAATGCAGCAGGGTCTGGCGCTGGACTGGGCCATCATCGGTGCAGGTGTCCGCAGCTATGATGCAGAGTTGCGGGCAAAGCTGATTCAGCAGGATTGCCTGACAACATTGGTTGAACTTGATCCGGCCGCCTTATCCGCCGAAGTGATTGGCCCGATGATCGACTATGTGCCGATTGAGCCCCGCAACGGGCCGCTGATCGAACGGATGTCAGACCCCGCCATCCGCATCGTGTCGCTTACCATTACCGAGGGCGGATATTATCTGGACGCCAAAACGGGGGCGTTCGATACGGAGCATGATGATATTCGCCATGATGCGCAAAACCTGGAACAGCCGCGCACCGTTTTCGGCGCACTTGTTGCCGCGCTGAAGCGTCGGCGCGCTGCCGGGCATGCGCCCTTCACGGCGCTCAGCTGCGATAACCTGCAAGGCAACGGTGCGATCCTGCGTGACTGTGTGGTCGGGCTTGCGCGCTTGTCCGATCCCGGTCTTGCGGAGTGGATCGACCAGGCTGGGGCCTTTCCAAACTCGATGGTGGATTGCATCGTGCCTGCCACGTCGGAAGACCTTCGCAGCCAATGCCAGGCGCTGGGCATCACAGACGCCGCCCCGGTTTCGCACGAGAACTTCCGCCAATGGGTGATCGAGGATGATTTCTGCGCCGGACGTCCACCTTTGGAAACGCTTGGGGTGGCGATCACCAAAGATGTGCATGCCTATGAGGCGTTGAAGCTGCGCATTCTGAATGCCGGTCACCAGATATTGGCCAACGCGGGTGAGATTCTGAACCTGCCCACGATTTTGGACTGCCTGCAGGATGCAGACCTCTCGGCCTTTTTTCGCAAGGTCCAGATCGAAGAGATACTGCCTCATATCAAAGGCGTGCCCGAGACCAGCCCAGATGCGTATCTAAAGCAGGTTGAGCGCAGGTTCCTGAACCCGACGATCCGCGACTCAACACGCCGTGTGGCCTTTGATGGATCAGCCCGGCATCCGGGGTTTCTGTTTCCATCGCTTCGCGACGCAATATCCTCGGGTGCGTCGTTGTCAGGGTTGGCCCTGGCCGAAGCCTTCTGGTGCCGCATGTGCGCTGGCGTGCGCGAGGATGGGATCACGATTGCGCCTAATGACCCTATTTGGCCAGACTTGCAGGCCGCTGCACACGCGGCTCGGGCAAATCCCGCACAATGGCTGGATGTGGCCAACCTCTATGGTGAGATAGGGCAGGACCAACGGTTTGCCCAGGCCTTCACCGATTGGCTGGATTGTATCTGGCAAAATGGGAGCCGCGCCGCAATTGCCAGATATGTCAGGTCGTAATACCCCGCGCGAAATCGGGGCACCTTCACTTAAGACCACACTGCCTAGTCGCCGAAGGTGGCCAGATAGGCGGTAATATCTTCCGCGCCTTTTTTGAGCTTAACGCTCATGTTCGGGCGGGCTGAATCGTCGTTCAGATACTCTTTAATGAAACCGATCGGGTCCTGCGAATAGGCGATAATGTTGGCTTCGGTCCAAACCAGACCTTCCTCGCCAGCGCGGATCATGTCATCGGTGAACATGCCGATAGGTAGACGTTCACTGCCATAGCGGTAGTCGTTCTCGGTTCCGGCAACACGGCCGACTACGCCATATAGATTGGGGCCGGTGATTCCACCTTTCACCAGAACTTCGCCATCCTTGATAATCGCGTGGCAGGATGAACAACGGTTATAAAGCTGTTCGCCTTTGACAGGATCACCGGAGGCGGCGGCCTGGGAAGACAGGGCAATCGTTAACAGAACGGCAGCCAAGGGGGGTTTTGACATCGTAGTCTCCTGATTGACGTTCGCGCAGGGGTTGATGTCTGATGTATCTGAGCGAAGCGCAACGAGAATCCGCCGGATTTTGCGCCGCCAAAATCATCTATTTCAGGGGTATTATTTGTTGCGAAACAAAGGGATATTCACATACCTGATCGTGCCCGGTTTCGAACCAATCTTACAAAAGCTAAGGACAGTGAAACAGGCAAAGCTGATGCCGGGACGTGCAGAAAGCTGGCCCGAATCAGGCCCATTCGATTCGTTTTGTTGGCAAGCAGAGTGATATAGAATCACCAAAAAACCCGGTGTGTCGTGACAAAATACACAGATGCGGCGTATTGCGCGTTTATGACCGCTGGACGAATACTAATTGCGTCGGTAGACAACGCGGTTAAGACACCGCATTCGTGCGGTGTACGAGCTATTTGCCCGCACGCGGGCGCCAGACAATCGGAGATTACCTCGTGTCCCACGCAGAAGACCACGAAGGCACCCGCAGAGATTTCCTGTACTACGTCGCTGGCGGCGCAGGTGTCGTTGCCACCGGGGCAGCCGTATGGCCCCTGATCAACCAGATGAACCCATCCGCAGATGTTCAGGCCCTGTCCTCGATCCGCGTGGATGTAAGCGGGGTTGAGCCGGGTACGCAATTGACCGTCAAGTGGTTGGGCAAGCCGGTTTTCATTCGTCACCGCACCGGCGCAGAAATCGCCGAAGCGCAAGAGCAGGATGCCGAGGGTGTGGATGCCCTGCCGGATCCGCTGGCGCGTAACTTTAACCTGAACGCCGATGCTCCCGCGACTGACGCGAACCGCGTTATGCCGTCGCCCGAAGGCGAAGCGCCGGGCGCATGGATTGTTCAGATGGGTGTGTGCACGCACTTGGGCTGTGTGCCGCTGGGTGATGCTGGGGACTTTGGTGGCTGGTTCTGCCCCTGCCACGGCTCGCACTATGATCTGGCCGGTCGTATCCGCAAGGGTCCCGCGCCTGAAAACCTGCCTGTTCCGCCTGCGGAATGGGTCGACAATTCGACAATCCGACTCGGCTAAGGGAGACCCAACTTATGTCCGGAATTCCCCACGATCACTACGAGCCGAAGACAAATGGCGAAAAGTGGCTGCATAGCCGCCTTCCCATCGTAGGCCTGCTGTATGACACTCTGATGATCCCGACCCCCAAGAACCTGAACTGGTGGTGGATTTGGGGCATCGTTCTTGCGTTCTGCCTGGTGCTGCAAATCGTTACCGGTATCATTCTGGTGATGCACTACACCCCGCATGTTGATCTGGCCTTCGCCAGTGTCGAGCACATTATGCGCAACGTGAATGGTGGTTACTTCATCCGCTATCTACACATGAACGGCGCGTCGCTTTTCTTTGTTGCGGTCTATATCCACATGTTCCGCGGTCTCTACTATGGCTCGTACAAAGCCCCGCGTGAGATCACGTGGATCATCGGGATGCTCATCTACCTGATGATGATGGGCACCGCGTTCATGGGCTACGTTCTGCCCTGGGGTCAGATGTCCTTCTGGGGTGCGACCGTGATCACTGGCCTGTTTGGCGCGATCCCGTTTGTGGGTGATGCGATCCAGACCTGGCTGCTGGGCGGACCGGCGGTGGACAATGCCACGCTGAACCGCTTCTTCTCGCTGCACTATCTGCTGCCGTTTATCATTGCGGCACTGGTGATCGTGCATATCTGGGCCTTCCACACCACTGGCAACAACAACCCAACGGGTGTTGAGGTTCGCCGTGGCTCGAAAGCCGAGGCCGAGAAAGATACGCTGCCCTTCTGGCCCTACTTCGTGATCAAGGATCTGTTCGCACTGGCTGTTATCATGGTCGTGTTCTGGGCCATCGTCGGTTACATGCCGAACTATCTGGGTCACCCCGATAACTATATCGAAGCGAACCCGCTGGTCACGCCTGCGCATATCGTTCCCGAATGGTACTTCCTGCCCTTCTACGCGATCCTGCGTGCCTTCACCGGCGAGGTCTGGGTGGTTCAGTTCGCCAGCTTCATCACCGGCGGCATCGTCGATGCCAAGTTCTTTGGTGTGGTTGCCATGTTCGGTGCGATCCTGGCGATGGCGCTGGCTCCGTGGCTGGACACGTCGAACGTGCGTTCGGGTCAGTATCGCCCGATGTTCAAATGGTGGTTCCTGCTGCTGATCGTCGACTTCTTTGCCCTGATGTGGCTGGGTGCGATGCCTGCGGAAGAACCCTATGCGACCTTCTCGTTGATCGCCTCGGCCTACTGGTTTGCCTATTTCTTCGTGATCCTGCCCGTACTTGGTGTGATCGAGAAGCCGCTGCCACAGCCTGAAACGATCGAAGAAGACTTCAACGCGCATTATGGCAAGGCTGACGCCGAAGCCACGCCGGCCGAGTAAGAAGAGGGACCGGAAACATGTTCAAGAAACTTGCAATCGGTGCCGCGTTTGCCCTGGCCCTTGCGCCCGCCTCGACCTTTGCGGCAGGTGGCGGTGAGCAGCATATCGAAGACTATGCGTTCTCGTTCGAAGGGCCGTTTGGTACTTGGGATGAATTCCAGCTGCAGCGCGGTCTTCAGATCTACACCGAGGTTTGCGCAGCTTGTCATGGCCTGCAATATGTGCCTCTGCGTGATCTCGAAGCGCTGGGGTATTCGGAAGAACAGGTGATCGCTTATGCGGCCGCCAACTTCGAGGTGTTAGATCCTGAGCTTGAAGATTTTCGCCCGGCGATTCCCACCGATCATTTCCCGGCCAACACAGCGGCTGGCGCACCTGACCTGAGCCTTATGGCCAAGGCGCGTGCAGGATTCCACGGACCTTATGGTCTGGGGATCAACCAGCTGGTCAAAGGCATGGGTGGCGCAGAATACATCGCGTCCCTGTTGAATGGCTATACGGGAGAAGAGAAAGAAGAGGCGGGAACCATCCTGTACGAGAACAAAGCCTTCCCTGGCGGTTGGATCTCGATGGCACCGCCTCTGTCGGATGAGCAGGTCGAGTTTGCCGATGGTCACGCGAATGACGTTGAGCATATGTCGGAAGACCTGGCTGCGTTCCTGATGTGGACAGCCGAGCCAAAGTTGATCGACCGTAAGAATGCCGGTTTTGTCGGCGTGATCTTCCTGACGGTTCTGTCTGTGCTGCTGTATCTGGTGAACAAGCGCCTTTGGGCACCGCATAAGGGCAAAGTGCGTAAGGACTGATCGTTCTTATCGGATTGGAATTGGAAACCCCCGCACCATCAGGTCGCGGGGGTTTTTTGCTTTAAGGATGGGCTGAAGGGGCCAGCCCCTTCTTGGCCTTTGGCCAATTCAACCCCGGGATATTTTTGGCCAGATGAAGAATGGATCAAGCTGTGAGCTGCGTCGCGGTGTGACCGGTGATCACTGCAGTTACGATCTGACCTTCGGGTTGGGGTGTGTCAAAAGCCACTTCGGTAAACTGCTCGGTCCGGCCCATATGCGGATTCTCCATTAGGATGCGATGGGTTTTGCCGATCTGGGCAGCGAGATGTTTGGCGACCTGTGTCTCACCTGCTTTGCGCAGACGGGCGGCGCGGGACTTGATGATTGTGCCGTTGACCTGCTGTGGAATGCGGGCGGCCGGAGTGCCGTCGCGTTTTGAGTAAGGAAAGATATGCAGCCAGGTCAGGTCGCATTCAGTGACCAGTTTCATAGAATTCTCGAAATGAGCGTCGGATTCAGTGGGGAACCCGGCGATGATGTCGGCGCCAAAAGTCATCTCGGGTCGCAGTTTGCGCGCCTCTTCGGTGAAGCGGATGGCGTTGTCGCGCAGGTGGCGGCGTTTCATCCGTTTCAGGATCAGGTCGTCGCCGTGTTGCAGGGACAGGTGTAGATGCGGCATCAGGCGGGGCTCGGTCGCGATCGCCTGCATCAGGTTCTCGTCCACTTCGATGGAATCGATCGAGCTGATCCGCAGGCGCGGCAGATCCGGCACCAGCTTCAGAATGCGCATAACCAGATCACCCAACTTGGGCTTCGCGGGCAGGTCCGCACCCCATGAGGTCAGATCAACGCCGGTCAGCACAACCTCGTTATAGCCCCTATCAACCAACCGCTTGATCTGATCCACTACGACGCCTGCGGGCACACTGCGAGAGTTGCCGCGGCCATAGGGGATGATGCAGAAAGTACAGCGATGGTCACATCCGTTCTGCACCTGCACGTAGGCCCGGGATCGTGTGCCGAAGCCATCGATCAGATGACCGGCGGTTTCAGTGACGGACATGATGTCATCAACCTGAAGCGCTTCGGTCTCACCTATGAAATCGGCGGCCATCCCCTTCCAGGTATCGGGCCGCATCTTTTCGGTGTTGCCGATGACCGCGTCGACCTCTTCCATTTTCGCAAAGGTCTCAGGTTCGGTTTGTGCCGCGCAGCCGGTGACAATCAGGCGCGCGTCAGGGTTTTCCCGCCGCAATCTTCGGATTTCCTGACGGGCTTTGCGGACGGCCTCGGCCGTCACCGCGCATGTGTTCACCACGACCGCGTCGGTCAGGCCAGCTTGCTGGGACAGTTCCTTCATCGCCTCGGTTTCATAGGCGTTGAGGCGGCAGCCTAGGGTGGTGAACTTTGGGGCGCTCATCCGAAAGACCTTAGGAATTCGGGTGTCAGGGTGCCGAAAAACACATGGGCCGTTGGTCCTGTCATCCAGACGCCATCGTCGCGCCAGTCGATCCAGATGGTACCGCCATCCAGTTCGATTTGGACCTTGCGGTCTGTCAGGCCACGGCGCGCGGCGGCAACGGCTGTAGCGCAGGAGGACGAGCCCGAGGCCAGAGTGATGCCAACGCCCCGCTCCCACACCCGCATCCGGATATGGTCTTTACCGATGATCTGCGCCACCTGCACATTTGTGCGCTGGGGGTAGAGCGGGTGGTACTCGTACCGTGACCCGAATTCAGTGAGCGGAATCGCCTCGGCGTCTTCAACAAAAAACGTGCAATGCGGATTGCCCATGCCGGTGGCCGTGGGCGCGCCTTCGATTGGCAATTCCAGCGTATCCATCTCTTCGGCCAAAGGGATGTCACGCCAAACGAGCTGCGGTTGGCCCATATTGACTGAGGTCAGCCCATCGCCCGCATCTTTGGCCGCGAGAGAGCCCCGTTCGGTGGTCAGTGAGAGCTCGGATTTTCCAGCTTCGTCCATTAGAAACCGGGCAATGCAGCGCGTGGCGTTGCCGCAGGCGGCCGAAGTAGAGCCATCGGCGTTATAGAACACCAGATGCGCATCCTCAGGGCCGTTTTCGATGACGGCCAGCTGATCGAAGCCAACGCCGAACTGGCGATGCCCGATGGCCTTGGCCATAGCCGGAGTGATCGATGACGCATGTTCGCGCGCATCTACAATGACGAAGTCATTGCCCAGCCCATGCATCTTCATGAAGGGCAAACCGGTATCGAGTCTCTGTTGCATGGCGGGCATATAACGTCGGTGGAATGATGAATCCACCCTGTCGCCACGATTCGTGAAAAAAGGTCTTGACCCCCCCGCGCCACCTGCCTAAGTAGGCCGCCTATCGGGTCGCCGGAAACATCTAAAACACAGGCGAAACGAGGTGTGAAATAAGGTCTTGAACCTGATCGGGAAAATACCTTACAGAGCGCCACGGATCATCAAGATCCAACAAAAGAGTGGGCCGTTAGCTCAGTTGGTAGAGCAACTGACTTTTAATCAGTGGGTCGCAGGTTCGAATCCTGCACGGCTCACCACTTTTCATAATTTATCCTTTCCCTGTGAGGGGTTAGTTAATGAATTGACGAACCGTTCTGATAGGTTCGCCAAGTTTCGATCTCCATTGGGGCGAGATATCAGCTTCTCCATAGCGGAATCCGCCATACCTTCGCGACCAGCAGCCTCAGTGTAACGCTGCACGAGCGCAAGCGTTTTGTGTCCAGTGACAGCGCCGATTTCATGGGCAGTAGCGCCTGCCTCAGCCAAACGCCGCGCGCAAGCCTTACGCAGGCCATGGGCAGAGCAATGCGGTAGCTTGGCCTCTTCCGTCCAACGTTGCATTAAGTTTCCAAGCCCACCTGCTGAAGACCATGAGGAATTCACGAAGGTGCAGAAGTGGCGGATAGCAGGAGTTTTTGCTTTGATGGTCTCATCGGCGGCAGCCGTTATGATCGTCGGGACTGACGCTTGGAAATGGGATTTCACTACCGCAACACTATTAGCCATCGCCTGCTTTGGTTTAACGGCTTGCGCGGCTAGCGAGTTCTTTAGTCAGTGAAATTCGCTCCGCAACCTTAGAATATGCACATTCAAATCACCGGCACACTGGACCGTACCGATATCAAAAAGGCCACTTAATTGGGCCTTTTTCGCATCTACAGTGTGTCACGGCCAGCGTGCTGAGTCGCGCTCGATGTCACAAGATGTCGATGTACGGTCTCAGCGTTGCAGACAATCGCGGCAGTCCAACACGTGTCAGCATAAGTAAGAACTCTGCGGGATCATATGGTGGCTTCTCGTAGCCCCTACGCATTTCCGCCAAAGCGGAAGCCGCCGCTTCTGGATAAAGCTCAAATGTGCTCTCAAGAAATACATCAGGTGGCACTGCGGTAATGTCCCAGTCTGCCAACGCATCATCAGGGAAATCCTTGAGGTTGTTCGTGATAATGTGTTGAGCATCGGCTTTGATAGCAGCCGCCAAGACGTGACAATCGTTCTCGTCGGGCAACTCTAGTGCAGGCGTCAAAACGTTGTAATTTTCAATCAATGCCTCCGGGAACGCTCTCCCCATCGCGTCAATCTGGGAGGCGATACTTTGCTCCCTATCTGGTCGTTTCTTTAGCAAGTTTCGCCTCCACTCGTCCAAAACCTCCTCAGACCAGCGAGGGCGAAACAAGCCCGCTTCCCCGAAACGCAACAACACGTCTCGGGTGTGGAAAGGGTATAGAACATTTGCGTCCAAAAAATACCGTGAAGCGGTCACTAATGTTGCTCATTCAGCGTCAAATTCCTGTCCTAGTCGTTGCAAGGTCCTCAGCGCACTCTTACGCTCTGCGTCCCGCTTGCTTTTGTAATCCAACAAATCTGCCGCTAGCACGCGCCTATGCGTTCCAGCTTTGTGGTAGCGAATTTCTCCTGCATCCAACAGCTTTACCAAGTGGGGGCGGCTGATGTTCAGCAAGTCTGCGGCTTTTTGAGTGGACAGCTCGCTTGCATAGGGAACCAGCGTAACCATCTCACCACGAGCAACGTGATGTAGCATTTCCACAACAAAATTTGCCATGCTTTGTGGCAGTTCAATCGTGCTGGTTTCACCGTTTGTCTTCACGGTGAAATTTAGCTTGCCAGCTTCGTCAAGTGCTCTCGCAATAACGTCAAGCGTACGCGATGCTATTTCAGACTCCGTGTGCGTTGGGAGCCTTTCTTGTAGGGCTTCCGTCATGTCCTCTATCTCCCGGGTTTTGCCTCGTTCCGACGTATATTTTTGTCGTTTGTTATGTGGACAACATAGGCACAAACGAAATAAACGCAATAACCGAAATAAGTGAAACGCGTAAACAATCCGTTGACTGTGGGAAAATAAACGAAACAAACGGTGAGAGCATTCATCCCAGCGTGCCACTTGAAGGCATGACTGTGACGGCGCATGAGTTTGTTTCTAGATACAATCCGGGCGGTGCGGCTTTCCACGTAAGCAGCTGTCAGGCGCAAGCTACTTTGTTCAGAGTTTGAACAACTCATGTGCTTTCTCGACGTCGGCATTCCTTGTTTCAGTGATGCCGAAGCGAGCGGAAAATTTTGCGTGCGAAATTGTGTAGTGAGTACACATTTGCAATGTTAATCGACGCGCATTCGGTTTGGTCAGGCGATGTTCGAACGCGTAGGCGCCCTACGTCGGTCGATCCTGTTTACTCGACATTTGCGTGTTGCTCATGTGCTGTCGCTTGTGGATCTCACGATCACCACTTGTAAGCGTGTTGATCCCAATCCCGATACCACCCGGTTCCATAGTAACGGTTATTATCGGTATCGATGATCACGACATGTCCGCCCCAATAGGCGCTCTCTTTGAGTTGAAACACCGCCCAGAATCCCATGTTCGTCGGAATCGTTGTTCGGTAGTCATCTTTCATTTCTTTGAACCAGCACCACATGTTGCGTGCTCGAAGTGGACGCTTCGACGGGTTGCAGCGCGCGCCGCCGTCTATGCACGCATGCGGTGGTAGGAGTTCCGTGTATCCAGCACGGATAAACGCATCTGAGAGCTTGTGGGCGCAGTTGTTATTGTAATTGCCGCTGTCAGCGCCTACACAGGCATCGTTGAAAGCCGCTGCAGCGCCAGCGATGGATTTGTTCACGACTAGACTATTGCGCAAAGCTTCAAAATCACTCTCTTCCGCAGGTAGAGGATCACCTGTGGCTTAGGACGGCTGCGGAGGCGGCGCACAGTTTTCCATGTCCTCGTTGCGAGCCGTTGCAGTATGATCTGTGTTGTCGCGGGTCATTTTGATTTCCTTAAAATTTGTAAACACTATTGATTTTCAGCTTCGCATCACGCAGCCTTGGAAACAAGCCAGCGGGTGACGGTTCGCCCAACCAATGGCGATTTATTGAATGCGGGAATTTATCCGCGCATTTTGTGGCAGGCATTTTAGGACGACCGCTGAGCTTTTTTATGCGGATGCTTGAGCGATGGATTCGCTTGGCTTTATTGTATCGGATGCTTGAAAGATGACGTCGTGGCTGACTGATCTTGATGAAAGGTTGAATGACAGCCATTGGCGCGCGCTTTTTGGACGCGGTGTTGCAAGCGCCTTCCCGATCGGACGGCGTGGCTTCTTGCTAGCGGGCCTCGCATCGCTTGCCACCGCAGGCACGCGCTTCGAATCCCTGATGCTGGAGTTGCGGCACCAATCCCTAGTCATCAAACTGGGGGGGAATGCGAACGTTGTACCGCTTGGTCAATACGGTCACAAAGCAAGGTTTGAAGTGGCTCGCGATGGGAGCGCTTGGCGTTTCCGCGCATATCGATTGAATTCTGCACCACTCGCACCGGGCGCTGAACTCGATCTGCGTTTCTCACGACAAAGAGGTTCTTGGCATGTCGCAGGCAAGGGGGGAATGCTTGGCCCTGCGTCGGCGGTCCCGTTAACCGATTGGTTGTCCGGATTGACCGGGCTGCAATTCGAAACCGACGTCAATGTGGGAACGTTGCGCCACGTTAACCTCGGTCCAGGGCCAATGCGAATGTCGTTGTTCGCCGACGGCACGTGGCGGGGTTCCGCGCGAAATCCTGTCACGATCGAGGTCGACGGATTGCGGGTTCGCGCGATGTCAGTGCGCTGGGTACCACGAACGCCGCGCCGGGGCTGGGTCTTCCATGCGGACAATCCGGAAACGCTGGATGACACGAAGATCTCAGCGGCCTTGGGAGCTGAGCGGAATCTGCGAGTTACACCCGCGAACATCTCGCGTTTCGCAGTCGAGATCACCCGGGGTGCGCGTGCCTTGCTTTACATCCAGGGTGGTGTGCGCTTGCACTTCGACACCAGTGGCCGGGGCGCGGCTATCGAAATAGCCGATTCGAAGATGGTACGCGTTGTGTCGTTGCGCGAACGCCCCACACGTATCCTTGTTGACCTCGCCAACGCGACGGGAACGCTGGACCTGGAAGACGTGACTTTCGCGCTCAGAGGACGCAAAGACCGTTTCAGTGCCCTAGCGATACGCAATGGGAGAGCGGCGCCTTTTGACATGGAGCTCTTGCTTGCGCGCGCGTCTCTTCCGATCGAGGATAGCGACTTGGTCGACTGGGAGTTTCCAGCGACGCCGTTAAGGTTGAACGTTAGGTCAACATACCGGCCAAGCGAAGCGTCGTCCGAGCGTCTGTTCTTGGCCACCAGTGGAGACAACGAAGCCAGTTCTGGTGACCCGGTTCCCGGTTTCGATCCGGAAAACCCTGACGACCCGATCTCAGGCGTTATGCTGGGCGGAGCGGACGAAACTTTCACAATCGACGCTCAAAACTCGCTTCTACGCGTGCTGCGTTCCCGGGATCTCCTGGACCTGAAGTTCGGGTTTTCGGGCCTGTATTTCAGCGGCACGGGCGTTGCGGGTCAACTGCCTGAACTCCGTGTGCGCGGACAAGTCGAGGTGCCCCCGGCACTTGTCGTGCACTTCGGTGCTCAACACGTCTACGAGTGGGCAGAAGATGCACAGGTTCACGACGACGGTAGTGTCACTTGGTCGGACGGTGAAGGTCCAGACGAGATCGTTGAAGCGCGGGCGTCTGGTCCTAGCCGCCTGGTTTTCGACCTGGTCGACAAAGCGCGTATCCCGCTGACGGTTGGAGAACTCACGGCGTGGTCAGACCTGTCGCTTCGCGTCACCGGTAGGGCGTTCAAGCCTGGTAGCGATGTGCTTGAACAACTCGACTATGTCGGCATTCGTCCTGGAACTACGCGCAGCAAGGCAATGGAGTTGCTGCGTTCGTCAATCGAGGCGGACCGCGACCTTGAGGACCCGAACCCGGGCGGCGACCAGTACCTCGAAACCGTCCTCGAGCTTAGGTTCAATACCTTTGTAAGCCCATCCCGGGAAGGCTCGCACCCCGAAGCGGTTCAGTCGCATCCAGATGAACTGGCTTCACGCGGAGCGCAGTTGTTTAGTACCCGGCTGCGCCCGCGCAACGCGATGTCTTTGCCACCGGTAAACGGCAAGGAAGACGACGAAGATGATGCCGCGGACGACGACGCGGTAGCGGCAGCGACCCGGCAAGCGATTTCGCGAGAAGAACCCCACGATCTCCGAGTGGTATGGGCAAAGGGCATGGACTTGGGTTTCTTGTCCGGGCGGGCCATTCCAGAAGAAGATAAAGCTTCATGGACTAGTACGCGCGATGGGCGCAATTTTCCTGCTGCTCACAGCATGCAGGACGCGCGGGAATTGGCGATGAATACTTCGTGGGTCGCCCTAAACGCGGTCCTTGGCCTAGTGGAAGTTAAGAATCAAGACGTAGCCCAAGAGGACCCGAGCCTTGGTGAAGGGGAGAAGAAGTATCAGGCCGTGCCCGGCCAAGTGGTGCCGCAACCCGATGGGTACGCGTTCGTGGACAACGGCACCCTCGTCGATGGAAAGCGGCCACCGGATGCAGGTGTTGCCGTTGCCACCACGCTGGGCCACTCCCGCGTTGTGATGACATCGCAGGGGGCAAGCTTCGCGACGACCAGCGGGTTTACACCTTTTGCGCCATACTACCTAAAGAAAGTCGACCCGACGCTGGACGAGCCATCGCCTCCGGATGACTGGCACGCGGCAACCACGATGGAGAAGTTCGAAGCTTACTCTGTACTGGGGCGCGACATCAGGGTGACGGTTGCGAGTAAAGGGTATATGTTCCCCTTGGGCCATCGAGCCAGCCTCATAAAGCTGAGCGAGAGGATGTTTATGCCACACGCCTCGCGTAAGCCAGGCGCTCGAGAGCAGGATCCCACGTCCTACCTAGTGCGTCGACATTTCCTGGTCATCGGGCGACCAGACAAGGCATTCCCTTCGTTGGGCCAACCCTTTGATGGGCGCGCCGGACTTGCGCTTTCATCGATACGAATGCTTACGACGCGTTCACCCGACCTACTAAACCCGCGTACAGCAGTTCCTGGCACGGTCGCAGTGAATGGCCGGATCAAGACCGGGGCTCCGAGCGAGGCAGGGTTGGTTTTTTGGCCACGCATCAGACGTAAGTCAGCGGATACGCACGGCACCGATGTTTTTTTCGAGTACTTGCGTGATGACGAAGACACTCCCTTGAAAGCGCCACTCATATTCGCTGACAATGCGGCAGTTCACCACGCGCCAACAATGCGGGCGCTTGCCGAAATGTATCGATCGAGCGTTCCGGTCGAACAACGTCAGATTTTAGCGCCAGGTAAGGCGTTCAAATACGCCCCAGGAAGGCGGCGGGATGAGACTGCATTCGAGACTGTCGCCATCGACATGTCAGTCTCCGGCCGTGCTCAAGCAGACGACGAAACCAGTCCTGTCAAGCAAGGAAGTATTCCAGGCCTACCATCCGTTGAGAATTTCGCGATGGATGGGGTAATGGAAGGGGCTGACCAGCCACCATTTTATGGGGTTCTCGAGACAGCTAGGGCACGCGTGCAGTCGGTAAACCGGCTCCTAAGTCGGTCTGCGGGTACAGTAGAACTGGGTATGAACCCGCTCTACGTGGCGCACGGTTTCGACACCGTTGCCAATCCCTCCGAGGTCTTCCTCAATGTTAAAACACGAACCCTTTTTCTAGACCTTGCATCTGACGGCACTGCTTCGGGCGGCATAGCCAAGCCCAACATGCGCATTGCGCAGTTGTCGCGCACAGTGGGACCGATTGGCGGTCCGGCACTTCCATTGCCGACTCCTTCTTCCGGTGCGTTGCGCGGCATGGATTCGTATCCAGCCGAACGCGCTTCAAGCACCGCACTTGCTACCACGCCCGCAGAAGCTGGGCGTTTCGATCCACTCGACATGTTGGGCGGGGCTCTGAACGACGCGAAGATACTCGGGCTTATCTCTCTGAAGGACGTGTTGAAGGTTGTCAGCCTCGCCACTGGCGCGCCGAAGCTACTTGAATCGGTTGCCTACGAGTTCGGAGAAGCCGCAGGAGCGGTTGACCTGACCAACATCAAGCGCATTGCCGAGGAAACACTAGCTACGCTGGACAGGGTGATCGTCGCTTTTCTTGAGAGTGTGGATGCTGCAATTGCAAAACTTCAGTCCAGCGACCTGTCCTTGTCTGACTTCTACCCCGAACTCGACCGGGCTTTACATGCCGTGGAACCGGCTGGCCTTGGGCTAGTGACGCAGATTGATGAATCGATTTCGAAGGTCGGCGAGATTGACGATCCCAACGAGGCCAAGACAAGGCTGGCAAAGGAATACACAAAAATCACCGGAAAGATCGGGGAACTCGCCGCTGCCGTTGAGAGTGTTCGCAACGCTGCCGAAGCAGTGATCGACAATCCGGTCCCTGCCATTGTCGGAGAAACGATCACGCTCATAACGGCACAATGGAACATCCTGCGCGCGACAGTGACCGGAGACCTGCTCTCTGACCTTAAAGCCGATCTTGAGAGACATGTTAAGAATGGCCTACTCAACGAGTTGCGCAAGACGTTGCCTGTCCCGTCCCAAGCCAATCCAACATGGGAGCATTTTTATGCGGTCTTCTTTGGATTTCCGCGACCTTATCTTGACTCCACCGCGCAAGAGGAAGCGTTAAAACGGAGAAACTCCCAGCTTTTAGAAGAAGTTAAGGCGGACTACGCGTCGTTTGTCTCGGTAGATGGTCAGGAGCTGGGACAAGAGGTCACACAGCTGCTAAAGTATCACGGCGACAGCTTGGTTGCCCAGCACTTTGGATTGCCGCTTTCCAAAGCAATCGAGGCCTTGATCGCTTTCGAAAAAGCGTTGAAGGACTCGTCGGCAGAAGCGCGTGAAGCGCTGATCGGCAAACTAACTGACCTCGTCGTCAAGGCGACGCAGGCAATCCTCAACCTTGGTTACCTTCAAAGGGTCTCCGAGCTCCTGCAGGATGCACAAGACTTTTGCGAGAAAGCCACAAAGATATTGGTAGACGGCAGCGAGGGGCTGACAGCGGAGTTCGACCGAGCAGAAGTGGAGATTCAGAAAGTTCGATCTGCATTAGCAAGACCACGTATTCCTGCGCAGTTCGGCGATCTTGATGCCGCGCGAGCACGGGCGTTGATCGCAGCGAACGAAGTAATGGAACTGGTCGGCGAAGGACGCGGGCTCAATGGAGAACTGCGCGAAGCCATCGCGGGGAAACCATGCGCTAGTATCAGCGAACTGGATCCAGTGACACAGCTTTTTCGTTTGCGGTCCCGCGCCTTGGACCGGGTGCGCGATTTGGCATCTGCCATGGCGGACATCCAACGCCAGATCAAGGATGCGTTTGCGCAAACGGTGAATGCGCCGGAATCGCTCGTCCGAGGCGAACTCGACGCGATGGAAAAAGCGCTGAAAGATGCATTGTTGGCAATCAAGGGAGCGCTTAAGGCGCTTATAGGAGCGTCGGATTTCAAAGTCGAAGATTTCAAGACGGAAGTCGCAGCCCTTAAGACAGGCTTGGAGGTCTACAAGTCTGACCTCGGATTTGCTCTAAGTGAATTTGAGATTGCGTTCAAAAGCTTGAGCAATCGTATCGGAAGTATCGATCATACGAATCCTGAAGTTGCGGTCGCCGAGGTCAATGCAGTTGCGCAGGAAACGATCAACTTCGTAGCGAAACATAGCAAGCCGCTAGCAGGGTGGCTAACAATGTCCGGAGGCGAGGTCCAAGACCTTGTGAAGGGTTGGGCAAATTGGGCTGAGGAACAGGCCAAGGCGGTTTTGGAGATCGCGCTTACGGTCGATCGAACCGCTATTAGTGTTCTTGAAAATGTCTTGGACGCGATCCAGAAAAACCAGGGCCTCGAGATCTTGATCCGCGCCGAGGTGACCGAGGCGCTATCAAGTAGTCTCGTGGGCCTGCGCGCCGAAGAATTGAGGATTAGCGCGCTCGTAGCGACTAGTCCCTTCGACGTTTTCGCAGCAGGTATGTTCGTCAAGGGGTTTTGGGTCGAGAATCCACCGCCAGTTCTTGGCGCCGTCGCGCTCATGCAGAAGCTCGCTGACAGTCTTTTGAACGGCAGGCTGTCCGCACTTGTTGACTTGCGCGGGTTGAGAAACGAACTCGAGAGCGCAATACTCGACATCCTGCCGACCCGTGTGAACCTCAGCTACGACTGGGCGACCGAGATCGGCAACTACCCAGCCTCGAACCCGGTGTTTTTGATAACCCCCAAACAGGAACTGGACGACAGGTATTGGAAGGTCGATGGGCCAGTGTCGGGCGAGCAACTTCGCAAAAAGTTCTACCCAGTCGAAGACAAGCCGGCCCAAGATCACCTGATAATAGAGGCGGGTGCGGGCATTAACCTCGTTAACGGAGAGCGGGAGGCACGAGCGGAAGGCTACCTGCATCCGTTCACAGTCAACATTCTGCCAGGCTTTGCCGACATCGTCACCCTAAAGTTCTCGGCCGCCACCTTTGGTGCCGGTTCAGGCCGATCTTCCAAGTTTCGAGCCACGCCGGTGGATGTCACAATCGGCGATGACCTAAGTTACATTCAGGCGCTCGGCAGCTTTCTCTCGGGCGGGGGAGAGCAAGGGCCTTACTACGAGATTACCCTCTTACCGCCGACTGTCGAAGTTGGTTTCCGCCTTTCCCTTGACCAGGTGGTCCTTGGTGCTCTGATTTTCTACAATATTTCGCTCAACATTTCTGCCGAATTGCCGCTGGACGACCGCGATGCTCGGTTCCGTTTCACATTCGCAAGGCGCGAACTTCCCTTCATCATCTCGGTACCTCCATACGGCGGCGGAGGTCACGTGGGATGCACTGCAAATCTGAAGGGCATTGTTGGTTTCGAAGCCTCGATCGAGTTTGGTGCGATGGTCGGTTTGAGCTTTGGTCCGATCAAAGGATACGGCCAGATTACCGCAGGTATATACATTGCCAAAACCGCCGACGGCCTGACCATCATCCGCGGTTTCGTCAGAGCTCTCGGAGAGGGAACAATCGCAATCTTCTCCCTAGCCGTTTGTATTGAAATCGCACTCGAGAGCAAGAACGGTGAGATGACGGGTACGACGTTTATTTCCCTGACTTTCAAGGTGAAATTTGTCGAGTTCAACTATTCGTTCGACGCCGAGTACAATATTAGCGGTCGTAGCGAAGCAGAACGCAACGAGTACCGCCTGCACGCGGTTTCAGGTGAAGAAAGCCCAAATGCCACGGGAACCGTGACCGTGGATCAACCATCCGAGGTCGCGGCCTGGTCGCGGTATCGAAGTCTTTACGGTGCCAATCTCTTGAACAGGGGGTGGGACACTTGATCGAAGGCATCCAGATCACTGTGGTGCCTGACGGCTACACCATTCGCAATGACAGGCCCGTCTTGAACCTGGCTGCATGTTTCAAGCCCGGCGAGGGTTCGAAGGAAGCGTTGCTGGAGAATTGGCCTCAAACAATAGCTTCATTGGTGCCCCAGCTCGAATTGCGGACCATGACGAGAAACGGGGCTGGGTGGACGACACAGCAAGGAGCCGTTGGTGAACTGAAAACTGATTGGGTGCTCGACAAGAAAGCGCCGGCAAGGTGGAGCGAACTTTTCAAAGACGGGTTTGGCGAGCTTGTCGCGGCCGTAAACTTCACGACTTTGGTCGACAAGAACACTGGAAAACGCCCATGGTTCCGGGTGCGACCGGATGGTCGAGCGGCGCTGACCGAAGGGATCAGCGCCATGAAGGCTGCCGAGCTTGCGATTGGCCTTGTTGGCCGGGGCGTGCAGGATGAGGTTTTGAACGGTTCGGTGTCTCCTGATCGCCTGGTGAAAGTCACGCAAGAGCACGGATTAGGCTTGATCGCGGATCCATTGTCCTTGTCACTTGGAGCCGACGTTTTGGCCCGAACCGTGCAAGAAAGTCTGTTGGGTGCGACACGCCCTCGGCCGCCAGACACGGTGCGGGACGGAGACACTGACTACTGGCGGGTACTTGGTGATCGTGACAGCGTAAACGTTCGGGTCAGGCGCTTTGCAGGAATAGGCCTGGAGGAGGAGAATCCACCGGCCTGGTTGGAAACGGTTATCCAGACGGTGCGTGATCTCGAGATCGTTGATGGCAAGCGCGTCGGCTGGGTGCCCGAAGACGTTGTTCGCACTTTGATCGAGCGCGAGAAGTTGATTTTCGAGTACGAACAGTCCGAGCGAACCTTCGCGGAATCCGCTTGGGCGGATGTCTTGGCGGGAGATCTCGAAAAACTTCTGTCAAAGGAGGTGCAGGTTAGCCCGAACCCGAACCCTGGCCAAGTGGCACTGGACGTCATCAAGACGCTGGAGAATGCCGCGACGCTCCTGAGCGGTGCAGAGGAATCCAGCGCCTCGTTTCGTTCAGCTCTGGCACTCGAGTTGTTGGCCCAATCGCGGGCAACCCCGGCTTCGCGGGAAGCTTTGCGCAGTGCCTATGCCGCTACGGGCATGGAGTTCCACGCGTCTGACCAGTATCGGCGCTTCATGGATATCCGCGGTAACCCTGTTCTCGCGAAGTACTTCGGTCTCGTGATTGACTTCGAATGGGAATTGGACGCAGAGCTCGAAACTGACCTAATTGCCGTTCGCCTAGCGAAGCTGGGGGAGGTGACGCTTCAGGCCGAAGAAAAACCGTCCGCTATGTGGACCGTCGCCAAAGTTGATGAAGAGAAGGCAGACCGGTTGCCGAGCCTGGCCTTTCGACCGGCCTCCCTCGGCGATCTCGGACTGGGACTGAAGTCGCCTGCCGCGCTCCAGGAAGGGTTGGTCCACGTGGGTGTGGAGGCCGCAGATAGCAAGGAGGGAACACGCTTCCGGCTGATGGCGGTCGACGGAAAGCAGGGCCTGAACGCTTTTGCAAACGCTGCCTTGGCCGCGGATACCGCGGTGGGAGCGGGAGAGTTGACCAAGGCAATCAATGGAAACCTGCCGCCCCTGCGGACGACCGGACTCGAAGTTCTCGACACGGAACGTTGGGCTGAGGCAATCTCACAACAGGCCATGGCCGTGGTGGCTGATAAACTCGGAGATGGTTTCCTAACGGCCGAGATGCTCATGGTCGGTATCCGTTTTGATATAGGCATCAAGGTTGACGAAAATGACCCAGTTGAATGGTTTTGTCCTTACGAGCGGGACATCGATTACCGTTTTGACGGCAGGAAAACACCGCCCTACGATCTTTCCACGCGTAACTCGGGTGCTCGTCTTATTGAGCGAAGCTATGGCTACGCCGTTCCCAGCAACCGGCACAAGGAAGACCTGAGCATAGTTGCCCAGGAAACCGTGTTGTCCTGGGACGGTGGTAACCTTGGTCTTCCTGCGCGAAGGAAACACGACAGCAACGACACTTACGAGCCAGAGGGAAGCGGCACGTTGCCGTTGAGCATGCATGTAAAGTTTAGCAAGCGTACTCCCCGGAAAGGATCTCCCGAGGTCGGACGCGCGCGCGGTTACGCGTTGCTAAGAGATCGCTTCGGTTACTTCGTTGGTGGTCGCCCGGTCTATGTTCATCGCGGAGGACCGAGCCTGGCGGAAGCGTATCCGCTCTACGATACGGGAATGCGCATGGGATCGACACCGGACAAAGCGTTAAGATTCGGTGCAAAGGAACCAGTCCATCCTCCTGAAATCCTGCTGAGATCAGAGCCCTGGGAACCGCTTTTCCAGGCGAGGGACATGGCTCTGATGCCTGGGAGCAACGATCAGACCCTGGTTCTGCGAGATGGAGAAGCTAACATCGAGACCAACAACAACTTTTTGGAAAGCAGTCGCGCACTCCGTGAGAATCGCCGCGTCGAGCGCTACCTTGTCCCGCCCCGTGTTGGGCATCCAATTGCCAAGATCGGCGGCACTTTCGACCGTACATCCGGAAACGAGCTGGTCCCGCGCGGCATGTTCGACAAGCGCGGTTTCGACAGGGTCAGGTGGAGCGGTGGGTTCCCTGAAGCGATCGGAAGTGGCGCTACAAGAAAGCCAAAGCCGACAAAAACCAACGCAGAGCATGCTCTTAATCCCGGATCTCTCGTTAGGGAAGACCCGGACCTGGCCGCGCGGAGCGAGAGGCCATCGCGAGGTCAAGTCCTCCAGCCCGGAACTCGAGGTGTTGACCAGCCCTACTACCCCGACCCGATGGCGCAGGTTTGCTGCGTCCTGCCCTTCCGCCGGAACGTCCCGCTATTCGATCACTTGCAAAGGGTGCTTTATGCGCCCTCTGCGGCCGGTGAAGGGCCGGACAGGCGTGACGAAATACTACCGATAGTAATTCGAATGATCTCCGCGACCGAGGGGGAGCCGCTTTCCGTTGATCGTGACAAAACCGCCATTTATGGAGGGATGCCTGGTTTCGAAACACTGATCTACCGCGTCCCAAGAGGCGAGGAAGTAACACTCTGTTGCTGGTCTGTGCCCGAAAGCGCGAATTCACTTTCCAAGCATGGGCTTTGGCCTGTTTTTGAACAAGCTTTCACGATGGCGGATATCGAGTCATCGACCTACGTCGACATGGGAGAAGGCGTGCGGCATGAGAAAATACATGACCTAATGACACATTGGCCCATACCGGCTCTGAACGGGTACCGCACTTTGCGCCTCGTCAACGCCTTGCAAAAACCGTTGTTGGCGCCTTCGTTCGGGATCGGGTGGGAAGAAGCCACCAAAGGCGGGAGCGAGAATTCCCAATCCTACGTCTTGAAGGATTTCTCGGCAAAGGTAGAAGAAAAGATCGAAAACGGCGATCAACGTGACCCTGCTGAGATCGCTTGCCATGAATGGGCTGATTTCGTCGAGAAGCACCCTAATGATTGGCGCGAGGCACACGATCCAGGAGCGACGATCGCTTGGTTTGGGGGTGAGATCGACCTGCACCGCCCCTCAACAGAGCAGCTCGAATTCCAAGCCAGGTGGGACGAGTACGACGATTCGCCAACCCGCCCAATGCGCCGTGATGTTGATGATCCGTTGCGCCGTTTCAAGCCGCGTATCGGCCGATGGGGTTCGGTGGAAACGACCCGTCGATCAGTAAGCGAAAGTCCCATTGATCAAGACCAGCCCGTCGATCTCCTGACAAAGCTGGATGGTACTCCAGCTTGCTCGTATATCGACTTCGGTGACACCCGGGCGCGAAACGTCTCCCTCCGTCCTGTCGGTACCTCGCGCTTCGACTCGTTCTACAAGGACCCAGAAGCCGCCACCAATGAAAGCAGAGATGCAGAAGCGCCAACCGAGGGACGCAATCGGCACTTCTTCGAACGACCCGATGCTACGGACGAATTGGACGTTGGCGACGTACGCATCCTGCGAATCCCGGCGACCGCGCGACCGCCAAGCCTTTCGAAGGACGAAGATCCTTTACCGCTTTATCGTGAACAGAGAACTCAGGCCACTCTAACAGACCCCGCCAGTGGCGTGACTTATGTGGGCATACAGCTTTACCGTCAGGCCTTGATCCGGGTTTTCTTGAACCGGCCCTGGTTCGGCAGTGGTGAGGGCCAGAAGCTGGCTCTTCTTATGTTTCAGAACGAGGCGTTTCAACCTTTTGACGGCAACTCACCAAAAGGAAGCGGCAACGCGATTGGCCTCGAGGAACTACAAGGAAATCCGCTTCACTCTATTGTCACCATGCGCGGTCGCGATCCAACCTACTCTTCTGGAAGTCTACCGAATTTTTTGAATGGCGCCGACTTATTCGGACACGACCCAAGCATGGTTCGCCCGAGATTGTATTTGCCAATAGGTCCCGAACAGGCCAATAAGAACTTAGGTGGACCGAACAGTGTCGAGGTCGCGGCAGCCATATTTGACGTGGTCGCCGATCGCACGAGAGACATCTGGATCGCGGACATCGGCATCAAGGCACGTGAAACTTACATGCCATTCGTGCGCCTTGGAATTGCGGCCTATCAGGCGCAGTGCTTGCGAGGCTTGGAGCTGTCACCGCCCATGGTTATAGACACCCAAGTACCACCCGAGCGGTGGATCTCGGTCTCACGTAGTACATCCGCACCGGGTCGCCTGCGCATTGTGGTTGACGGGGCGGCTTTCCGCGCACGGGCCCCCGGAATAGAGTTGACTGAGCACGCTCACCTGGTAGCGCGACCTTGGCTAATTGTCAGATTTCTAGAGCGCAAACGCTTAACAGTGGTGGGTAAGCCGAGCCGCCGCGGATGGAAAATGCGCCTGGATATCCCGCCCGTCGAGCGTCAAGCCGACGACCCAGGAAACTCGATATCCAATCACCTATGGGAATTCGATGTTGACCTGCCGGAACTCGACCCTCGCCTCGAATACGCGCTGGCCATCGAGGAATTCGAAAAAGTCCCGGCCGACGGTAACCCGCTTGCTGATGCGAGGATGAAAAAGAATGGCGGTCTATACGTGGTCGAAGAATTCGGTCGAAGCACTGACGGGCTGTCAGCTGTCGTAAGGGGCAGTACAAGGACAGCCGCGATATTCGAACTGGACGATGTCGGCCCCGACATTCCCTTGCCGGGAAAGAATGGTAAAAAGTGACTCTTAATCATATGCGACGCGAAAGGAGACAAACATGGCGCTAGGTACAGTGTACGTCAGGAATGCGGACTCAGAGGATCTGTACGTCACCATCAAGGATCTGAACACGGCCGGAAATGACATCCTTTGGGACAAGAAGCGGCTAAACGAAGATGATACCCAAGCGTTAACCTGCGAAATTGACGGCGATTACCAGGCACACCTCGAGTGGACTGCGGTTTCTACGAATAACTCATCTGTCACGCATTCGGACACCGACAAGGTAGACGAAGGAAATACGCTGGAAGTCTATGCAAATTGAAACCAGCCATTAGCTATCGAGCGATTGGATCGAGATACTTGCTACGTTTGGGTCGTGGGATAGCAGGATAAGACGAGATTGATCCGCCTCGTCCACAGTGCTGCCCAGTCAAAACAAGACATCAAGAGGTACCATTATAGCTTAAAATAAACCACTCTTAAAACCGCCATTTTCGACACAGTTCGAAGTCAACGAAATCTAAGAATTGAAAGCGTATGAAATAAAGGAGATTAGACATGCCACCGAACGCAGGAGCACTGATAGAATCGGGTCCAGCATCCGCAAAGATTGAGGAAACGGTCACTGTAACAAGTTCGCACACGGCGCGGTTGACAAACACTACCGGTTCCACGGTCTCGTGCAGGATCACCTACCGGATAAGCCACGACCGCGGAGACGACAAGTTCGAAAGCGTAGAAACGCGTTCCGTTGGCGACGGCGATAGACTAAACTGGCGTGCCGTAGGTGAATTGCGTTTTTCACCCGCGGTTACGGGCCCACACCGCATGAAAGCTGAAACTATTATGGAATGCGGAACAGCGGGCGGTGACTCGGCGTCCTCGACAAATCTTACAATCCAAGTGAGCGCCTCATAGCCGATTCCAAGCATTAAGACGCCTTGGTCGAGTGCAACTCGAAATCTAGGCGCTGTGAGCCAATGCCAGTCCTCTGGCGAGCAGTCTTCGACGTGAAGAGCCGTACCACTCGCATAAATTCCGAAGTTCGATGCTGGGAATCGCAGAGATCCACCAGCGTTCTGTTGGGTCAATGTCGTGACGAAAAAGTCAATCATCTCTGACTTTCAACATATGCAGATCGAAAGTTGGCTTTTTGGCAGACTGCTAAGCTTACTTTTCGAACCGTTCTACAATTTCGGGAGGCAGCAAGTGTCGCCATTGCTTTGGCGTATTTTCCCAAATTTCCTCGTCGGAAACGGGCGCCGTACTAACCTGCATCCGGCTTTCTGTGCCAGCCAGGGTATCCTCAACATCGGTGATCAGGAGACTAGCGGCTAGCGGGATCGAGAGCGCCACCAGGGCCTGCAAATCATCAGCGCTCGGGGTGCATCCACCGGACTGGCAGCCACCTTGGTGGCTGAGCTGAAACAAGCTAGGGACGGCGATAAGAGCGGTCCATGAAATGCTGCTGACCCAAACGCATCGCATGACGCCCCGCCATTGGCCCCAAAAGCCATAGCCGCCACACAGACGCGACCAGACCCGTGCCATCAAACGAAGTCGCGTCACAATGGTCTTGCACATCGCCATGGTCATGTCGGAGGGTTCGCATCTTGCAAATAAACGCTGAGAAGGTTTTGACGTTGAGGGCGCGACACAAACCAGTCGATGCGGAGTTTGCCTTTGGGTGAGCGGTATCGCTGAGCGACAACTTTTCTCTGACCATCAATATCGGCCCACAGAATGAGGTCGTCTGGCATAGCCGAGGCGCTGGAATTGCGCGTGGAGGCAGTTTGTTTTCTAAGCATTTTGATCTCTAAGAAATTGAAAGTTGTTTTATCGTGACCGCCCTGGGTCATTGCGCTGAGGCGGCGCTTGCCCCACTTCGTCTCTGCGTTGGTCGATTTGATCCGCTTTGCGGTCCGAAAATTCTCGGTAGCCAAGACTTATGAGGCGCTGAGAAATATCTTTTTGGACTTCCTCGGCCGGCTTGATCTTCAAGCTTCTGATCGCCTGCGCAACCGTCGCTAAAGCCTCTTGCTCAATAGGATTCGTCTCACGCTCGAACGCGTTGAGAAGGCGTTCAACGGCATAGATCGTTGTGCCCATTTGCTTGATGTGCTCGGTGTCTTCGCGCGCCACATCGCGTTCGGATTTCAGGGCGCGAAGCAGTGCTTCGTCCTGATTTGCCCGCGTTCTCAGTTCCTCGATCAGAGCATGGGTGCGGTCGGCTGCGCCGCGAACCATGGCGTTGACGGTGGAAGATATACGCTGACGGTACTCTTCATCGGATTCGCCCCCGCGACCCATCATGCTGCTCTTTTGCCGAGCTGGGAGCTGAATGGTATCAGCCTCAGAGCGGTTCAGCGCTGCATAGTAGGATTTGACCCGTTGATGTTTTGCCTTGCTGCCCTGAACGCCCCTGACTAGGCCATGTGATTTTCCGACGCGCTCGGCAAAGTCGCTTTGCATTACGCGCAATTTGGATGCGCCCCCGAGAAAATGGCGAGCATTCAGCTTGCCTCTCGCATCCTTGGGCATCACCATGGCGGTCAGGTGCGGTGTGGTCTCGTCCCGGTGGATAACTGCCGACAGGATGTTCTCGGCCCCGTGTCGGGTTTTCAGCCAGTTAATGCTCTTGGCAAAGTACTCGTCTTGTTCTGACCGGCTCATGCGCGCCATCGCGTCAGGGCTGCCTGTGACCAGATACTCGATACCGACAACCGCATTCTTGCGTACTTTTTCCGGCGCGTTCGCTTTCCAGTCGTCCAATATCTCTTGGCTATTGTCAGGCCCGATGACGACCTGGTTTTGCGTTCGCCGCGCATCGTCAGCATTTGGTGTTTCACGTTCTCTGAACGTGTGTTGGAGGCTTGCGCCCATGTTCCCGAGTGTCTTGATCTTGGTCGTTCTCAGAATGACAAAACCACTGCCGTTGGCGGGGCCAGCAGGCCGTGGCTTGCCGTAGCCGCCTCCGCCTTTCGTTTTGGTAATGCGCCGACGATAGGCTTCATCCAGCGCTGATTTCTCTTCCAACATGTCTCTCACCTTCGGGAAATATCTTCGGGGTCCGGGGCAGACAGCCCCGGGTTTTCTTCGCTCAGCCTGCCAAGCGCCGCGCGCCAATACTCTACGCCTCGGCTATCGCAGCCCGAACAAACCGGAGCTGTGATTGCCATTCAGCGCTGCCCATTGGTGCAGGGGTGTGGGCGGGCAGCCAAAATCCGAGATGATGCTTGTGTGGAGACAAAGGCAGGCTGCGTTCGAGTGTCTGCATACCTGCGCATTCCAGTCGCTTATCCCAATCCCGAACAAAGCAGATGCCTCTTGGAACGAAGATCAATTGCTCGCTGCATGGCTGCGATGGATCGGATTGCCTTTCGTTGGGCAAATTCGGTTCAACCTCAGCCTTTTGTTCTTGGGATTGTTCTTCTTCTATATAGGAAAGCTCACTGGTGACCGCTTTGTGAGCCACCAGTGACCCCTTTTCGTCATCGCAAAGGCTCGCTGGCGACCCCTTTTTCTTTTGGCGAAACGGGATGATTTTGCAGGGCGCGCGAAGGTCATATTTGGTGAAGTTGCCAGCGCCGCGCCCCTCGGTACGAAACAGCCAGCCAAGTTCAACGAGCTGACGGATGCACCGCTTGATCGTCGCTAACGACAAGTTGCCGAGATATTCGACTAAGGTTTCCTGGGACGGGTTCAGGTCGCCGGTTTTGTCATTTGCGAACTGTACCGCTAGGGCCGACGCTACCACCTTCGTAGATGAGTTTACCTCGCTGCACTGCATGACAGCTTTGAGCCATTCAAACCGATTTAGTCTAGCCATCGAGACCTCCCGCGATTGCGGTTGGCGCGAAAACTTGGTAGCTTAACGGAGCAGAAAGATTTGCATTGCCGTTGAGGTGGGTGGCCGCCCCCTCAGCGGTTTTTTTGCTTTCTTGGGAGCCATGCGAGGTTCGTCAAAGCCCCAGAATGGCTAATGATTTCAGTGGGTGGAAATTTGAGGTTCGCCAGCGTAACCCTTTGAATTCTCTCTCTGCACGTAGTCCTGCACGGCTCACCACTTTTTCAAAGAACATGTTTGACGTGGCAATTCCGGGCCTGAACGATTGCGAACTGGCTTAGTGTGGAACCGGCTCACTCTGGCGGTTTGTACCCTTTGCCGAGTTGTTGGGATCCCTCGGCAGAATTCCGTTCTTCATCCCGTGATGCTCTGGGAATCATGTCATATTGAGATATGGTGCAGAGTAATGCCCTTGCTTTTGACCTGCGCGAAAATCTGACCGTTCTTGTCATACGCGTGAAGTCAAAAGTTCAGAAAAGGCGCGTTGATTCACAAACTCGAAAGGTGACCTATGTCTTTCTCCAGCTGCAATCAGATTTCTCGCCGCCAGTTCCTCGCCACGACAACAGCAAGTGTTGCGGCCATTACGTTGCACCCGTTCTCGGCGGCTGCAGCGAGCAACCAGGCACATCTGAGGATCATGGAAACCACGGACATCCACGTCCATGTCTTCCCCTACGACTATTACGCGGACAAACCCCGCGATACGGTTGGCCTGTCCCGCACCGCGTCGATCATCAATGAGATCCGGTCAGAGGCGACGAACTCTCTGCTGGTCGATAATGGTGACTTTCTGCAGGGCAATCCGATGGGTGACTACATCGCCTATGAACGCGGCATGAAAGAAGGTGACAGCCACCCGATCATCAGTGCCTTCAACACGGTTGGATATGATGCCGCGACCCTGGGCAATCACGAGTTCAACTACGGTCTGGAGTTTTTGGACAAAGCCTTGGCCGGGGCCGAATTCCCGGTTGTTCTGGCCAATGTTGCGAAGGAAAAAGGCGCAAACCCGCGCGATGACAAGACCTTGATGAAACCCTACGCGATCCTGGATCGTGAGATTGAAATGGGTGACGGCACCAAGCATCCGATCAAGATCGGGGTGATCGGCTTTACCCCGCCGCAGGTCATGAACTGGGATCGCAAGCACCTTGAGGGCAATGTTGAGGCGCGTGACATCATCGAGACCGCGCAAGCCTATGTGCCCGAGATGAAAGAACAGGGTTGCGATCTGATCATTGCGCTGTCGCATTCGGGGATTGGCGAGGCCGCTCATGCGGACGGGATGGAGAATGCTTCGGTCGTGCTGGCCGGGGTTGATGGCATCGACGCGCTGGTCACCGGCCACAATCACCTTGTCTTCCCATCACCGACCTTTGCAGATCGCCCCGGCATTGATGTGGAAAAGGGCACGTTGATGGGCAAGCCCGCTGTCATGGGCGGCTTCTGGGGCTCGCATCTTGGTCTGCTTGATCTGCTGTTGGAGCGGGATGGAAATGAATGGCGGGTGGTCACCACTACCTCCGAGGCGCGTCCGATTTCCAAACGCAACGAAGATCGTTCCATCACTGCCTTGGTGGGTGACGATCAGACAGTGCTCGACTCGGTTGCGCAGGATCATGATGAAACGCTGGCCTATGTTCGGCGCGCTGTTGGCAAAACCTCGGCCCCGCTGCACAGCTATTTTGCGCTGGTCGCGGATGATCCGTCCGTCCAGATCGTCTCAATCGCGCAGAAATGGTATGTCGAAGAGATGATGAAGGGCACCGAGCACGAAGGCCTGCCCATTCTGTCAGCAGCGGCTCCGTTCAAGGCCGGTGGCCGGGGCGGTCCTGAATACTACACCGATGTTCCGGTCGGTGATGTGGCGATCAAAAACGTGGCTGACCTGTATCTGTACCCCAACACGGTGCGTGCGGTGCGTGTGAACGGCGCTCAGGTCCGGGGCTGGCTGGAGCGGTCGGCGGGCATGTTCAATCAAGTTGAAGTTGGTGCAGAAGATGCGATCCTGCTGAACCCGGAATTCCCGTCCTACAACTTCGACGTGATGGACGGCGTGACCTATCAGATCGACCTGTCACAGCCCTCGCGCTTTGGACCGAAAGGGGAAGAGATCAACCCAGATACCGCCCGGATCGTGAACCTTGCCTTCAACGGTGAGCCGGTCACAGATGACATGGAATTCATCATCGCTACCAACAACTATCGTGCCTCGGGTGGGGGTTCCTTCCCTGGCGCGTTGGGTGATACGGTCGTGTTCGAAGCGCCCGATACCAACCGCGATGTGATCGTGCGCTACATCGTCGAGCAGGGCACCATCGATCCGAAAGCAGACGCCAATTGGTCCTTTGCGCCGCTTGAGGGCACTACGGTCCTGTTCGAAACTGGCCCCAAAGCCCGCGATTACATGGGCGATGTCAAAGGGGTCACGATCGAGGATGCCGGCGAAGGTGCAGACGGGTTTGCCGCGTTCCGGATCAAACTCTGACGCTTGATCTGATTTAACGACCTTGTTCGCCACCGTAGTTCTTTGCGGTGGCGGAAGACCTACAGGAAGTTGTCGGCCTCTGTCATGAATTCCTTTGCGTGGGTATAGGTCACTGCATGGCCTGCGCCTTTGATCACGTGGCTCACACGGTTCCGATTCCATCGGTCAAGGCGCCTTTGCGCATCAGGATGGGGTATGGTGCTGTCTTGGTCTGCAAAGATCGCCAGAACTTTCACGTGTGAATCTGCAATTGCCTCATGCTCGGCCCTCATCTTTGCGCCATTCCGAGTCCAAAATCTCCATACCCAATCTCCTTAAATTGCTTCGGCATGTTCCGGCCGTCGCTGTGATTGTTATCTACAAAGCGCAATGGTGGATGGGGCGTTCCGCCTAGAATTGGGTCACACCGACTCAGGTGCGGGTCGAACACTTCCGTAAGCACGGCTTGGTTCAGCTCAATACATTCACTCAAATCGACCATTGCACGGCTTTCGGCAACGGCTCGTCTGATCAGAGTATACCGGATCAAAGAACACGGCAAAGAGATCACAGATCAGATCAAAAGCTTGACATTTGTTTCATTTAATCTGATATTTCTGTTATGACAGAAATTATTGACATATCGAAATCCAACGCCTCCAGCCAGTTCATCCTGTATTGGGGCGATATGGGGACTCAGTGGGGGGTCAATCGGTCGGTGGCGCAGATCCACGCGCTGCTGTTCCTCAGCACCAAGCCGATGAATGCGGAACAAATCTCCGACGCGCTTGGTATCGCACGTTCAAATGTGTCGAACTCTTTGAAAGAACTTGTCAGCTGGCGTCTGATCCGGCGGGTGCCGATTCCGGGTGAGCGGCGCGAACATTTCGAGGCCGAGACCGACGTTTGGGAGATGGTGATCCGCATCGCGCAAGGCCGCAAAGAGCGAGAGATTGACCCCGCTGCTGCAGCCATACGCACATGTGTCGCGCAGGCTGAAAGCGAAAGTGGGCTAGAGCCGGAGGTGCTGCAGCGTATGCGGGCCATGCAGGATTTCCTGAGCACGGCTGACAAGTGGTATCACGATATGCTGACGGTTCCTCGGCCTAAGCTGATCATGCTTATGAAGATGGGCAGCAAAGTCGCCTCATTCCTGAAGCTTACAGGGGGCAAGCCAAGCGGCTAAAAATTTTGGCCTCTAATTTCTCTTCTGACGGAAATAACAGAATGTTCGAAAAACACGAAGTACAACCCTTTCAAAACGTGCAGCCTATTGAGACTGATGTCAAAGCGCAGCCATGTGATCGGCACAAAAGGGATACCCGTTTCTTTGAGCTGTTGGGGCAAGACGGATGGAACCGATTGCCCGCGGCGATCAGGCGGCGCTTTAGCAAACGATTGTCGGGCGGTGCCAGTCTTGTCTATCAGGGTCGCGTGTCCGAAATGCAGATGAATCTGGCTGGGCGTTTCCTGGCTTTTGTCATGCGAGCCATAGGCGCGCCGCTGCCGTTTGATCGCACATCTGCCGGGCGCTCTGCCGTTGTGGTTGTTACCGAAGATGTTGCAACCGGGGGTCAATTCTGGATTAGGCAATATGGCCGGTCCTCGGGGTTTCCGCAGATTGTCAGCAGTTCCAAACGCTTCGACGGCCCGACCGGGTTAGAGGAATACATTGGCTATGGCATCGGAATAGCTTTGCGGTTGCAAAGCACCCCAAACGCTTTGTTGTTCATCAGTGACAGCTACTTTGTGAAATTGGGTCGCTGGCGCATTCCTTTGCCCAAATGGGTGTGCCCAGGCAATCTGGTCATCGGGCATGAAGAACTGGGTGATGGGCAGTTCAAGTTCACACTGGCACTGACTCATCGGCTGTTGGGCTCGGTCGTATATCAGGATGCGGTCTTCTTCGATGCCGAGATCGTTGAGGCGACCGATGGCTGACCTCAAAAACCACACCATGAAGGTTGTGATCATCGGTGGATATGGTGTCTTTGGTGCGCTGACTGCTCGTTTGCTCGCGCGCGACGGGCATCAACTGTGGTTGGCCGGGCGGCAACCTTCGAAGGGTCGCGCCCTTGCCCGCGAACTCGGGGCAGAGACCCTGACGGTCGATATTCATTCATCGCCCGAGGTCATTTTTGACGTCGCGCCGGATGTTGTCATCGATGCGGCGGGGCCGTTCCAACACTATGGCCTGGATCCATATCTTGTCCCGCGCTTATGTATTCAGCACGGCTGCCACTATCTGGATTTGTCCGACAGTTCAGAATTCACAATGGGTATCGCGGGGCTGAACGCACACGCAGAAGCCGCAAATGTCTTTGTGCTTTCGGGCGCGTCCAGCGTACCGGGCCTGTCCTCGATAATCGTTGAGGATTTGATCGACGGGCTGGACAAGATCGACCTTATCGACATTGCAATACTGCCGGGCAACCGGGCGCCGCGCGGAATGTCGGTGATCAAGAGCATTGTCAGCGGCGTTGGCCGCCCCTCACAGGTTCTTCGGGATGGTAGTTGGCAGACCGTGCGGGGCTGGACAGATCGCAAAATCTACTCGCTTGCGCCGGGGTTGCGGCGTGCTGGGTATTTCGTGGACGTCCCCGACATACACCTGCTGCCTAATAGAATTGCGGCTTCAGCAGTTATGTTTCGGGCGGGTTTGGAACTGGCCGTGATGAATGCGTCGCTGTCCGCATTGGCCTGGTTCCGCCAACGCTGGCGTCTTTCCCTGCCAGACTTGGCCTATTCCGCGCTCTACTGGTTGTCGAAAGCGCTCTATCCGTTCGGAACAGATCGCGGGGGGATGCAGGTGCATGTCACGGGGCGAAAGAACGGTCAGAGCATCACCCGTACATGGACTCTGATCGCCGAGGACGGAGATGGCCCGTTTGTGCCGGGTATCACCTGTCGTGCAATCCTGCGCGGGACTGTCAAACCGCGTTCAGGTGCTCGCCCGTGTTTGGCTGAGATACCCAGACGTGTTGTTGAAGACGCCATGAGCGATCTGGCGATTGCCATTCGGTTGGACGAGACGGTCAAACCCAGCACTTCTTGATCGGTTTTTGCGAAGGAATTATCTGGTCCAGATGACAGTTCAGAACAACAACAGTGTGGTTCGAAAACGACTTTGGGCGCTGGCAATCTTCATTGGAGCGCTATGGGCGATACAGGTCATCAACTGGGCGCTAGGCTATCGTTTGAACCTGGCCTTCGGTTTGATCCCCCGGCATATCGGCGGGATTGACGGGATCTTTGGGATGCCGGTTCTGCACGCCAGCTTCTCTCATCTCATGTCAAACACACCGCCACTTGTGTTGATGGGCACGTTGCTTGCGCTGACCGCAACGCGCGCGCTTCTGTTGGTGAATGCCGTCATTATCGCCCTGGGCGGCGCGCTCGTTTGGCTTTTTGGCAGCAACGCCATCCATATCGGCGCATCTGGTCTGGTGTTTGGATGGTTCGGGTTTCTTGTTGCGCGTGGTGTGGTCGACAGGTCTCCGGTTACGCTCGGGGCCGCCCTCTTGGTGGCTTTGGTCTATGGTTCGATCATCTGGGGTGTTTTGCCCGGCCAACCCGGCATTTCGTGGGAGGCGCATCTGTTTGGTGCCCTGGCCGGAGCCGTTGCAGCCCTTGTGATCCGCACCCATGTTCATGCGCCGCGTATCGGGAATGTCGAACAGCGATAGGGGTGTCCGGTAAGGGCGACTGGCAGAGACATGCTTGGGGTCTTCTTTGGCTCGATTCCAAAAAAATCCATGCTGATTGCGGGCTTGCCGACCGGGTAAGCATTTAAGATCGAGGGTGGGGTTGAATTCAAGTCTCATATGATACATCTGTGTCTCATGAGTGTAATTCGTCCAACCACCAAAGATGCCATAATCGAAGCCGCGTTCGAGGTTTTTTCGAAGAACCAGGCCTCCTCACTTGGCGATGTCGCACAGCATGCCGGTGTGGGCCGTGCGACGCTGCATCGGCATTTCCCCGGACGGCCCGAACTGATGCGCGCCTTAGCAAAGATCGCAATAGCCGAACTTGATGAAGCCGTTGAACAGGCCACGGCAGGTGCAACAAGCTATGAAGAAGGCTTTCGGCTGTCACTGCACGCAATTGTTCCACTGGCAAACCGTCAGTTGTTCTTAGCCAATGAAGGATTGGAAGCAGACCCTGAAATAGCCGCAGCCTATGAAAAAGGTTTGCAGGAGCTTCGACGCGATGTCGACGCGGCCAAACAAGAAGGCGCGTTTGACCCGAACGTTCCAACTGACTGGATTGTTGAGGCCTATGAAAACCTCATCTACGCCGCCTGGTCCCTCGTGCGGTCTGGTGAGGCTACGGCCAAGCAAGCTGCCGATCTGGCCTGGCGGACACTTTCCCAAGGATTGAAAGGAGGGGCGCAATGAACCTCGAAACCCTGACCACACAGATCGACGAGGTGTTCTTTCTGATTGGCGCTGCGATCTTGTTGATCGAAATCGCCGAGATGATTTTCAAAGGCGATTTCAAAGCCAAGACCTTTGGCGAAATGCTAGCAAGCGCATCGACCCAGATCCCGTATCTGTTGGTCGAAACCTTTGTTCTAACTGGGGCCTACGGGCTGTACTGGATCATCTCTCAGGGTCTGCCATGGGCTATCCCCGTGACGTGGTGGAGCGTGATCCTGGTGATTGTGCTGGCCGACATCACCTATTATTGGGAACACCGGATTGCCCACGAGGTGCGCCTGCTTTGGACCCAGCATGCGGTGCATCATTCCTCACGCGATATGAACATCATCACCGGTATCCGGTTTGGCCCGCTGGAAGGTGTATGGTCCCTGATCGCCCATATTCCGTTGGCCCTGATGGGGTTTGCACCCGAGGCGATTGTGTTTGGCGTGATCGCAGTGCTGGCTTATCAGACATGGCTGCACACGGAACTGATCGGCAAGCTGGGGCCGGTTGAATATGTGATGAACACGCCGTCTCATCACCGTGTCCACCATGGGTGTGATGACAAGTATCTGGATAAAAACTATGGCGGTATCTTCATCATCTGGGATCGGATTTGGGGGACATTCCAGATCGAGGAAGAGACCCCCCGCTATGGCCTGACACGCGATTTTGACAGCCAGAACCCGATCAAAGTCTGGTTCTCGGAATGGCCGGACCTGATCCGGGATATTGCCCGGTCAAAGAGCATCCGAGAAGCTTTCTCTACTTTGATCAGGCCGCCGGGCTGGGAGCCGAACAAGTGATCAGACGCGGGGTTGCAATGGATCGCAGAGATTTCATAGCCGCAGCATTGGGTGCCTTGACGTCTGGTTTTGTGCCCATTGCCGGGGCTGCACAAGGCACACGTACTGCAACCGGATACATCCGAACAAATTGGAGCCGCGATCCACATAGCCTTGGGTCTTATACCTATCTTGCCAAAGGATCGTGGCGTAAGGATCACGCAGCCCTTGGCCGTCCAGTCGGTGATCGCCTGTTTTTTGCGGGCGAGGCCACGCATCCATCCTATAACAGCACGGTGCATGCCGCCTATGAATCCGGGATTATCGCGTCAGAGGCGGTTTTTGAAACAGGTGCCAAAACCGTAGCCATCATTAGCGCAGGGATGAGCGGCCTTGCCGCCGCGGATGCGCTAACAAGGCACGGATATGATGTCACGATCTGGGAAGCGCGCGACCGTATCGGTGGGCGCATCTGGACCGACAATCGCCTTGGCGCAGCACTTGATCTGGGCGCGAGCTGGATACACGGCACCGATGGCAATCCGCTAACCCAGCTTGCGAAATCACAGGGTGTATCAACCCTGGCAACGACGGATAGCTATATCATTCGTGGCAGTGATGGGCGCGAAATACCGGATGATGATACCCCTGATTGGATTGATAATGTTGTGTCCGTTCAGCACAGCGCTGGCGCGGACAGCGCCGAGATTAATGTCTTGGCCTATCTGCGGGATACCGATTATGGCGGGGAAGAGGTGGTCTTCCCGGGAGGCTATGCACAGCTGCTCGATGCGTTTGCCAGCGATTTCGACATCCAGTTGAACCGCGAATTGGCGCGTGTCGAGTTTGATGGCGAAGGGGTTCGGTTGGAAGATAAGACCGGGCAATCGGACAGGTTCGACACAGTCATCGTGACGGTTCCGTTGGGTGTGCTGAAACAGGGTTCGATCACCTTTTCCCCGCCTTTACCAAATAAAAAGCAAAGCGCCATCGAAAGTCTTGGTATGGGGACGTTAGACAAGGTGTATCTGCGGTATGAAGATGTCTTTTGGGATGCCGACAATACATGGATCATAACGCCGGAAACCGGTTTGCCGCAGGGCCAATTCAACCAATGGCTAAACCTTTATCCCTATACCGGGCAGCCGATCATCATGGCCTTTAACGGCGCACAACCTGCGCGGGACCTGGCGAAGTTGTCTGATGCAAAGATTGTCGAACGCGCTCAGAGAACACTCGACACTGCATATCCGATTTTTGATTAGCGGTCGCCGCACCTGTGCACGGCTTCGCATTCTCTTAAATCTGGCGTTCCCAATCTTTGTTCAACAGCGACGGCCAGTTTCAAAAGCTGCGCTGCAGAGCTTTCTATTTCCGCCCAGTATTGTAATAAGTTCTACCAAACCGAATAGCGGCATCATGACAGGTGATTGATGACGCCTACAGATCGTAATTCAAGGCCGTTAAAGTAGCTTTACAAACACCCGGTATTTCAATCTTCTTGCGCGCAGCGCCTCTGGGCCAGTTGAAGATTGTATCTGAAATTTTGGAGTATTCCTGTGCTTTCCAACAATGGTTTTCAAGGTGGTCAGAGCGACCCGGGAGAGTTCGTCAGCATATGGCTGGTGATCCGGCGCAATCTGCTTCCGGTGGCCTTCCTGTTTGGAATCGCAGTGATTTTGACGTCTCTGTACATGCGGACGGTTCCCGACAGGTATCGCACTGTCGCCCAGATGGTGCTGTCTTTGTCAGAGACACGATACAGTGACACGACGGGGCGTCTTGAAACCATTGAACTGGGTCGATCGAGTATCGAGACCGAGATCGAAAAGCTCAAATCCCGCGATTTCGCGGGTCAAGTAGCGGAAACACTGGGCTTGTTTGAGGATGATAGTTTCGTTTCTCGCATAAACCCCGATACCGGGCTCGAACAACCTGCGGCGCTGCATCGCGAGGCTGTGATTGACAAAGTTCTGGGCTCATACAGCCTGTCCCGCGCTGGCGAAAGCTTAGCGATTTCGGTGGAGGGTCGGTCCACAGATGCCGAACTGTCTGCTGCTTTGGCCAATACGGTCATCACGCAGTACATAAGTAACGAGCTTGGCGAACGCATTGATCGTTTGGATAAAAACATCGATGACGTACGGCGGCGTGTCAATTTGCTGGGCGAAGAACTTACCAGCAACGAAGCGGACCTGGCGAATTTCATCCGCTCGGACAATCTGGATGACGAGCAGCTGTTGGATCAATTGCGCAGCGCGGCCGAGCGGGCCCGCACCATCCTGTCCATTGGTCTGGAGCAAAACGTTCCGCCGGAAGAAGAACTGGCGTTGCGTGAAGAACTTGCCGCCGCTGAGGAACGGCTTCAACTCAGAACCCGGCAGGAGCTGACGCTGCTGCGCAAAGAGCGGGAAATCGAGCTGCTCAGATCGCGGTATCAGGCCTCGGTTGATGAATTGAATCTGCTGGAAACCCGAAGCGGCCAGATCGAAGCTGGCACAAGCCAGGTGTCGGTCGCCCGCGTTCCACAAGTGCCATACGCGCCCAATCGTGCGCTGACCGTTGCGCTGGCCGGAGCGATGTCGATCATGATCGGCTTTGTTCTGGCACTGATCCGGGAAGGGCTTGATCGAACAATCAAGACCGAGAAACAGATCTTCAATGCGACGGGGCTGCAGAACCTTGGCTATTTCATAAAGCAGAAATACGGGCCCAAAGGGCGTGCCGCAGCAGTGTTTGAGCCGATTGAGAACCCGCGGACTCCGCTGGCAGAAACGGCACGCGGGATTTTAACCAACTGCATCAAGTTTCAACACTCGAAGGTGGTACTGGTTTCATCGGCGCTGCCCAACGAAGGAAAATCGTTCATCAGTACGGTGTTGGCGACCACGGCGGCCGCAGATGGCATGAATGTCGCCCTTGTTGATCTGGATGTGTACCGCAAAGGGGCAACCAAGCTTCTGATCCCGGACAGTGCCGATATCAAATGCTCGGATCTCTATTCCCATGACATCGTCCCGCAACAGGTTGTTGGTGCTCAGGATGCGCCGGGTAAGTTGGACCTGATCACGGTCGAATCCCCAACGCGCGAGCTGACAGATGATGCCGAAATGAAGCTGCGCAAGCTGAAGGACACGCTGACATCCAGGTACGATCTGGTGGTGATCGATACCCCGCCCGCGCTAGTCATGGATGAGGTCTATCGGAACAACACATTGATTGACGCCGCGATCCTTGTGGTCCGTTGGGGCAGATCGCCCCAGGATGCCGTGCAGGCGGTCACGCGGCGCCTATCTCAGGCCGATGTCAATGTCATCGGAACCATCTTGAACGATGTCGATCCCAAAAAGTTCCGCTGGATCGGGTATGAAGGCTACTATGGGCACTATGACTATTACAAATAGCGCCTTGGAGATCGGCGGTTAGCAGGCTCGACCGGGGAAGGTGACATCCACGCGATCACATAGGTTGAATGACAAGATGATCAGCAGCGAAACACTCAAGCGACCTCGGTCATCGCTGGAAAGCGCCGAGTTTTTCTGCGTCGTCCTGGGTGTGCTGTTTTCGTCTTTTGCGTCTTTGCGTCATCCTGGCGCCTCCTTCACGGTCAGCGACTTTTTCATCACCTTCGGGCTTTTGTTTCGATTTATCAGGGCCATCCCGCTATACCCGATGCAGGCGGCCTCTTCGATGTGGTGGCTGGGTATCGCGATGCTGATGACCGGGCTGCTGATCGGCAGCATCGCCTATGGCGATCCGGTGGATGCCGTGGTTGTCCTGATCCAATACTTCTTTTCATTTGTCGCATTGCCACTCGCCATTCTTGGCCGCCCGCACAAAGAGGCGGTATTGCTCGCCAAAATGGGCGTTATGTCCGTTGTCATCAGCTGTCTTGTCGGCCTTGGGGCCTATTCAATCGGGTATAATGGCGGGCATCGACGACAGCTTGCGCTTGTTGCTGGCAACAACCGACTGACAGGATTGACCGACAACGCCAACGCCTTTGCGGCGATCATTGTGCTGTGGTTCCCGGTGCTTTGGTATCTCGGCTTGGTGCGCGCCTATAAGATGATTACATTTGCGTGCTTCTTCGCTTTGACCTTTACCGGGCTCATCTTCACCAGCTCCAACTCGAATCTGGCAGGCGCGTTGATCAGCGGCGCCATCTATCTGTTCTTGCTAGGAAAATTCCGCATCTTCTTCATCTGGTCGGCGGTGTTTGCCGTGACTGCCTGGGTGGGCGTTACATTTGCCGACAAGATCCTGCCGCAGAAATTTGTCGAACGCGTTCTTAGCCCTCTTCAACAAGGGAATATCGAGGGTGTCGGCACCTTCAGTGATCGTGCTGAATTGATGATTGAGGCCTGGCGGTTCCTACCCGACTACTATGTTCTGGGCATGGGGGCCGAGCAGTACCGAGAGCTCAGTTCACATGATCTGCCGGTCCATAATCTGTATCTGCTACTGGCCAACGAAGGTGGCCTGATGTCACTGATGGGTCTGCTGTTTTTGTATCTGGCAGCGGTTACCTATGCCACGCTGGCGGGTCCCGATACGCCGTATAGAACCGCGGCGCGCACGACGGTCATAACAGCGACGCTGACCTTTGCTGCGTTGATGGTGAGCTTCACCCACATCTACCATCGCGCGTATCTGGTGCCGTGGATTGTCTCAATCGGGCTTTTATACAGCCCTATGCGCCCGGATTGGCTACACAAGGCGCAGGCACGTGGAGGAACTTGACGCCTGCGCATTGCAGCAGGCGTTCGGATGGGCTGCACTTGGAACGCAAATAGAATGCTCAATGAAACCGAGCAGTCGCAAACATCTATGTTCGGAAGAAATGGTGCCCAGGAGAGGACTCGAACCTCCACGTCCATACGGACACTAGCACCTGAAGCTAGCGCGTCTACCAATTCCGCCACCTGGGCAGGTGTCGTGAAGGGGCGTTTAAGCCCAGCGACGGGGGGCGTCAACCGGATTCGGGAAGAATCCTGAAAGTTTTTTGAACCCGCTGATCCAGGCCTTGGATCGGACAAAATGCAATGGGTGTTGCGTGGCGATTTAGCGCCTTGTTCCGGGGCTATGTGGGCGTTAGGTCTATGGCGTACACTTCGAACAGGAGGCCTCTCATGTCCAAACTGGTCACGATCTATGGCGGGTCAGGTTTTGTCGGTCGCTACATCGCGCGGCGCATGGCGGGTGAGGGGTGGCGTGTCCGGGTTGCGGTACGGCGCCCGAATGAGGCGATGTTCGTCAAACCCTATGGCGTCGTTGGCCAGGTCGAGCCGGTCTTGTGCAACATTCGCGATGACGCATCCGTGGCGCAAGCGATGCAGGGTGCGGATGCGGTTGTGAACTGCGTGGGCGTTCTGAACGAATTGGGCAAGAACGAATTCCCGGCAGTTCAGGCCGAAGGCGCCGAACGGATCGCACGATTGGCTGCCGCGCAGGGCATTTCCCGTATGGTGCATCTTTCATCCATTGGGGCGGATGCCGAGGCTGAGAGCGAATATTCCCGCACCAAAGCGCAAGGTGAATCTGGCGTACTTCAGCATATGCCCGGTGCTGTGATCCTGCGGCCATCGATCATCTTTGGCACCGAAGATCAGTTCTTTAACCGCTTTGCCAGCATGGCGCGCATGGGTCCGTTCCTGCCTTTGGTCGGTGCGGGAACGCAGTTTCAGCCGGTCTATGTGGATGATGTGGCGCAGGCGGCGGTCAAGGGCGTTTTGGGGCAGGCAGCGGCTGGTGTCTATGAGCTTGGCGGGCCCGAGGTGAAAACCTTCCGCGCATTGGTTCAGCAGATGCTTGAGGTGATCCACCGTCGCCGGATCATTTTGGGTGTGCCCTTCTTTGTGGCAAAGATCATGGCCGGCGCGTTGGACATTGTGAAATTCGTCAGCTTTCAGCTGTTCCCCAACAATATCCTGACCCGCGACCAGCTCAAGAGCTTGCGTCACGACAATATGGTCTCGGATGGGGCTATGTCCTTCGAGGATTTGGGCATCGAGCCTACGACACTGGCGTCGGTACTGCCGGAGTATCTGTGGAAATTCCGTCCCTCAGGCCAGTATGATGACATTCAGAATTCAGCTAACAATCTTCGGACCTGATCAGCTGTAGGCGATGGCCAGCAGGATGAAGCCCAAGATCACGCGGTAGATCACGTAAGGCGTGAAACTGACGCTGCGCAACAGGCGCATCATCAGGCTTAGGGCCAGCAGTGCCGAGACAAAGGCGAAGGCCGCAGCGATTGCTCCGTCTTTTGCAAGCTGCGCATCCGCCTGCTGGATAACATCTACAGATAGCAAAACCCCCGAGGCGACGATGGTCGGGATCGACATCAGCATGGCGATCCGGGCGCCGTCCTCTCGGGTATATCCAAGTTGGCGTGCGCCGGTGATCGTGATGCCCGAACGCGAAGTGCCGGGGATCAGGGCGACGGCCTGCCACAGGCCCATGACAATTGCATCCCGCAGGCCCCAATCCAGTGCGGTTTTGGTTTGCGGTCCCTTCTGATCCATCCAATAGAGCAACAGGCCAAACAAAAGCATCGTCCAGCCTATTACCGCGATAGAACGCAATGCCTCGGCCAGTCCCGTTAGATAGAGGATCAGCCCAGCAATCACCGTTGGGATCGTTGCGATGATAAGCCCAAGTGCCAGCCGGGATTGCGGAGTATCCGGACGACCCAACAGGGCACGCGGTAAGCCGAGGATGGCGTCTTTCACGTCGCTCCAAAAATACAACACGACCGCGCCCAGCGTGCCCACATGAACAGCGACATCAATGGTTTGGCCCTGATCCTGCATCCCTGTCAGGTTTGGCAGCAGGATCAAGTGACCTGATGAAGATATTGGCAGAAACTCTGTAAGTCCCTGAATGACCGCCACCAGAATCAAGTGAAAGAGACTCATTTAACCTGCCGTACCGCTACCGTTTTGTGTTCAGGTTCATGGGTATTCCGGCGTCCGTAAAAAGGAAAGCAGGTTGATAGGTCCGAATCGGAACTAAAATTAACGCGAAAATTCGCCAGAATCTCTTCTTGCGAGCATTTTTTCTGAATTAGGTCAGTATAATTGACTTTTCATCTGAAATCGCATCTCGTAAAGAATGCCGACCAAGCCAATTCATGGAGTCTGACCCGTGGCCAAGCAACCGATGCTGAAATTTGTGCAGATCGACCGCGCCATGCCCGAAAAGCGTGCCGCCGATGACCGTAGAGAAGATTTTGACGAAATCTATGCGGAATTCGCTGCAGAAAAAGCGGCAGAGCAAGCCAGCCGGTGCAGCCAGTGTGGTGTACCTTATTGCCAGTCACATTGCCCATTGCACAACAATATTCCTGATTGGCTGAACCTGACAGCAACCGGTCGCCTGGAAGAGGCGTACCAAACCAGTCAGGCCACCAATACCTTCCCCGAGATTTGCGGTCGTATTTGCCCGCAGGACCGCTTGTGTGAAGGCAATTGTGTGATCGAACAGTCGGGACACGGCACTGTCACCATCGGCACGATCGAGAAATACATCACTGATACCGCCTGGGACAAAGGCTGGGTACAGCCCGTTGTACCGGCTGCTGAGCGTGGCGAAAGCGTTGGCATTATCGGCGGTGGCCCGGGCGGGTTGGCTGCGGCGGATATGCTGCGCCGCGCGGGTGTTCAAGTGACAGTCTATGACCGCTATGACCGTGCGGGCGGATTGATGATGTACGGAATTCCAGGCTTTAAACTGGAAAAAGATGTCGTACAGCGCCGCAATGACCTGTTGGCCGATGGCGGGGTTGAATTCGTTCTGAACTGCGATGTGGACGCAGCTAAGTTTGATGAAATTCGGGCGCAGCACGACGCCGTCATCATCGCTACCGGAGTATACAAATCGCGCGATTTGTCGATGCCGGGAAGCGGGCTGAATGGGATCGAAAAGGCCATCGATTTCCTGACTGCCTCGAACCGCAAAAGCTTTGGCGATGACGTCGAAGACTTCGACAATGGCCGCTTGAACGCTGCGGGCAAGAAGGTCGTTGTGATCGGTGGTGGCGACACCGCGATGGATTGTGTGCGCACCTCGATCCGACAAGGAGCGGTTTCGGTCAAATGCCTGTATCGACGTGACCGTGCGAATATGCCCGGCTCACAGCGCGAAACACAAAACGCCGAGGAAGAAGGCGTTGTGTTCGAATGGCTTAGCGCACCAAAGGGCTTCACCGGCGATGATAATGTCACCGGTGTGATGGTACAGAAAATGCGCTTGGGTCAGCCGGACGCGTCTGGCCGCCAAGCGCCCGAGGTTATCGAAGGCGCGGACTATGTCGAAGACGCCAATCTCGTGATCAAGGCGCTGGGCTTTGAGCCCGAGGACCTGCCGACCCTGTTTGACCAGCCCGATCTGCCCGTGACCCGCTGGGGCACCGTCAAGGCGACGTTCCAGACGGGTGAGACCGAAATGGACGGTGTCTATGCCATCGGGGATATCGTGCGCGGCGCCTCTCTGGTCGTTTGGGCGATCCGCGATGGGCGCGATTGTGCCGACGCGATCATCGAACGGTTCAACGCCAAGGCAGCGATTGCGGCCGAGTAGCCAACGCCCGCGACAGGAGAGTTCAGATGCCTGAATTGCAAGGCCAATGTATGTGCGGTGCGGTCACGATCAGCGCCACCCCAGCAAAGGATTCGCTTGGCGCGTGCCATTGCGACCAGTGTCGCCGGTGGACCAGTTCAATGCTGGTGACGTTTCCGGCCGAAACCGGATATGCCGCTTTGGGCCCGGTCAAGACGTTCACATCGTCCGATTGGGCCGAACGGGCGTTCTGCGCCGACTGCGGATCGGCGCTCTGGTACCGGATCACGCTGCCGGGCGAGATGCACGGACAAACGCAAATGGCGGCAGGCCTGTTCCCAGACACAGGCAACGCGCTGCAACTGGAACTTTATATCGACAAAAAGCCCGACGGGTACGCGTTCGCAGGTGAACGCCGGCAGATGACCAAAGCAGAGGTCGAAGCCATGTACGCCTTGCCGGAAGAAGGAGACAGCCAGTGACCAAATATGATGCCGATTGGGTCCGAGCCGAAGAAGCCAAACGTCAATGGATGGACGAACACGGTCTCTATTCCGAGGAAGAGGAGCATTCTTCCTGCGGTGTTGGCCTTGTTGTCTCGGTTGACGGCAAACCATCGCGCAAGGTGGTGGATGCCGGGATCGATGCGCTTAAGGCAATTTGGCACCGGGGCGCTGTCGATGCCGATGGCAAGACCGGCGATGGTGCGGGTATCCATGTGCAAATCCCTGTTCCGTTCTTCTACGACCAGATCCGTCGCACCGGCCATGAACCCAACCTGGATGAGTTGATTGCCGTTGGTCAGGTCTTTCTGCCGCGCACCGATTTTGGTGCGCAGGAGCAATGCCGGACCATCGTGGAAACCGAAGTTCTGCGTATGGGCTACTATATCTATGGCTGGCGCCACGTGCCGGTTGATGTCACCTGTCTGGGTGACAAAGCCAACGCGACCCGGCCCGAGATCGAACAGATTCTGATCTCGAACTCGAAAGACGTCGATGAAGAGACGTTCGAGCGCGAGCTGTATGTGATCCGCCGCCGTATCGAAAAAGCGGCTGCAGCAGCGGGGATTTCCGGTCTCTATCTGGCGTCGCTATCCTGCCGGTCGATCATTTACAAGGGCATGATGTTGGCCGAGCAGGTGGCGGTGTTCTACCCCGACCTGATGGACGAACGCTTTGAATCGGCCTTTGCGATCTATCACCAGCGCTATTCGACCAACACTTTCCCACAATGGTGGCTGGCGCAGCCGTTCCGAATGTTGGCTCATAACGGCGAGATCAACACGCTGAAGGGCAACATCAACTGGATGAAAAGCCATGAGATCCGCATGGCCAGCGGAACCTTCGGTGACTATGCCGAGGATATCAAGCCGATCATCGCAGGTGGATCGTCGGATTCGGCCGCATTAGACTCTGTTTTTGAGGTTCTGGTTCGCGCGGGCCGTTCGGCGCCCATGGCGAAAACCATGCTGGTGCCGGAAAGCTGGTCCAAGCAGGCGGTTGAGCTGCCGCAGGCGTGGCGCGACATGTATTCCTATTGCAACTCGGTGATGGAGCCGTGGGATGGCCCTGCTGCTCTGGCTATGACAGATGGTCGTTGGGTTTGTGCCGGTCTGGACCGCAACGGTCTGCGACCGATGCGGTATGTCGTCACCGGTGATGGCTTGGTCATCGCGGGGTCCGAGGCCGGGATGGTGCCGATTGACGAGGCCAGCGTGACCGAAAAAGGCGCTCTGGGGCCGGGTCAGATGCTGGCTGTGGACATGAAAAAGGGCAAGCTGTTCCGCGACAAGCAGATCAAAGACAAACTGGCGCGTGCGTTGCCCTTTGGCGAATGGGTCGGCAAGATCAATGATGTTGATGAATCACTTGCCGGAGTGACCGAGACGCCGATCTTTTCGGGCGAAGAACTGCGCAAGCGCCAGATCGCAGCGGGCTATTCTGTCGAAGAGTTGGAGCAAATCCTGGCCCCTATGGCCGAGGATGGCAAAGAATCTTTGGCCTCAATGGGGGATGACACACCGTCAGCGGTTCTGTCCAAGCAATATCGCCCGCTGAGTCATTTCTTCCGTCAGAACTTTAGCCAAGTGACCAATCCGCCCATCGACAGTTTGCGCGAATATCGCGTCATGTCGTTGAAAACACGGTTCGGGAACCTGAAGAACGTGCTGGACGAAGACAGCAGCCAGACCGAGATCATCGTGCTGGAAAGCCCCTTTGTCGGTAACGCGCAGTGGGACAAGCTGGTTGAAAACTTCAACTCTCCGCTGGCCGAAATCGACTGTACCTTTGAACCCGGGCGTGGTGCTCTGAATGCCGCTTTGGCTCGTATCAGAGCCGAAGCAGAAGAGGCTGTGCGTTCGGGTGCAGGGCATCTGGTATTGACTGATCTGAACTCGGGTCAGGGTCGTGTTGCTATGCCGATGATCCTGGCGACCAGCGCGGTGCATTCGCATCTGACGCGGCAGGGGCTGCGGACGTTCTGTTCGCTGAACGTACGGTCCGCCGAATGCGTCGATCCGCATTACTTCGCGGTTCTGATCGGCTGTGGTGCGACCGTGGTGAACGCCTATCTGGCCGAGGATTCGCTGGCCGACCGTATTGATCGTGGCCTGTTGGACGGCTCGCTGACCGAAAACGTGGCGCGGTATCGCGAAGCCATCGATCAGGGCCTGTTGAAAATCATGGCCAAGATGGGGATTTCGGTGATCTCGTCCTATCGCGGCGGTCTGAACTTTGAAGCCGTGGGCCTCAGCCGCGCCATGGTGGCCGAGTATTTCCCCGGTATGACCAGCCGGATCTCGGGTATCGGCGTCACCGGTATTCAAACCAAGGCCGAGGAAATCCATGCCAAAGGCTGGGACAGCGGTCTGGACGTGCTGCCCATCGGTGGTTTCTACAAGGCGCGCAAGTCGGGTGAGACCCACGCGTGGGAAGCGACCTCGATGCACATGATGCAGATGGCCTGTAACAAGGCGTCCTACGAGCTGTGGAAGCAGTATTCGGCCAAGATGCAGTCGAACCCGCCGATCCATCTGCGTGATCTGATGGATTTCAAACCGCTGGGTAAGCCGGTGCCGATTGAAGAGGTCGAATCGATCACCTCGATCCGCAAGCGGTTCGTCACGCCTGGCATGTCGCTGGGCGCGCTGTCGCCCGAGGCGCATAAGACGCTAAACGTGGCGATGAACCGGATTGGTGCGAAATCCGACTCGGGTGAAGGTGGCGAAGATCCGGCCCATTTCGTGCCGGAACCCAATGGTGATAACCCATCGGCCAAGATCAAACAGGTGGCCTCGGGCCGGTTTGGTGTGACCGCCGAGTACCTGAACCAGTGTGAAGAGCTGGAGATCAAGGTCGCCCAAGGCGCGAAACCCGGTGAGGGTGGTCAGCTGCCCGGCATGAAGGTCACCGACCTGATTGCGCGTCTGCGGCATTCGACCAAGGGCGTGACCCTAATTTCACCGCCGCCGCACCACGACATCTACTCGATCGAGGATCTGGCGCAGCTGATCTATGACCTGAAACAGATCAACCCGCGCTGCAAGGTAACGGTGAAGCTGGTGGCGTCCTCGGGCGTTGGCACGATTGCAGCCGGTGTGGCTAAGGCAAAAGCGGATATCATCCTTATTTCGGGTCACAATGGTGGCACCGGCGCCTCGCCTGCAACCTCAATTAAATATGCTGGACTTCCGTGGGAGATGGGCCTGACCGAGGCGCATCAGGTTCTGGCGATGAACAATCTGCGCGACCGCGTGACCCTGCGGACCGATGGTGGCCTGCGGACCGGTCGTGACATCGTTATGGCCGCGATGATGGGGGCCGAGGAGTACGGCATCGGCACCGCTGCGCTGATCGCGATGGGCTGTATCATGGTGCGTCAGTGCCAGTCGAACACCTGCCCGGTCGGCGTGTGTACCCAAGACGAAAGCTTACGCGCCAAATTCACCGGCAATGCGGATAAGGTCGTCAACCTGATCACTTTCTACGCACAGGAAGTGCGCGAGTTGCTGGCCAGCCTTGGTGCACGTTCGATTGATGAGATCATCGGTCGGGCCGATCTTCTGGCTCAGGTCAGCCGGGGCTCGGCTCATCTGGACGATCTGGACCTGAACCCGCTGCTGATCACCGTCGATGGCGCGCATGACATCGTTTACAACCGCGACAAGGACCGCAACGCGGTGCCCGATACGCTGGACGCCGAGATCGTGCGCGATGCGGCGCGGTTCCTCAAAGACGGTGAAAAGATGCAACTGTCCTACGCGATCCAGAACACGCACCGGACGGTCGGCACCCGTGTCTCCAGCCATATCGTGCAGAATTTCGGCATGCGGAACACGTTCCAGGATGACCACTTGCATGTGAAACTGCAGGGTTCAGCAGGCCAGTCGCTGGGCGCGTTTGCGGCGCCCGGTCTGAAACTGGAAGTGTCGGGCGATGCCAATGATTACGTGGGCAAGGGTCTCTCGGGTGGCATGATCGTCGTGCGCCCGCCGCAAGTCAGCCCGTTGAAGGCAGATGACAACACAATCATTGGCAACACCGTCCTATACGGTGCCACCGATGGCCATCTGTTCGCTGCAGGCCGCGCGGGTGAGCGGTTTGCCGTGCGTAACTCGGGTGCCAAAGTGGTGATTGAGGGCTGCGGTTCGAACGGGTGTGAATACATGACGGGCGGTGTTGCCGTCATTCTGGGTGATATCGGTGCCAACTTTGGCGCGGGCATGACCGGGGGTATGGCCTATCTGTACGACCCAGAGGGCAAGGCCGAATTGCTTATGAACATGGAAACGCTGGTAACTTGCCCGGTGACCGTCGACCATTGGGAAGATCAGTTGAAATCGCTGATCGAACGTCACGCTAGGGAAACCTCAAGTCGTAAGGCCGCGGATATCTTGCAACATTGGGATGTAGAGAAGGTTCATTTCCTTCAGGTCTGCCCCAAAGAGATGCTGAACAAGCTCAGCCATCCACTGAGCATTGAGGCAACCGCAGTCCCGGCCGAATAGTTCTGTGGCCCTTTTTGGGTTGAGGACCCCGCGTGTGCTTTGACACAAGCGGGGTTCTTCTCAATCAGGGCTTTTCGCCACAATTTTGCCACATCCTCATAAACCAAATATAAATTTTGCCATAGTTTGATCTGGAATTTCTGCCATATTGCGTTTCAACACACGTGAGTACACCGGAGGCATCAAATGCCAACGACATATCTTGATCAGTTCTATTCGTTTGACCCTGCGAATCCGCCCCCAGGTGGCACGGCGGTTGTCGTTGACAAGTTCAACCTGACCGATGTGGATGATGACGGCGAAATCGACGCGCCTAGCGGGGATACCGTAAACGGTCAGGACGTCACCGCGTCATGGCCCGGCGATACCGTGACGATCAACGTAACTGGTGTTGGCAATGTAACCTATACCGGTACAACCTTTTATCTCGCTGACGGAACACGGGTCTTTACACCGACGGACGGTCAGGTGTTGCAACCTGGCACGTTTGTCTCGTCGACCTTTGTGAATACGCAGGGACCGCTGGATGTTGGTGATCTGGGCCCACCCTGTTTCACGCCAGGAACGATGATCGCAACACCAGAAGGCGAACGCCCGGTGGAAAGCCTGACGGCTGGTGATCTTGTGATGACGGTGGATCATGGTCCACAGCCTTTGATCTGGGTTGGCGAAACCAAGGTCGAGGCACAGGGTAAATTTGCCCCAATCCGGTTCGCGGCGGGCGTGTTGGGCTTGGAACGACCTTTGTTGGTTTCTCCGCAGCACCGGATGCTGATCGACGATTGGCGAGCGGGTTACATGTTTGGCTATAGCGAGGCGCTGGTAGCCGCGCATACCTTGGTCAATGGCGATACGGTGACACGTGTCGAAGGTGGCGAGGTTGTCTATTTCCATTTGCTGTTCAAGCAGCATGAAATTGTCATTGCCAACGGGGCCAAAAGCGAAAGCTACTACCCCGGCCATGCGCTGACGGCGTCGGAACGCGACACCCAGGCCGAAATCCTGCGGCTGTTCCCAGAACTGAATGCGCGCGATGCAAAACTGCCTGATACCGCCCGGCCTGTGGTTCCGCCGCGCGAGGCGCGGGCAATCGCAATATAGGCCGTTCCAAAGCAGCGGCACGCGTCGTATAGCTGGGATATGGCAAAGAAAGCAGCCCGCAAATCGAGCGGTAAGAAAAGCAAGGCACGCAAAAAGATAGAACCATTGGGTCAGAAGCTGCGCCGTTGGGTAACGCGCGCAGCATTGGGTGTTGTGTGCTTCTTTTTTGCGCTGGTGTTGCTCTACTCTGTGGTGAATCCACCGATCACCCATACGATCTGGTCCGAATGGCGGCGGCTGGGCAAAGTCGAGCGGGATTGGGTTCCCATCCAAGAAATCAACCCGATCATGGCACGTTCGGTCGTTGCGGCTGAGGATGCGAATTTCTGCCTGCATTGGGGGTTTGATGTCGCCGCTATCCGTGATGCATTGGAGGATGGCGGCAATCGTGGTGCCTCGACCATTACGCAGCAGGTCGTAAAAAATGTGTTCCTGTGGCAGGGCCGCAGCTGGGTGCGCAAGGCGATGGAAACCTCGCTTACGCCGGTGGTCGAGATTTTCTGGAGCAAGCAGAGGATACTTGAGGTGTACCTGAACGTCGCCGAAACCGGTACAGGTGTGTTTGGAGTTGAGGCTGCGGCACAGCGCAATTTCGGTGTCAGCGCGGCGAACATGACGCCGACACAGGCAGCGCGGGTCGCGGCGATTTTGCCCTCACCTCGCAAACGGTCGGTCACGGATCCATCGGTGTTTACCCGCAGGCGGGCTGCGGCCATCCTGCAGGGGGCGGCCACCATCCGCGCAGATGGTCGCGCGGATTGTTTCGAGGATTGAAACTCATCGCCTCTCGGGGCTAAAGCTGAGAAGTACTCACTGGTTCGATTGGAAGCCCATGGCGCGTCTGTTTCACGTTCCCCTATCCCCTTATTGCCGCAAGGTTCGGCTGTCTCTGGCGGAAAAGAAGATCGAGGTCGAACTGGTTGAAGAGAAATACTGGGAACAGGACCCGGATTTCCTGCGCCGTAATCCGGCGGGTAAAGTGCCTGTCTTGCGGTTGGATGGGCAGATCATGTCAGAAAGCGCGGCAATCTGTGAATACATCGAAGAGACGCGACCCGAACCGCCTCTGATGCCGAAAACGCCCGAGGCGCGATTTGAAGTGCGCCGCTTGGTTGGGTGGTTCGATGACAAGTTTCATCATGAGGTGACATCGAAACTTCTGTATGAGCGGGTGAACAAGAAGATGACCGGACAGGGCTATCCGGACAGCAAGAACGTCAAGGAAGGTGCGCGGGCGATCAAGTATCATCTGGATTACATGGCGTGGCTGCTGGATCACCGGCGGTGGCTGGCCGGGGATCAGATGACCCTGGCGGATTTCGCGGCAGCGGCGCATCTGTCCGCTTTGGACTATATTTCAGATGTGGATTGGAATCGCAGCGCTGCGGTTAAGGATTGGTACGCCAAGATCAAGTCGCGCCCTGCGTTCCGGTCGATCCTGGCGGATCAGGTGCCAGGGTTTCGGCCTCCGCCCCATTACGCCGATCTGGATTTCTGATAAGGTGGTAAGGGGGCTGTCTGCCCCCTCTTGGCCCTACGGACCAATTCACCCCCGAGGATATTTCTAGCCAGATGAAGAGTGGATCGGGTTTAAAAGACAAGCTGGTCGAGCAGGCTCTGGCCGAGGGGTTTGTATCCTGTCGGGTGTGTCGGCCGTGGGATGTGCCCCAAGTGCCTGCGCGGTTGGAAGCCTTTTTGGAGGCCGGGTATCATGGGCAGATGGGCTGGATGGCCGAACGGACCCATTGGCGTGGAGACCCGGCGGCGCTGTGGCCTGAGGCGCGGTCTGTGATCATGTTGGCCGAAAGCTACACGCCCGAGCATGATCCGACCCAGGTTTTGGCCCATCCCGAACGCGGGGCGATTTCGGTTTATGCGCAGAACAAGGACTACCATGACCTGGTCAAAAAGCGCCTGAAGCGATTGGCGCGGTGGTTGATTGCCGAGTCCGGCGGCGAGGTGAAGGTGTTCGTCGATACGGCTCCGGTGCCCGAGAAGGCCTTGGGGCATGCCGCCGGGCTGGGTTGGCAAGGTAAACACACCAATCTGGTGAGTCGAGATTGGGGAAATTGGGCCTTTATAGGGTCTGTTTTTACCACGTTGGAGTTACCTATGGACATTCCTGAGGTCGATCACTGTGGATCATGCCGTGCGTGTTTGGACAGTTGCCCGACGGATGCGTTTCCGGCCCCGTATCAGTTGGATGCGCGGCGGTGTATTTCATATCTGACCATCGAGCATAAAGGTCCTGTTGACGGTGATTTAAGGGATAAGCTGGGCAACCGGATTTACGGTTGCGATGATTGTCTGGCCGCCTGCCCCTGGAACAAGTTTGCCGTTGCGGCGAGCGATATTCGGTATGCGGCCCGCGATGACCTGAAAGCTCCTGTATTGGCGGACCTGGCGGTGCTGGATGACGCCGGGTTTCGGGCGAAGTTCTCAGGCTCGCCGATCAAAAGGATCGGGCGGGATCGGTTTGTCCGCAATGTGTTGTATGCAATTGGGAACTCCGGGCAGCCAGCGTTGCGTTTGGTTGCCAAGGCTTTGACCGAGGACCCTGATCCGACAGTGGCTGATGCGGCGCGCTGGGCGGTTCAACGATTGACTTGAATGCCGCAAACAGGCTGGACGTGTCGGTCCAAACCGCTACACCCATCCAAAGCGAACGAATGGAGGACCCGATGGCGCTGGCTTTGGGGGTGGATACGGGCGGAACCTATACCGATGCGGTCTTGATTCGGGATGAGGCTGAGGTGGTTGCCTCGGCCAAATCACTGACCACGCGGGCTGATCTGGCGATTGGCGTGGGTAAGGCGATCTCGGCGGTGCTGGATCAGGCGCTGGTTACGCCCGATCAGATCTCCATGGCGTCGCTTTCGACGACCTTAGCGACGAATGCGCTGGTCGAGGGACAAGGTGGCCGGGTCGCGCTGATCTATATCGGGTTCAAGGAAAGTGATCTTAAAAAGCATGGGCTAAGGGATGCGTTGAAAGATGATCCAGCGCTGATTGTGGCCGGTGGGCACAGTCACGCGGGTGGTGAGGCTCAGCCATTGGATATCGAGGCTTTGGAGGGTTTCTTAGACTCTCATAAAGGGGTTTCCGGCTTTGCGGTTGCTGCGCAGTTCGCGACACGCAATCCGGCGCACGAGCTGGAGGCAGCGCGGATCATCTCGGAAAAGACGGGCGCGCCCGTCACATGTTCTCATCATCTGTCGGCCAAGCTGAACGGGCCGAAACGCGCTGTGACAGCCGTTTTGAACGCGCGTCTGATCGGGATGATCGACCGGTTGATCGGGCGCGCGCAGGATCAGTTGCTGGCGTTGGGTATCACGGCCCCGATGATGGTGGTGCGCGGTGACGGCGCGTTGATGAGCGCAGAACAAGCACGTGAGAGGCCTATCGAGACGATCCTCAGCGGTCCTGCAGCTTCGATTGTGGGTGCGCGCTGGTTGACGGGGGCCGAAAACGCTCTGGTCTCGGATATTGGGGGGACGACGACTGATGTGGCACTGATCCGCGATGGGAAGCCCGCGATTGACCCCGCGGGGGCACAGGTTGGTGGGTTTCGCACAATGGTTGAGGCCGTGGCAATGCGCACCCATGGGCTAGGCGGCGACAGCCAGGTGCATGTGGTGACCGAAGGGCTGGGCGGTGGCGTTTTCCTGGGGCCGCGACGGGTTCTGCCCGTTTCCCTCATCGCTTCGGAGGCGCCTGAAGTGGTGCATTCGGTGCTTGACGAACAACTGCGTTCAACCACGGTTGGAGAGCATGATACCCGGTTTGCCCGTCGCGTGCCGGGGGTTCACGCGGATGGCGTTGGCGCGCGAGAAGAGGTTTTGCTCGATCGGCTTGGCGATCAGGTTCTGCCGCTAAGCGCTTTGTTGCGGACGCGAATGGAGAACGGGGCGCTGACTCGTCTGGTGGATCGCGGGATTGTACAGATCTCGGGTATTACCCCGTCAGATGCCAGCCATGTGCTGGGGCGAGTCGATGCCTGGGATGCCGATGCTGCGCGCAAGGCACTGGAGCTGGTGGCCCGTAAGCGGGTCGGGTCCGGTGATATGCTGGCGGCATCGCCTGAACAGTTGGCCCAGATGATCATCGACCAACTTACCGAACAGACCAGTTTGACCTTGTTAGAGACCGCTTTTGCCGAAGAAGCTGATGATTTCGACCTGCCCGCCAAAGACCTTGCCTGCCATGTTTTGACCCAGCGAGGTTTGGCACAACACCGGGGTTTGCTGGCTTTAGACGCAGCGTTGAATGTGGATGTGGTGGGGCTGGGCGCGTCCGCCCCCAGCTATTACCCTGCTGTGGGGGATCGGTTGCGCTGTCAGATGGTGTTGCCGGAACATGCTGGTGTCGCCAATGCCATCGGTGCGGTGGTCGGGCGGCTGACCTTGCGGCGGTCGGGCACCGTCACATCGCCTTCTGAAGGGCGATACCGCGTTCATCTGGAAGATGGTCCGCGGGACTTCGGCGCATCCGATGAGGCGCTTGCGCTGTTGGAGCAGGTCCTGCGTACTGAGGCTGAGGGTGCGGTAAGGGATGCCGGGGCCGACGATATTCGGGTGGTCGTCGACCGCGACATCCGAACAGCCCGGATTGAAGAACGGGACGTGTTTGTCGAGGCGATGCTTACCGTTGAGGCCACTGGCCGCCCGCGCGTGGCGGCCGGGTAGCCCCCTCAGACCTCTGAGAGGGGCCGATGTTTATTCTGCCGCGTCGCGCTTGGGCAAGACCCAATCGGGGCGCGGAAAGTGGCAGGTATAGCCGTTGGGAATGCGTTCCAGATAGTCCTGATGCTCTGGCTCGGCATCCCAGAAATCACCCACGGGTTCTAGTTCGGTCACCACCTTACCGGGCCACAGACCGCTGGCATCCACATCGGCAATCGTATCCAGCGCCACCTGTTTCTGTGCTTCGTCGACGTAGTAAATGGCCGAGCGATAGCTCATCCCGCGGTCATTGCCCTGACGGTTCGGGGTGGTTGGATCATGGATCTGGAAGAAGAATTCCAGCAGTTCCCGATAGGTGATGCCTGCAGGGTCAAACCAGATTTCAATCCCTTCGGCATGGGTGCCGTGGTTGCGATAGGTGGCGTTGGGCACATCGCCACCAGTATATCCGACGCGGGTGCGCGATACACCGGGCAGTTTGCGGATCAGGTCCTGCATGCCCCAAAAGCAGCCCCCTGCCAGAACGGCGCGTTCAATGGTCATCAGATTTCCTCCACATGATTCAGGTAGTCGCCGTAGCCTTCGGCCTCCATCTCATCGCGATGAATAAACCGTAGGGCGGCTGAGTTGATGCAATAGCGCAGCCCGCCCTGGTCACGCGGGCCATCAGGGAATACATGCCCCAGATGGCTGTCACCGTGTTTCGAGCGGACCTCGGTTCGGATCATACCATGGGTGGTGTCGCGAAACTCCTCCACATGTTCATGGATGATGGGTTTGGTAAAACTGGGCCAACCACAGCCGGATTCGTACTTATGGGTCGACGCAAACAAGGGTTCGCCCGAAACGATATCCACGTAGATGCCGGGTTCCTTGTTGCTCAGGTGTTTTCCAGTTCCGGGTCGTTCGGTACCATTGCGCTGAGTCACGTGGAACTCTTCAGGGGAAAGAGCGGCAATGGCCTCGGGGTCTTTTGTATAGCGGGTCATGTCGTCTCCTTTTCTTGTCTTTTGCCCAATATTTGGGGTCTGAGCGCGGGAAAGCAAAGTCATATTTCAGAGGCCTCTCGCCTTCGTGCAAGTGATCTGCCGGCCCGTTTCGGACGTAGAATTCTTAAAAGGAGGATGGTCAATGTTGAGACTACTGCTTTTGACGGCTTTGATATTGGTGGGACGTGTAGTTCAGGCGGCCCCGCTGGTGGGTGAGTTTGAGTCGATAGATGGCGGCACGCTGTCGATCGAAGACTGGCGTGGGCAGCCGGTTTTGGTTGTAAACACGGCGTCTCAATGCGGGTTCACCGGGCAATATGCTGCTTTGCAAGATGTGTATGAGGCTTACGCGGACCAAGGTCTTGTGGTTCTGGCCGTTCCGTCCGATTCCTTCAATCAGGAGCTGGAATCAGCAGATGAGGTCAAACAATTCTGCGAAATGAACTATGGTTTGACCCTTCCGATGGCGGATATCACACCGGTCACAGGCCGAAACGCACACCCGTTCTATCAGGCGGTTGCCAGTCAGACAGGCTTTGTGCCCAACTGGAATTTCAACAAGATCCTGATTGATCCCAACGGCGAGGTTGCGGCGACCTTCGGATCGAATGTCAGGCCAGACTCGCGTAAACTGTTGTCTCAAGTCGAAGCGCTGCTGCGCTGAGCGGGTTGCCGGGACATCTGCACGGCCAAGATGCCGAGGGTCGTGACCGCAACGCCCAACAGGTCCAACGGCCCAAGTTTCTCTCCGAGTATGATCGCTGCGACGGCAACCCCAAAGACCGGGTTCAGAAAGTGGAATGTGGCCGCGCGGGTGGCGCCGATACGGTCGAGCAACAGGAACCAGATCAACGTCGCCAGAAGGCCGGGGAAAAGGGTTGTGTAGATGAACGCCAGCGCCAGAGGGACGGTTGGGTTGATATAGATGCTCTCGAAAACAGGCGCCGCAACGAATAGAACCGCCGACCCCACCAGCATTTGAAGGCCAACAACCATCATGAAGTTCCCGCCCGAGGTCGCACCCCGCACCGCAAGCGTGGCAAAAGTCAGCGCCAGGGCACCGATGCCGCACAGCATCACACCAAACAGGTCGATCCCAGCGGTAACGCGGCTGCTCATGATCAGCGCGACCCCGGCGAATCCGGCCAGTAGGCCGAGTACCCCTAGGGGCCGAAGTTTATCCTCAAGAAACAGCCAACCGGCCAGCGCCACTAGCAAGGGCATAGTCGACGCGATGATGGCTGCAACCGAGGCTTCGATCGTTTGCATCGCATAGAAATTCAGACCCAAATACAGGGCATTTTGGCATATTCCGAACAGAATAGTCGCCCGCCACTGCGCCCGCGTTAGCGCCCAGCTTTGCCCCATAGCGCGTGCAATGGTGACGCCGATCAGGCCAGAAATCAAAAACCGCAGGGCAAGGGAGAACAGAGGTGACGCATCGGCCACGATGATACGGGCCGAGGTGAAGGCCGAAGACCAGATGAACGCAAATGTCAGCCCCATGGCAATGGCGCGTAAATCCATATCGGCCCCCTATCGATTTGTCGGGACTGTTTCTGAATTTCCTAGGGTGTGCAAGCGGCTGTTTATTCGGTGTAAAGAGGGATGTGAGCAAAGCTGCAGGCGACGGATGTGCTTAAATGTGGCCAGACGCGATCATTAAACAATTTTGTCGAAGCTTGACCATGGTCATTGGGAGCAACAGGGCAGCGTTGATCATGCCATCCGATGAATCTTTCTTAACTTGCAACCATAGGACAATTGGTACCATAGTTTTTCAAACCAGAAATTGTTTCTGCGATGACCGCGACCTCGTTGAAGGAGAATATTGTGAAGTTTGACTTGCTCAAAAAGGGATTTGCTGCCGGCCTTGTTGCTTGTGCTTCTGTAGCTGCCGCCGAAGAACCCAAGAGTTGGCTTCTTATGGAAGTCGCTGAAAGCGCAACACTGGACAATGGTGTATTGGTGCTTGAAGGCGTTGACGATCAGGTTGTTGTCTTTGCAGATCGCCCCTATCGCGACGCAATGGATGCGCCTGTGCAGTCGATCGTAGAGATCTGGGACAAAGGCGAAAACAGTTTTGCGGTTGATCCTCCCAATGCGGCTCTGACCGGACTGAGCGATGGTAAACAGGTTGGATTGATCGTCACACTCAGCAATCCGAAGCTGGAGGGCGGCAACCTACAGTTTGACTATCAGACTGTGAACGGAATTGACGCCAATAAGCTTGAATCCGTGTCGCTTGTGATCGACAATGCTTTGAAGTACCCAATGGATTGCATCATGGATGCTCCAAACTGCAGATGGTAGTGCATCAACATCTCAAGATTGGCTTTTTGCGCTAGCTCTTTGTCGTGCTTTTCCAGCTAATGTAGGTCGGCCCTTCTCTGATCAAATCGACCTAAGCTATTCCGTTGGTTCTTACGTTAAGCACTACAATAGGGTCATTTGGGACTAAGCGGGCCAAAGGGAAGAGCAACGATGCCAGAAAGTTCGAACCCGCATCTAGCCTAAAAGAAAAAGGGCCCCCAAACGGCGGCCCTTGATCATTTCGCAGTGACAGTTGGGATCAGCCGTTCACGCTGTCCTTCAGCGCCTTTGCAATGGTCATCTTGACCACCTTGTCGGCCTCTTTCTTGAACTGCTCGCCGGTGGCGGGGTTGCGCACCATGCGCTCGGGGCGCTCGCGGCAGTAGATTTTGCCAACGCCGGGCAGGGTGACTGCGCCGCCAGCCGAAACTTCGCGTGTGATCAGGCCGGTGATGGCCTCCAGCGCGGAATTCGCTGATTTCTTGTCAGTCCCCATTTCCTCAGCGAGAGCAGCAACCAGCTGAGTCTTTGTCATAGGCTTTGCCATTTCTTGGTCTCCTTAACGTGCCCGATAAATTGGGCCTCACCGCGTAACTGTAACGGTATATTGTGGTTAAACACAACGAATAGTAGCGCCAAAACCCCTAAAAATATGGGGATTTCGTTGCTTTTTTACGTCACAGGAAGGCTGTTTCGTCGAAAGAGCGCAATTTCCGACTGTGCAGACGCTCTAGCGGCATGCCCCGCAGGTGTTCCATCGCCCGTATTCCGATTGCCAGATGGCGGCTGACCTGGGTGGTATAGAACGAGGATGCCATGCCGGGAAGCTTTAATTCGCCGTGCAGGGGTTTGTCAGACACGCAAAGCAATGTGCCGTAGGGCACCCGGAAACGATACCCGTTTGCAGCAATGGTGGCGCTTTCCATATCCAGCGCAATCGCGCGGGATTGGCTGAGCCTCTGCACCGGACCGGACTGATCGCGCAACTCCCAGTTTCGGTTGTCGACCGAGGCCACGGTGCCTGTACGCATGATCCGCTTAAGTTCGTAGCCTTGCAGCTCGGTCACTTCAGCGACGGCATGTTCCAGAGCAACCTGAACCTCGGCCAGCGGTGGGATCGGCACCCAGACGGGCAGATCGTCGTCCAGCACTTTGTCCTCGCGCAAATAAGCGTGGGCCAGAACGAAATCCCCCAACGCCTGGGTGTTACGCAGCCCGGCACAGTGCCCGACCATCAGCCAGGCATGTGGGCGCAAGACGGCGATATGGTCGGTTGCGGTTTTGGCGTTCGATGGCCCGACCCCGATATTGACCAGCGTGATCCCTGACCCATCCGCGCGTTTCAGGTGGTAAGTCGGCATCTGCGGTAATTTCAGGGGTTGTTCCAGGTCTGCATCGGCGGTCGTGATCTCAACATTCCCGGTCGAAACAAAACTGGTATAACCGCTTTCGGGGTCGGCCAGTTGTTCACGCGCGTACTTCTCGAACTCCGAGACATAGAACTGGTAGTTGGTGAACAACACGTGGTTTTGGAAATGCCCAGCATCCGTTGCCGTGTAGTGCGCCAGTCGCGCCAGCGAATAGTCTACACGCTGCGCCGTGAACAAGGCCAGCGGGCCGACAGTATCATGATCGAGCACACCGTTGACGATGTCATCATTGGTTGTGTTCAGATCGGGCACATCGAATACGTCACGCAGGGTGAAACCGGCGGCCCCCTGTTGTGGCACCATCAAATTCGGATTGTTGGCAACTGCGAAGTGGACCGGGATGGGCGTATCAGATGCGCTGATGGTCACCGGTTGACCATGATTTTTGATCAGCAGGGCGATCTGTTGCACCAGATAGGATCGGAACAGATCGGGCCGGGTGACGGTAGTTGCGTGAATGCCGGGCTCGGATACGTGGCCAAAGCTCAACCGGCTGTCGACCTGCGCGTAAGACGCGGTTTTGATGCGAATTTCCGGGTAGTAGGCTCTGATCCGTTCCTCTGGCGCGCCATCTTGCAGGGCCGAGGCAAAGTTGTCGCAGAGAAACTCGGTGGCTTGTTTGTACAGCACTTCCAGCCGAGCTACGGCAGCTTTGGGGTCTGTGAATTGTTCCGGTGCGATTGCATCAGGTGTTCTTATTTTTGTCATGCCAGTGGTTCCAGAAGTTCAATCTTTTCAAATGTGCGCACATCTACAAGCCCAAGGTCCGAGATCCGCAATTCCGGGATCACAACCAGCGCCAAAAGAGAGTGCTGCATATAGGCGTTGTTCAGGGTGCAGCCGCAGGCCTGCATAGACTTGACCATGTTCTCAGCTTTGGCCGCAACCTCGGCGGCGGGACTGTCGGACATCAAACCAGCGATGGGCAATTCGACCAGCGCAAGCTCTTGCCCATTGCGGAACAAAGTGATCCCGCCGCCCACTTCGGCCAGCCGGTTGGCTGCCAGAGCCATCTGTTCCCGGTCAGTGCCGACCACAATCATGTGGTGGCTGTCATGCGCCACGGTCGAGGCCATGGCCATTTTGCCCTGATAACCAAAGCCCGAGACAAAAGCGTTCGTCACCCCGCCTGTTGCCTGGTGACGTTCCACCAGCGCGATCTGGCAGACATCACCTTCGCCTTCAACCAGCCCGCCAATGATCGGTAGTTCCGCCTTCAGCGCTTTGGTCGGGGCCTGGTTTTCGACAACTCCGATCACGTTGGCCTGTACGCGGTTGGCCCCCGCTGGGGGTTTGATCTCGAAATCATCCGCGCTGAGCGCGTGGCCCAGATGCACGGTATTGCGGGCGTTGTCAGGCCAGTCCAGATGTGGACAGTCAACTGTAATCTCACCACCCTCTGCGACCACCTGCCCGCGCGCAATCACAGTCTCAATCGGCAATGTGGTCAAGTCGGAACTGAGAATGATATCCGCCCGGCGCCCGGGAGTGACTGAACCGATCTCACGCTCTAACCCGAAATGGGTGGCGGTGTTGATCGTGGCCATCTGCAGCGCAATCAGCGGATCGCAGCCGCAGGCAATCGCGTGGCGCACAACCCGGTTCATATGCCCGTCGTTCACCAAAGTGCCCGAGTGGCAATCATCTGTGCAGAGAATAAAGTTGCGCGGGTCCAAGCCTTTTTCGGTGATGGCTGTGATCTGACTTTCCACGTCATACCAGGCCGAGCCCAGCCGCATCATCGAGCGCATCCCCTGCCGCACGCGGGCAATGGCATCGGCTTCGCAAGTACCTTCATGGTCATCTGCAGGCCCGCCTGCGACATATGCGGCGAAATCAGGCCCTAAATCAGGCGAAGCATAATGTCCGCCTACCGTTTTCCCGGCGCGTTGAGTAGCTGCGATCTCGGCCAGCATCTTAGGGTCACCGTGGATCACACCAGGGAAATTCATCATTTCACCCAACCCGATAATGCCGGGCCAGCCCATCGCTTCACGGACATCCTCGGGCGTGATCTCGTAGCCAGTTGTCTCCAACCCCGGGGCCGACGGCGCGCAGGAGGGCATCTGGGTGAAGATGTTCACCGGCTGCATCATCGCTTCGTCATGCATCATGCGCACACCGTTTAGGCCCAGCACATTTGCGATCTCATGCGGATCGGTGAACATTGACGTGGTGCCATGCGGGATCACGGCTCGCGCAAATTCGGCGGGTGTCAGCATGCCAGATTCGATATGCATGTGGCCGTCGCATAGACCAGGCAGGATATAGCGCCCTTCTGCTTCGACGATCTGCGTCTCAGGGCCGATGCAATGCGAAGCATCCGGCCCGACAAACGCAATCCGCCCGTCTGCAATGGCAACTGAATGGTCCGGCAACAGCTCGCGGCTGTGTACATTGACCCATACTCCGCCGCGAATAACCATATCTGCGGCGTCGCGCCCGGCGGCAACGGCGATCAAACGAGGGGCGACATCGGGCCAGCTTGGGAAAGGTGTGTATTCCATGGCTCAACTTTCATGAAGTCGCGGTCGGGTGCAACCCCGGTAATTTTAGGTCATCAAATCATCACAAAATCTGCCCGCAGCGCGCCAGCGCTGCCCGGCCCAACCAGAGGAGATGTCCCGCAAGGGGCAGCGACGATGGGCGGGAGCTATCCGATCTCGCGCCTGATCCAATCCGCAAAAGCGACCGCGCCCGGATTGTCCTCGGCCTGAGGGGAGAGCAACAGATAGTAGGCCTCGGGCATGGGTGCGCGATGATCGAACGGGGCAACCAGCTGCCCTTGTTCGATCAGATGCCTCGCTATGGCGTCATGAGCCAGGCACAGCCCTCCCCCCGCCATCGCTGCCGACAGGCAGACTAAATATGTCGTCGCATAGGTAATCGTAGGTTTCCGCCAATTTAGACCCTGCTCTTCGGCCCAGCTTGCCCAGTTTGACAGCAGGTTCGAACAGTCGAACAGCGGCTGTTTCTGCAGGCTATCCAAAGTGGCCGGAAAACCCGGTGCGCAAACAGGGTAGTAGTATTCTTGCCGCAACAACTCGGTTCGAACAGTATCGGCAGGGCGCAGTGAGAACCGGATTTCAACCGACGCGCCTTCGGCCATTTCCCGGGGCTCCCACAATTCAGTGAAGATGTTCAAATGCACATCCGGGTGTTCGGCCTGAAACGCAGGCAGGCGAGGGGCCAGCCAGTTCACGGCGAAACTGATGTTGCACTGAACCTGAACGGCATTCTGCTGCGCCCCCGTCACGGCCTGGGTCCCACGCACCAGCGTCCGAAAGGCCTCTCGCACAACGGGCAGATAGGTGATTCCGGCCTCGGTCAACTCCAGCGCCTTGGGACGACGCAGGAACAGAGGCTGACCCAGATGACCCTCCAGTGACTTGATCTGCTGACTTACTGCGCTTTGCGTCATGTTCAGATCTCGCGCTGCTCCGGTGAAAGAGAGATTGCGCGCAGCTGCTTCGAAGGTGCGCAGCCAGCCCAGAGGTGGAAGGGAGTTCTGCATGTGCATAACCTCAGCATAAGTTTTACTAATGAGATAGAGGTGTTTTTTTCGTTGGTCAAACTTCTGCGTGCGAGGCAGGCTTTACACGTATCAGCCGTTAGGGAGTCACGCCATGAGTGTTGCCAATCTTCGCCCCAATATCGACCATTGGCCTCAGCGCGTGGATATGGCCGCGACTTTTCGTTGGACTGAACGTCTGAACATGCATGAAGGCGTGGCCAATCACTTCAGTCTGGCGGTGAATGAGAATGGAACGCAGTTCCTGATGAACCCCAATCAGATTTATTTCGGGCGTATTCGGGCTTCGGACCTGTTGCTGCTGGACGCGAATGATCCCGACGTGATGACACAACCCGGCGCGCCGGACCCAACGGCTTGGGGGCTTCACGGCTCGATCCACCGTCACTGTCCCCACGCGCGATGCGTGATGCATGTGCATTCGATCTTTGCGACTGTGCTGGCCTCATTGGCAGACAGCAATCTACCACCCATCGATCAGAATACGGCCACGTTCTACAACCGCTATGTCATTGACGAGGAATTCGGCGGACTCGCGTTTGAAAGCGAGGGTGAACGCTGTGCCTCAATGCTGTCGGACCCTAAGAAAAAGGTCATGATCATGGGCAACCATGGTGTTCTGATCATCGGTAGTGATCCGGCAGATGCCTTTAATAGACTCTATTATTTCGAACGCGCCGCCGAAACCTACATCCGCGCGCTACAAACCGGACAGCCTTTGCGCGTGCTCTCGGACAAGATCGCCGAAAAGACCGCTCAGGAACTGGATGACTACCCCGATCAGGCCGCCGCGCATCTGCGTGAGATTAAAGCGATGCTGGATGCCGAAGGTTCGGACTACGCAACCTGACCTCATACCCGGAGTGACTGCCATGTCCGACACCGCTCAGGACCCCGAAGCTGCCCGCTGGAATTATCACCCCGAAGGCCCGGTGGGATTGAACCCGTTGTTCAAGTGGCCGCCGCGACCGGCTGCTGTGCTGAATTGGTACAGCGGGGCGTGGTTGCAGATCACCTCTTTGACTCTATGCATGGGGTTGGCCATCGCGGCCTATGCGCTGTTTTTCCCAAAGTTAGAGTCGATGCAGAGTTTTTCGCCCGGTTGGATGGTCCGTATCTGGCTGTTGAACATGGTGCCTCAAATCCTGGTCGCGGGCGGCCTGCATTGGTGGCTGTACATGCGCAAAGGGCAGGGCATGTACAAAAAATTCGACCGCCGCGATCTGACCCGCGACAACGGAAACTTCACCTTCCGCGATCAAGTTCTGGACAATATCTGGTGGACGCTGGGCAGCGCGATGACAGTGGCGACCGTCTATCAATGGGTTATCTATTGGGCGATGGCCAACGGCTATGTCCCGACCGTAGCTTGGGCCACCGCGCCGGTTTGGTTCGTCCTATGGATGCTGTTCATCCCCATGTGGTCAGGTCTGCATTTCTATTGGGTGCATCGGCTAGAGCATCACCCGAAGCTGTATAAACACGTCCACTCCGTGCATCATCGCAATGTGAATATCGGGCCGTGGTCTGGGATTTCGAACCATTGGTTTGAAAACCTTCTGTACTTCACCACCTATTTCATCCACCTGATCATTCCGTCACATCCGTTGCATCTGCTGTTCCACACGTATTTCCAGCAGATCAGCCCGGTTCTTTCGCATTCCGGCTTTGAAAAGCTCAAGGCCGGGGACACCGAGGCGGCGCGCGCTGGGGATTTTTTCCACCAGCTGCACCACCGGTATTTCGAGTGCAACTATGGCACCTCGGAAATCCCGTTCGACAAGTGGTTTGGCACCTATCACGACGGGTCGGCTGAGGCGACAACCCGCACGCGGGCTTACAAAAAGCAAATGTATACCTAGCGCGCTCGCAATGTACGCGGAGCCATACCGAATTCGGCCCTGAACGCACGTGTCAGGGCGCTGGGGTCTTCGTACCCGGAGCGCAAGGCAATCTCGGCTATGGTCAGGTCCGTTTCGGTTACAAGTTTGCGGGCCAGGTTCAGCCGCAACCGCCGATAGACCTGCGCCGGCCCTGCACCTAACTCGGATTGCATCCGCACCGAAAGCGCCTTGTGAGACCGGCCAACGCGGCGGGCGATCTCGGACACCGGTAGGGGTACTTCCAGATGTTCCTGCATCAGCGCCAACGCCTTGTTCACATATCCGCTGGTCGCGCCTGCGCCACCCGTATGGGATCGGGCTGAATCGCGGGTCATGAACAGCTGGGCCACTTCTAGCGCCAATGCCTGGCCCTGTGCCTGTCCTATCAGGTGCAAAACCAGATCAAACGCGGCCATCGCGCCAGAACAGGTGATGCGGTTCCGATCAATCACGAATCGTTCGCGCACTGCATCAACCTCGGGGAAACGCTCGGTAAATCCAGTCAGTTCTTCCCAGTGAATGGTAGCGCGATGCCCATCCAGCAGACCGGCCAAAGCCAGCAACCAGCTGCCAGTGTCCAACCCGGCCAGAGTTTCATAACGCGATGCAGCCGATCTGAGACCCGAAAGAGTATGCCAGCCGCTATGGGCCTGAAACCCGTAGGATGGCATCACCATCAACATGTCACCGCTTGCGTTTTGCAGCCTATCATGCGGTGCGACCTGCAAACCCGATGAAGATGTCACTGGCCCGTTGTTAAGGGATAGAAACGTCCAGCGATACAGATCCCGCCCAGACAGCATGTTTGCAGCCCGCAGCGGCTCAACCGTGTTGGCCAGGCAATGGTTTGAGAACCCATCGAACAGAAGCACACCGATTTGCTGCGCTGCGGCAGCGGATTTAGTCCAAACTCGCATGGTAAATGGCTATCTCTGCATGATCAGATTCTCAAGCCCGGTCACGATACGCGCAGGTTCAGATTTGGAGAATTCAGATGCAATATGGTCTGTCCGACGAACAGGAAATGATCGCCTCGACCGTGCGCAGCTTTGTCGAGAACGAGATTTACCCGCATGAAGAGTTGGTCGAACGCACCGGCGAAGTCCCGCAAGAGATCGCGGCTGAGATCAAGCGTAAGACGATCGAGCTGGGCTTTTACGCCTGTAACTTTCCCGAAAGCGTCGGCTGTGCGGGTTTGAACCATCTTGAATTCGCGCTGGTCGAGAGGGAACTGGGTCGCGGGTCGATGGCGTTGAACCATTTCTTCGGACGTCCGCAGAACATCCTGATGGCCTGCGAAGGCGAGCAGGTCGAACGGTACCTGATGCCAGCCGTACGGGGTGAGCGGATGGATGCGTTGGCCATGACTGAGCCCGGCGCGGGATCGGATGTGCGCGGGATGAAATGTGCCGCCGTTCGGGATGGTGGCGATTGGGTGGTCAACGGGACCAAGCATTTCATCTCGGGCGCTGAACACGCGGATTTCATCATCGTCTTCATCGCGACGGGCGAGGATCAGACGCCTAAAGGGCCGAAAAAGCGGATCACCGCCTTTCTGGTGGATCGCGGCACGCCTGGTTTCACGATCCGGGATGGGTACAAGTCGGTCAGCCATCGCGGCTACAAGAACATGGTTCTGGATTTCGATGATTGTCGCTTGCCCGACAGCCAGGTTCTGGGCGAGGTCGATGGCGGGTTCGAGGTGATGAATACCTGGCTTTATGCCACCCGGATCACCGTGGCCGCCATGTCGGTCGGGCGCGCGCGCCGGGCCTTTGACTATGCGCTGGACTATGCCGCCACGCGCGAGCAGTTCGGCCAGAAGATCGGCAAGTTTCAGGGTGTATCCTTCCAGATTGCCGACATGATCACCGAAATCGACGCGGCGGATTTGTTGACCTTGGCGGCGGCGGATCGGCTAGACAAAGGCCTGCCCGCGAACCGAGAAATTGCGTCAGCCAAGCTCTTTGCCTCGGAAATGCTGGCACGAGTGACCGATGCAGCCATTCAAGTTCATGGCGGGATGGGTCTGATGGATGACTATCCGCTGGAACGGTTCTGGCGCGATGCACGGGTCGAACGTATCTGGGACGGCACCAGCGAGATACAGCGCCATATCATCAGCCGGGACCTGCTGAGGGCGCTGGGCGCATGAGGCCCCTGGGGCGTGTTCTGAACCCGTCATCGATGGCCGTGATCGGCGGCGGGGCATGGTGTGCAGACGTTATCGCTCAGGCTCGAAAGTTCGGGTTCGCAGGGGATATCTGGCCGGTTCATCCCAAGGCGGATCAGGTCGCGGGTGAGCGTGCTGTGCCCTCGATTGCGAATTTGCCGCGTCCGCCGGACGTGGCCTTTATTGGCATCAATCGCCATGCCACGATTCCTGTGGTTTCAGAACTGTTCGCAGCGGGCGCGGGCGGTGCGGTTTGCTTTGCGTCCGGGTTTACCGAAGCCAAGGCCGAGGATGATCAGGGCGCTGATCTTCAGGCCCAATTGGTTGCTGCGGCAGGGGACATGCCGATTCTTGGACCGAATTGCTATGGCTTCGTCAACGGGTTGGAACGCGCCGCAATCTGGCCGGATCAGCACGGAATGCGGCCGGTTGACCGAGGTGTGGCGATCCTGACGCAAAGCTCGAACATCGCCATCAACATGACGATGCAGCAACGCGCGCTGCCGCTGGCCTTCATGCTGACCTGCGGGAATCAAGCGCAGACGCATCAGGCCGATATTGCGTCAGCCCTTTTGGATGATGACCGGATCACCGCGATTGGTGTTCATATCGAAGGGTTCGGTGATCTGCGGAAATGGGAGGCTTTGGCCGCAAAAGCTCAGAACCGTGGCGTGCCCATCATAGCGTTGAAGATGGGCCGGTCGCATCATGCGCAGGCGGCGACGATCTCGCACACAGCCTCACTGGCGGGTGGCGATGCAGGGGCGCAGGCGTTTCTGGATCGTCTGGGCATCGCGCGACTGGATGATATCCCCAGTTTTCTGGAATGCCTCAAGCTGTTGCATGTTGCGGGGCGATTGGACGGAAACGGTTTGGGCATGATTAGCTGTTCCGGGGGCGAGGCCAGCCTGGCCGCTGACATGGCCGAAGGGCGAGACCTGTATTTTCCACCCCTGACCGATCAACAGCGCACGGACCTACGTGCCGCCCTGGGCCCAATGGTGGCGCTGGCAAATCCGCTGGATTATCACACCTATATTTGGCGGGATACCGAGGCGATGACCCGCGCCTGGTCGGGGATGACCGGGCGGGACAAGGCCATGACCATGTCCATCGTGGATTATCCGCACACCGATGCGACAGATTGGGCTTGCGCCACGCAGGCCGCGTTGAACTGTGTTGCTGCGACAGGACGGCCATTCGCGGTGACGGCGACCTTGCCGGAGCTGATGCCTGAACATGTGGCGCAGCAATTGTCAGATGGCGGGGTGGTGCCCTTTTCCGGGCTGCATGAGGCATTGTCAGCCGTTGAAGCTGCAGCGCGACCTTTGCCGCCCGCGTCTGATCCGGTGTTGCTGCCTTCGGATGCACCCGCAGATCAGGTTCTGAGCGAGGCAGAGGCGAAATCGGCCCTCGCGGATTTTGGTCTGCGCATTCCGCGCAGTTGCGAGGTCGCGGCGGAAGACGCGGAGCAAATTCCAAACGACCTGCAAGAGCCCTTTGCCGTGAAAGGCGTCGGGCTGGCGCATAAGTCTGAACATGGTGCAGTTCGGCTGGGCGTTGCGCGATCCGATCTGACCGAAACCGCCAGATCGATTGGCACCGATACGGTGTTGATCGAGGAGATGGCAAATGGTGCTGTGGCCGAGATGTTGATCGGCGTGACCCGCGACGCGGCGCATGGCTATGTTCTGACCCTCGGGGCCGGAGGGGTACTGACGGAAATCCTGCGCGACACGGTTTCGGTCCTGATCCCGTCCTCTCGGGCCGCTGTTCAGGCGGCGCTGGGCAAGCTGGCCTGTGCACCTCTGCTGGCCGGGTATCGTGGCAAAACTGCCGCTGATATGGATGCCATTCTCGACGCAGTCGAGACGGTGCAGAACTATGTCATTGCCAATGCGGCAACAGTCGAAGAAGTTGAGATTAACCCGCTGATCTGCACCACCGAGGACGCGGTTGCAGTGGATGCGCTGATCCGAAAGGCAAGCCAATGAGTCCGATCAAAACCCGCCGAGATGGCGCAATTCTCGAAGTTACTTTGGACCGGCCCAAAGCAAATGCGATTGATCTGGTCACAAGCCGGATCATGGGTGAAGCGTTTCAGGAGTTCCGCGATGATCCCGAGCTGCGCGTGGCGATCCTGACCGGTGGCGGAGAGAAGTTCTTTTGCCCCGGCTGGGATTTGAAAGCGGCCGCTGATGGGGATGCGGTGGATGGCGATTATGGCGTCGGCGGGTTTGGAGGGTTGCAGGAGCTGCGCGGCCTGAACAAGCCTGTGATCGCTGCGGTCAATGGTATCGCCTGCGGTGGCGGGCTGGAACTGGCGCTGAGCGCTGACATGATCATCGCAGCAGATCACGCCAGTTTTGCCTTGCCCGAGATACGGTCAGGGACAGTGGCCGATGCGGCCAGCGTCAAGTTGCCCAAGCGCATCCCGTATCATATCGCAATGGAGCTGTTGCTGACCGGGCGCTGGTTCGACGCGGATGAGGCGCATCGTTGGGGGCTGGTCAATGAGATTGTGCCCGGCGATCAATTGATGGATCGCGCCTGGGAGCTAGCGCGGCTGTTGGCCAGCGGTCCGCCTCTGGTATATGCAGCGATCAAGGAGATCGTGCGTGACGCTGAGGATGCGAAGTTCCAGGACGCGATGAACCGGATCACAAAGCGGCAGCTGCCCAGTGTGGATGTGCTGTACGGGTCCGAGGACAATCTGGAGGGCGCGCGCGCCTTTGCTGAAAAGCGCGATCCGGTTTGGAAAGGGCGGTAGGGGGCTCTGCCCCCGGCGCGGCACGCCGCGCCTCCCCCGGGATATTTTTGGCCAGATGAAGTTTGGATCAGATGCGCTCGAACAGTGCAATATAAGCGGTATCGTCTTTGTTGGGGCCGGCGGCGAGATCGCCGTAGATTTTGACTTCGGGCAGGGTGAGGTTTTGGATCTGACCCCGTTCCAACTGGCGGAGCGCTTTGGCAAAGCCCAGTTTTTCAAAATGCTTCGTATTAATCGACAGCGCGAATTGAGCGCCTGGACGAGCAACGCGTAGCAAGCTGGGCAGTACCTCGGGGCCGAGGTGCCCATGGGTGAAAGTGCCTGAGGATACGATGCCCGAATAGCTATGGCGCGGCACGGGGATACCGATGTTGAGGTCGGCCTCGATCGCATCACGGTAGATATCCTTGCGCATGGCCTGTTCCAGCATTTCTGCGCTGATATCGGTGGCATCGATTGGTCCTACGCCCAAGCGGGTCAGAACTGCTCCGCAAAGGCCGGTGCCTGCGCCCACGTCCAGCACCGGGCCCTGCCCGAAGGCGCCGACAAAGGCGCGGGCGGTGCGGATATACAGCTGATAATCCTCGCGCATGGCGAAACCGTCATCATAGTCGCCTGCCCATTCGGCATAGAGACGTTTATTGTCCTCGGGTGAGGTCAGCGCATAGGCGGCATGCAGGTCGGGTGTTTTGTTGGTCATGCTGTCATGAAAGGCGCAGGAGGGGATTCGAATCAAGTCGTCCATGAGGTGCTTGCATCCCGGTTCCGTCCAGATCATCTAGGGGGGATGACACGAACGCTTTTCTCTTTTGGCCACGGCTATTCGGCGCAGGCCCTATCGCGCCGCTTGGCGCCGGATGGGTGGAACATCATCGGGACCACGCGTGACGCGGATGGCATGGCTGCGATCCGAGCGTCTGGGGCCGTGCCCCTGGTCTGGTCCGGAGAGATGCCAGACCTGGACGGTGTGACACATGTTCTGATTTCCACGGCGCCGACCGAAGAGGGCGATCCTGTTCTGGCGGCGTTGAGGGATGAGATTGCGGCGCGGGCGGCTCAGTTCACCTGGGTGGGCTATCTGTCTACCACGGCGATTTATGGCGACCATCAGGGCGCCTGGGTAGACGAAGCGACCCTACCTGCGCCGACGGCGAAGCGGGGCTGCTGGCGTTTGCGGGCCGAGGAGCAATGGAAGGCCATTCCAGGGCTGCCCGTTCATATCTTCCGCCTGGCGGGGATTTACGGGCCGGGGCGGGGGCCGTTTTCCAAGCTTAAACGCGGTGGGTTGCGGCGGATCATCAAGCCAGGGCAGGTGTTTTCACGCATCCATGTCTACGATATCGCGCAGGTTTTGGCGACCTCTATGACGGCACCCAATCCTGGCGCAGTGTACAATGTGTGTGATGATGAACCTGTGCCGCCGCAGGATGTGATCGGCTACGCAGCCGAGTTACAAGGCCTGCCTCTGCCGCCAGCCGTACCCTATGACGAAGCTGATCTGACCCCGATGGCGCGCAGCTTTTACAATGAAAACAAGCGCGTTCGGAATGATCGGATCAAGGATGAGCTTGGGGTGCAACTGCTGTACCCCAATTATCGCGTTGGTCTTGAGGCGTTGCTGAAAGGGCAATAGCCTGGTTCATCGCGCCGCAGCTTTGATCATGTCAGCCGCTTTTTCAGCGATCATGATAGTCGGAGCGTTGGTGTTGCCCGATACCAGCGTCGGCATGATCGAGGCATCGACAACTCTTAGTCCGTCGATACCGTGCACCTTAAGCTCGGGGTCGACCACGGCCATATCATCCAGGCCCATTTTGCATGTTCCGACGGGGTGATAGATCGTATCGGCGCGGGCGCGAATATGCTGTTCCCAATCTGCATCCGTGGTTGCGGTGTCGGTTCCGAACATTTCGGATTTCCTGAACTTGGACAGAGCAGGCGCTTGCATAATCTCGCGCATCATGCGTGCGCCTTTGATCATGGTTTCAAGATCGCGGTCGTCGGATAGAAACCCGGGATCAATGGCAGGGGCGGAAAACGGGTCAGCGCTGTGCAGCCCAACCGAGCCGCGGCTGTGGGGGCGCAGTTTGCAGACATGGCAGCTATAGCCATAGCCATAGTGCAGTTTTCTGGCGTGATCATCGACCAGCGCGATGGCGAAATGCAGCTGGATATCGGGGCGGTCGAGATCCGGAGAGGTTTTTAAGAAAGCGCCCCCTTCGGCAAAGGGTGTCGCCGCCATAGACGCGCCGGTCTTACGCCAACGCCAGAGGTGGCCCAACAGGCGCGCCGCACCGACGAGACCAAGTCCGAAGTTATCCGTGTCCTTGCTTTTGTAAGCCAGAATGAAATCCAGGTGATCCTGCAGGTTCTTGCCCACGCCGGGCAGCGCATGCCGGACTGGTATTCCGTTTTGGCGCAGCTCATCTTCGGCGCCGATCCCCGAAAGCTGCAACAGTTGTGGCGATTGAAGCGCCCCGGCGCAGATCAGCACTTCTAGCCTGGCAGATACACTAAGATCGGGGCCTTTCGCCTTTCGTTTGTAGATCACACCTGTGGCGCGTTTGCCTTCAAAGGTCAGTTCCTTTGCGTGCGCATAGGTGATCACCGTCAGATTGGGGCGATCCATCACCGGGTGGACATAGGCAGCTGCGGTCGAACAGCGCTCACCATTTCTGTCCGGGTCATGAAACTGGGTGACCTGATACAGACCCACGCCTTCATTATCGCCCCGATTAAAATCTTGGGTGCGTCTATGTTGCAGTTGTTCTGCTGCCTCTACAAAGGCATGGGTCACTGGGCGTGGTTCTTTTTGATGTGACACCTGCAGCGGGCCCTTGTCGCCATGCAAATCATCAGCGCCCTGTTCGTTATTCTCGGACTTTTTGAAGTAGGGCAGGACGCTGTCCCAATCCCAACCGATGCACCCTTGATCGGCCCAGCCATCATAATCCTGTCGCTGCCCTCGAACATAAAGCATCGCGTTGATGGCGCTTGATCCACCCAAGGCCTTGCCGCGCGGCTGATAGCCTTTGCGCCCGTTCAAACCGGGTTGAGGAACTGTCTCGAACGCCCAGTTGCTGATCTTTGGGCGCCCCGGTAACGCAGCGACGATGGCGGCGGGCATTCGAATAATAAGGTGATCGCCCGGCCCCCCAGCTTCGAGCAAGCAAACCGTTTTTTTCGGATCTTCGCTTAGACGGTTGGCAAGGACAGATCCCGCCGAGCCGCCACCGACAATGACATAGTCAAATTCCATATAAGTGCCTTTAACGTTTTGGATGCGCCGCGTGATATTGGGGATCAGGGGGAACGGCGCGTGGTAATGCAGCCGACTGTGCCCGAGCAGGATGTAGAAACACAATCGCCAATTTCAGTTCGGACACAGGGTCATTTTGAAAAGCGAGGATTGGGTCTGCCTCAATAGCCGCTAAGCTATAAGAAAAACCTATTGTTGCCATCCGAAAAGAGAACTTATTCTCATGGCTTCACTTTGGTATACGGGGCGCGACGCAAGAGATCAGTGAAGTTTCCGCATCATCATTCTGGGCTTAGGCTTGAAAACGATATCGGTGACATCTTTCTGTAATCTTGTTGATTGCAAGTTTTACTGCGCAAAGCCGCAAGTCCTTAGCCAGCATTGGAGATCGATATGGATGGAAGTGATAACCCCAAAACGGGCGGATGCCCCGTGATGCATGGTGCCGGGACACGATCAAATCGTGACTGGTGGCCCAATCAGCTGAACCTGTCGATCTTGCATCAGCATGCGCCAGCTTCAAACCCGATGGATGCTGACTTCGACTATGCCGAAGAATTCCAGAAGCTGGATATGAAGGCGCTGAAAGACGACCTCTATGCGCTGATGACGGACTCACAGGATTGGTGGCCCGCAGATTACGGCCACTATGGTGGTTTCTTCATCCGGATGGCCTGGCACAGCGCGGGGACCTATCGTACGGCGGATGGCCGCGGCGGGGCTTCGACCGGCAACCAGCGCTTTGCGCCGCTGAACAGCTGGCCGGATAACGGCAACCTGGACAAGGCGCGCCGCCTGCTGTGGCCGATCAAGCAGAAATACGGCAACCAGATTTCCTGGGCCGACCTGATGATCCTGGCGGGTAACTGCGCGATTGAATCAATGGGTGGTAAGACCTTTGGTTTCGCTGGTGGTCGCGAAGACATCTGGGCCCCCGAGGAAGACATCTATTGGGGCTCGGAAACCGAATGGCTGGCCCCGACCGACAATCCGCACAGTCGTTATTCGGGTGAACGCGATCTGGAAAACCCGCTGGCCGCTGTGCAGATGGGTCTGATCTATGTGAACCCCGAAGGTCCAGACGGACAGCCCGATGCGCTGGCTTCGGGTCGGGATATTCGCGACACGTTTGGCCGGATGGCGATGAATGACGAAGAAACCGTCGCTCTGGTCGCAGGTGGCCACACCTTTGGTAAGGCGCATGGCGCAGGCGACCCCGATTTGGTTGGCCCGGATCCTGAGGCCGCTCCGATTGAAGAGATGGGCTTTGGCTGGATCAACAAATTTGGATCAGGCAAGGGTGACGACACCACCACCTCGGGCATTGAGGGCGCATGGACGGCGAATCCCATCAAATGGGACAACGGCTATTTCGACCTGCTGTTTGGCTATGACTGGAACCTGACCAAAAGCCCCTCAGGCGCATGGATATGGGAGCCGGTGAACGTCAAAGAAGAAGATATGGCCCCGGCAGCACATGATCCGTCGAAAAAGGTCAAAACCATGATGACAACCGCCGACATGGCGATGCGCATGGATCCGATCTATGGCCCGATCTCGAAGCGTTTCCACGAGAACCCGGACGAGTTCGCAGATGCGTTCGCGCGCGCCTGGTTCAAACTGACCCACCGCGACATGGGCCCACGCGCGGCCTACATCGGTCCGGAGGCCCCGACCGAGGAGCTGTTGTGGCAAGACAACGTCCCAGCCGTCGATCACGATCTGGTCGATGATGCGGATGTTGCCGACCTTAAAGCCAAGATCGCCGCCACCGGCCTGTCGGTGCCCGAGCTGGTCTCGACCGCCTGGGCTTCGGCCTCGACCTTCCGTGGGTCGGACAAGCGCGGTGGTGCCAACGGGGCCCGTATCCGCCTTGCGCCGCAGAAGGACTGGGATGTGAACGAGCCGATGAAACTGTCCAAGGCGTTGGGCGCACTGGAAGGCGTTCAGTCTGCGTTCAACGGTGCGCAGTCTGGGGGCAAGAAAGTGTCTCTGGCCGATGTGATCGTTCTGGCCGGTGCTGTAGGTGTCGAACAGGCAGCGAAAGCTGGTGGTCAGGCGGTCGAGGTTCCGTTTACTCCGGGCCGCACCGATGCGACGCAAGAGCAGACGGATGTGGACAGTTTCGCCGTGATGGAGCCCGCCGCTGACGGATTCCGTAACTATCAGAAGGCTGAATACACTGTTTCGCCCGAGGAACTGTTGGTCGACCGTGCACAGCTGCTGACCCTGTCAGCACCCGAGATGACAGCGCTTGTGGGTGGCCTGCGTGTTCTGGGCGCCAACTTTGGTGATAGCAAACATGGCGTGTTCACAGATCGTGTTGGAACGCTCAGCACAGACTTCTTCACCAACATTCTGGACATGAGCACAGAATGGAAGCCGTCTGGCAAAGGCGTCTATGAAGGGCGTGACCGTGCCAACGGTGAGCTCAAATGGACCGGCACCCGCGTCGATCTGGTCTTCGGCTCGAACTCGCAACTGCGGGCGCTGGCTGAGGTCTATGGTCAGGTCGGCGCCGAGGGCAAATTCGTCTGTGACTTTGTCTCGGCCTGGAACAAGGTGATGAATGCGGACCGCTTCGATCTGAAGTAAGCCTACTATTATTCAAGCGAGTTGTGCCGCCCGAGGAGACTCGGGCGGCGTTTTCTTTGACCCGGCTCTGGTGTGCATACCAAGCATTGGGTACGATTCCACTGGATGGTTGGTCTTTGCTGGGATCGAAGCAATGGGTCAGCAGGTTTTCTGCGAAGTTTCTGAAGCTAACCTGTTGTTTTCATTAAACTGAACAAGTTTCTGCCGAGAAATGTGAAGTTTTTTCAAAATGGGGGTTGCAGGTGTCAGACCTAATCCGTAAATACCCCTTCACCGGCGGCGCTGAGGTTGTTGTTGGGACGCTTTAGATGGCGGAGACGGGCCGGAGAGACGGTTGAGACGCTCAGGAGAGACTGGGGGCATCTGAGGTTGTTGATTGGGCGGTTGCGCTGATGTTTTGGCGTGATGGTCTTGTTTTTGGGTCTTGGGTGTTTTGTTCTTTGACATTGATGGATAACTGAAGAGATATGTGGGCGGTTTGGTTCGTTTCGACGGATTGAATGT